>JAHECV010000016.1 GCA_024641555.1 Candidatus Planktophila sp.
ATTCAGTAATTGAAGCTAAACGAGCCGAAGCGATTGGTCAGTTCGACTTATTCGGAGGCGAATCTCTGACTCAAGTATCTGGCTTGGAAATTGAGATCCCAACATTCGAGTGGGATAAATCGACTCTGCTCAGCTTCGAGCGCGAGATGCTTGGACTCTACGTTTCAGATCATCCGTTGCTTGGTGTGGAACATGTCTTACGTTCAAACACTGATATGTCGATTAGCGCGCTGCAAAGCGATGAGAGCGCTACAGATGGCATGGTTACTTTGGGCGGATTGATTACCGGCGTGCAGCGCAAAGTTTCACGTCAGGGTTCATCGTGGGCGATTGTGAGTTTGGAAGATCTAGAAGGTGCTATCGAAGTTCTCTTCTTCTCAAATACCTACAATCAATATGCGCTAACTTTGATTGAAGATCGAGTGGTTACCGTCCGCGGGAGATTTGAGCGTCGGGATGAAGTCCTTAGGTTTACTGCGCTTGAAATGAAATCACTTGATATTTCAACTGGTCCGGTCGGGCCACTTTTAATCTCTCTGCCAATTGCGCAGTGCACTCCACCGGTGGTAGATCGCATGAAAGAGATACTTCGTTCCCATCCCGGGAAGCGCGAAGTCCATATGCAGATCGATGATCAAGGCGTTCTAACAACGATGAAGATTGATGCTCTCGTTACGGCATCTCCAAGTTTGAGCGCTGATTTAAAATCGATTTTGGGGCCAGACTGCTTAGTTCGAATGTGATTTAGTGCGATCGGTCTCTAATTTATTGGTCGCGCCTGTAAGAGGTGGCAGCCGTTAGACTTGGCGCATGATTCGCTCGCTTGATCTCCGCGGTAAGGCTCTCACCAAAGCGGGCTACCAAAAAGCGATTCCACGTGCGGTTTTAGATATCGCCGCTGCCATGAATGCGATTGAGCCAATTCTGCAGAAAGTTAAATCTGGATCTGAGGCCGATCTACTACAACTTGCGGAAGAATTTGATGGAGTTCTTCCCGCTTCAATTCGTGTTCCACAAGCGGCGCTAGATAAGGCGCTAGTTGAATTAGATCCCAAGGTACGCGCCGCGCTAGAACTCTCTGCTGAGCGAATCCGAAAAGTGCATAACGATCAACTTCGTGGAGTAACAACTACGAAAGTCGTTGATGGGGGAGTTGTCACCGAACGTTGGGTACCTGTCGATCGCGTTGGACTATATGTTCCAGGTGGCCGCGCCGTTTATCCGAGTAGCGTTTTGATGAATGTTATTCCGGCGCAAATTGCGAAAGTTTCCAGTATCGCAGTTGCTTCACCTCCGCAGAAAGAGTTTGGGGGGCTTCCACATCCAACTATTTTGGCAGCTTGCGCACTTCTTGGAATCTCTGAGGTGTACGCAGTCGGCGGTGCGCAAGCGATCGCCCTATTTGCTTACGGCATGGATGGGCTCTGTGAAAAGTGCGATCTCGTTACCGGTCCCGGCAATATCTACGTCGCAGCCGCTAAACGAGCACTTCGTGGAGTAATTGGAATTGATTCTGAAGCTGGTCCAACAGAAATTGCCATATTGGCTGATGAAACTGCACGCGCAGCCGACGTAGCAGCGGATTTAATTAGCCAAGCCGAGCACGACGTGATTGCCGCAGCAATTCTGGTAACCACTTCCGAAAAGTTAGCAGCCGAAGTTGTACAAGAGTTAGAAATAAGGGTGGCTGCGACGAAGCACTCCGCACGAATTCGGGAAGCTCTTTCTGGAATTCAATCTGCAATTGTTATGGTGGAGTCCATTGCGCAAGGGCTTGATGTTGTAAATGCATATGCCGCAGAACATTTAGAGATTCAAACCAAGAGCGCTGCCCAAGATGCACAGCAGATTCGGAACGCGGGCGCGGTCTTTATTGGTCGATTCTCGCCAGTTTCACTCGGTGATTACTCGGCTGGTTCTAATCACGTTTTGCCTACCGGAGGTTGTGCTTGCCACAGCAGCGGCTTATCTGTGCAAACATTTTTAAGAGGCTTGCACTTCATCGAGTACTCACAAGCGGCATTTGTAGATATTGCGCAAACCGTAATTACCCTTGCGAATTCTGAAGATCTACCTGCGCACGGAGAAGCGATGACTGCGCGACTGGAAGCGCTATGAGTGCAAAGCAATGGCCAGAGTGGTTGCCGCTGCGCGAAGATCTTTCAGCGCTTTCACCTTACGGTGCTCCACAAGTTCCAGCAGAAGCAACGCTCAACACCAACGAGAACCCCTTTGCGCCTTCGCCCGAACTCGCGCAAGCTATCGCCGATCGCGTTCATCGCGTTGCTACAACGCTTAATCGTTATCCTGATCGTGATGCCACAGTTTTGCGTACTTCACTCTCCAAATTTATAAACACTCTTTCCGGCACGTCATTCACGGCTGATCAAATCTGGGCAGCAAACGGCAGTAATGAAATCATTCAATCGCTATTCATGGCATTTGGTTCACGTGGTGCGCTCGGATTCACTCCATCTTATTCGATGCACCCATTGATCGCTAAAGTTATTGGCGTGCAATGGCACGATGGTGGCCGTCGATCAGATTTCACATTAGATACTGTAAAAGCGTTATCTGAGATTTCAGAGCGCAAGCCTGCGCTTACCTTTATCACGACTCCTAACAACCCAACTGGAACCTTGCTAAGGATTAGCGAGATTGAAGAACTGGCTATCGCAACCGGTGCAGTCAACGGACTTCTGGTCGTCGATGAGGCTTATGCAGAATTTTCAAGCGAGCAATCTGCGGTGACGCTAATCGGAAAGTATCCAAATGTCGTAGTGATTCGTACTATGAGCAAAGCCTTCGCATTTGCAGGCGCTCGTGTCGGATATTTGGTTGCTGATCGTGAGGTCATCGATGCAATGTTCTTGGTTCGATTGCCATATCACCTAAGCGCGATTACCCAAGCAGCTGCTGAAGTAGCGTTGGAATTTCAGGCAGAGCTATTGGGCACCGTCGCAACCTTGATCGATTCTCGCGCAAAAGTTGTGCTCGCGCTGGAAGAGTTGGGCCTTACCGTTGCTCCAAGTAGCGCAAACTTCATCGTATTTACGGGCTTTAACTTGGAACCATCCCAACTTTGGCGCCAACTCCTTGATCGCGGCGTCTTGATTAGAGATGTGGGATTATTAGGGCACTTGCGTATGACCATTGGCAATGAGGCCGAGAATCAGAAATTTATCAGCGCCCTTAAAGATATTTTAAATAACTAGCCAATTTAGCGATGTAGTTAATGGAGATGAGCAGATGAGAACAGCCCGCGTAGAACGTAAAACCAAAGAGTCCCAAGTGCTAGTTGAGCTAAATCTCGATGGTGTTGGTGAGATTTCGGTAGATACTGGCGTTCCTTTCTTCGATCACATGCTCTCCCAACTCGGCAAACACTCTGGATTTAATTTAACGGTCAAGACAACTGGCGATATTGATGTTGATTCACACCACACTGTTGAAGATACCTCTTTAGCATTTGGACAGGCGCTGCGCGAAGCCCTCGGCGATAAGGTCGGTATCCGTCGTTTCGGTGATGCCATGGTGCCGCTAGATGAAGTTTTGGTGCAGGCGGCAGTTGATCTTTCAGGTCGCCCTTACTTAGTGCATCGCCAACCGGAAATCGTTGAGCTGATCGGAACTTTTGATACCACTCTCGGAAAACATATTTGGGAATCAATCGTTGCCGAAGCCCGAATTGCACTACATGTGCGCGTACTTGAAGGACGAAATGCGCACCACGTTTTCGAAGCGCAATTTAAGGCAGTTGCTCGCGCACTACGCGATGCAGTCTCACTCGATGGCGGAATCGCAGGAGTTCCTTCAACAAAAGGTTCACTTTAATAGTGATCGCAATTCTTGATTACGGATCTGGAAATCTAAGATCAGCCCAACGCGCATTTGAACGCACCGGTAAAGATGTTGTTGTCACCTCTGATCGTGACATTGCTTTAAATGCCGAAGGTTTAGTCGTACCTGGCGTCGGCGCTTTCGCGGCGTGCATGCGTGGATTAGTTGCCGTCGGAGGAGATGCGATTGTTCGCGAACGAGTGGCAAAGCAACGTCCAACTCTTGGAATCTGTGTCGGAATGCAAATTCTCTTCAGAGATGGTGATGAACATACAGATGGTCCATTGCATCAAGGCGTCGGTATTTGGCAAGAGAGCATTACAAAGTTAGATGCTCCGATTCTTCCCCATATGGGTTGGAACACTGTTGAAGTATCGTCGAATTCAACGCTCTTTAAAGGGATTGCAGATCAATCCTTCTACTTCGTGCACTCGTATGCTGCAAAAAATGCCGTGGGGGTAACTCAAGCGTGGAGCAACCATGGGGAAAAATTTCTAGCAGCAGTTGAAGATGGTGTCATTGCGGCGACGCAATTCCATCCCGAAAAATCAGGTGATGCAGGGCTAGCGCTTATTAAGAACTGGGTGGAAACGTTATGACGCAAAATAATTACCTAGAACTTCTACCTGCCGTAGATGTAAAAGATGGTAAAGCCGTTCGATTAGTTCAAGGTGAACTTGCCCAAGAAAGTATTTATGGCGCACCACTTGAAGTTGCTCTTGAATTTCAGGCAGCTGGCGCCGAATGGTTACACCTAGTCGATCTAGATGCTGCCTTCGGTCGCGGGGAAAATACATCTTTATTAGCCGAAGTAGTTGGGCGCCTTGATATAAAAGTAGAACTCTCTGGTGGAATTCGCGATGACGAGTCGTTACATCGCGCGCTGGCCACAGGTTGTACCCGCGTAAATCTCGGCACTGCGGCGCTGGAAAATCCAGAATGGACTGCGCGGGTAATTGCCGAACATGGCGATCGAATTGCAGTTGGTCTCGATGTTCGTGGACATGTACTTGCAGCACGCGGTTGGACGAAAGAAGGCGGAGATCTATTCGAAACCATCGAACGCTTAGAACGCAATGGATGTTCTAGATATGTTGTTACAGATGTTACGAAAGACGGCACCTTACAGGGCCCTAACCTTGAACTTCTAAAAGAAGTCTGCGCTGTAACGAAGAAGCCGGTTGTCGCGAGCGGAGGCATCTCTTCATTACAAGATATTGAAGCTCTATCTTCACTCCATGCCATTGGAGTTGAAGGAGCGATAGTCGGTAAAGCTCTTTATGCGGGTGCATTTACTTTGCAAGAAGCTTTGGCTTTGACAAAAGGTGCCAAGTAAATGGCGTTATCGGTTCGGATCATTCCCTGTCTCGACGTCACCGAAGGGCGAGTCGTTAAAGGCGTTAACTTCACTGATTTAGTTGATGCTGGTGATCCAGTGGAAATGTCCTCTCTCTATAACCTAGAAGGCGCCGACGAGCTAACTTTTCTAGATATTTCGGCAAGCAGTGGCAATCGTGAGACGACTTTAGATGTGGTTCGTAAAACTGCCGAGCAAGTATTTATTCCGCTCACTGTGGGCGGTGGAATTCGCTCAGTCGATGATGTAGACCGTTTACTGCGCGCAGGTGCGGATAAGGTTTCCATTAATACTTCGGCTATCGCGCGTCCAGAGTTAATTTCAGAGATTGCCGATCGTTTTGGTTCACAAGTATTAGTTATCTCTATCGATGCGCGTCGCGCGCGAACTGAGTCAGGCTTCGAAGTTACAACTCACGGTGGACGTCAGAGCGCAGGTTTAGATGCATTGGCGTGGGTCGATAAAGCTTGCGCACTCGGCGCTGGTGAAATTCTTCTCAACTCGATGGATGCTGACGGCACCCGCGCCGGTTACGACATCGGAATGATCACTGCAGTCCGTGCAATTTCCAAAGTTCCACTTATTGCAAGCGGTGGCGCCGGGGCTCTCGAAGATTTTGCGGCTGCCCTTGATGCAGGAGCAGATGCCTTGCTGGCGGCGAGCGTTTTTCACTTCGGAGTGCACCGTATTGGTGATGTTAAGCGCTATTTAAGCGCGCAGGGTTATTCCATTCGCAACATCGTAAGTGCTTAAGGCAGAATACGAACATGAGCGCGCCACTTCCCGCAGATATTAAGGCGCGCCTAAAAGACGGTATAGATCTGATTCCAGCGATCGCGCAAGATGCACAAACAGGCGAAGTTTTAATGTTGGCCTATATGAATACTGAGTCATTGGCACAAACCATCGCTACCAACCAAGCGACCTACTGGAGTCGTAGTCGGAATGAACTTTGGGTAAAGGGAGCCACATCTGGCCATACCCAACAAGTAGTTTCTATCTCCCTTGATTGCGATGGCGATGCGCTTTTGTTGAAGGTTAACCAGGTCGGTGCGGCTTGCCACACTGGCGATCAAACTTGTTTTCATAACCCACTTCAAATTGGTGCGGATAAGTAATGCAACTTGCTGAATTTCGCGAATACGCGAAGCATTTCAATGTAATTCCGGTATATCGAAAGTTACTTGCCGACGGCGAGACACCGCTGGGCGTTTACCGCAAGATAGCCAAGAATGAAGCGTCCACATTTCTTTTGGAGTCAGCAGAACATGGGGGAGTGTGGTCACGGTATTCGTTTATTGGCGCACATTCACAGGCAACGCTTAGCGAGAAAGACGGCAAAGCGATTTGGGTAGGAACCGCACCTGCGGGCGCTCCAATAGGGATTGATCCGTTAGAAGCGCTTCGACTTTCTGCCGCGCATCTTAAATCTCCAAAAATTGCTGGACTACCTCCGCTTACAGGTGGCTTAGTTGGTTACATGGGATATGACGCTGTTCGTAGACTTGAAAAACTTCCTTCGCTTAGCGAAAGAGATATTCCACTTCCGGAGATCGCCTTTATGTTAACGAGTGATCTCGCAGTTATGGATCACGCCGAAGGCACGATTACATTGATTGCCAATGCGATCAACTGGGATGGAAGTAACGAGAGAATTGATGAAGCATTTAACGATGCACAGTCTCGCTTGGATCGTATGCAAGCCGATCTTCAGGGATCACTTCCTGGATTTATCGACCAAATACCAGAACGCGATACCCCAAAATTTACCCAGAATATTTCTAGCGCTGACTTTAAAGCGAAGGTTTTGCAAGCCAAGGAAGAGATCGTTGCCGGTGAAGCTTTCCAGATAGTTCTCTCGCAACGTTTTGCCATGGATTGCACGGCTGATGCGCTAGATGTTTACCGCGCACTTCGATTGCACAATCCAAGTCCTTATATGTACCTATTCCGGTTTACAGATGGAATTGAAGTAGTTGGTTCTAGCCCTGAGGCGCTAGTTAAGGTGACCGGTAAAGAGGTGATGGTTCATCCCATCGCCGGTACTCGTAAACGTTCGCCTTCCACCGAAGAAGATCACCGCCTAGGTGAAGAGTTATTGGCTGATCCCAAGGAGCGCGCTGAACATTTAATGTTGGTCGACTTGGGGCGAAATGATCTTGGCCGCATCTCCACTCCAGGTTCTGTAGAAGTAATTGACTTCATGCACATTGAACGTTATTCGCATGTCATGCATATCGTTTCTACCGTTATTGGCGAGCTCGCAGATACATCATCACCAGTCGATGCCCTCTTTGCCGTCTTTCCTGCGGGAACGTTATCGGGTGCTCCTAAGCCGCGTGCTATGGAGATAATCGAAGAACTAGAACCAACTAGACGCGGACTCTATGGCGGAGCCATTGGTTATATAGATTTCACTGGAAATATCGATACCTGTATCGCAATTCGCACTGCGCTTATTTATAAAAATAAGGCCTATGTACAAGCTGGAGCTGGCGTTGTAGCAGACTCTGATCCAGAATCTGAAAATCAAGAGTGTGCCAATAAAGCAGCAGCGGTACTAGGCGCCGTGAGCGCCGCCAACCGAATGCGACCAAGCCATGTCTGATCTAGTTCAAATTATCGTTTCAATAATCGTTGTTGCAACAGCAACAGTTTTTATATCTCAAAAATTTCGAATCTCTAAACGATACGAACGCCAATCTCGTAGGGAGGCGCCGTTGAATTCTTGGAGCGCCCTTGATAAAGGAATTGATCCAAGTGATAAAGAGGATGAAAAGTAATGACCGTCCTTGATTCAATAATTGAAGGTGTTCGCGAAGATTTAGCGAAGCGTCGTAAGTCACTAGCTCAAATTCATGACGAGATATCAGCTGCTGCACCCGCACTTGATGCACACGCTGCTTTAACTGGACCAGATATGAAAGTGATTGCAGAAGTTAAGCGATCCTCGCCTAGTAAAGGTGCACTTTCGCCAATTAACGACCCAGCGGCGTTGGCCGAAAAATATCAAG
>JAHECV010000023.1:0-2731 GCA_024641555.1 Candidatus Planktophila sp.
CTGAAATGTGGCAGTACTACGAACAAGCTCGTCCCAAGAAACCAAATGGACAACTGCGTATTTCAGATTTAGATGAAGATAAAGAACGTAAGACACGCACAATCGATGATGGTTGTATCTTTTTAAACCGCAAGGGTTATGAAGCGCCAGGATTTACCGGAAGCTTCGGTTGCGTACTTCATCACTTAGCGCAGAAAGAAAATCGTCACTTTGTTGATACCAAACCAGATGTATGTTGGCAGTTGCCGTTGCGCCGTAGCTTTGAAACTCGCGAAGTTGGCGAACGTGAATATTCTGTGACGGTAATTGGTGAGTACGAAAGACTTGCATGGGGCGATGGCGGAGATGATTTCGACTGGTACTGCACAAGTAATACCGATGCTCACGTCGGTAGCGAACCGGTTTATATTTCGAATCGCACCGAACTCCAGGCGCTAATGGGCGAAGCGGCATATGCAGTTCTCGCCGAGCACTGCGATCAGCGCGTAAAGGGAATCAATGATGCTAAGGCTCGTTCACTTCCACTCTTTGTAATCCAACACCCAGCATCAATCGCCGCTGGGAAGTAGTCAGCCCTACCCTCTAGAGTTTGGTCATGGCCAAAGTCGAGAAAGATCCATTCCGTTGCTCTGAATGCGGATGGACCTCCCAAAAATGGGTTGGTCGCTGCGGCGAATGTCAGGCCTGGGGCAGCGTTGAAGAACTCGCAGCGCCCAAGAAACTCTCATTAGTTGCCGGAAAAGTTACACACGCCGCAACTCCGATCGGCGATGTTGATCTCTCATCTGCGCGAGCACGTGCAACAGGTGTCTCCGAACTAGATCGTGTACTTGGTGGCGGCCTTGTTCCGGGCGCCGCAATCTTGCTCGCCGGCGAACCCGGCGTTGGAAAATCAACACTACTTCTCTCGGTTGCGGCGCAAACTGCTGCCAAAGGAATTCCTGCTTTATATATAAGTGGTGAAGAATCAGCATCGCAAGTTCGTTTGCGCGCCGAACGTATCAACGCCGTTGATCCCAAATTATTTTTAGCATCTGAGACCGATCTCGGTGCAGTCATTGCACATATTGATTCGGTAAAACCTGAGTTGCTAATTATTGATAGCGTGCAAACAATTGGTTCTGCGGCAGCAGATGGAACACCTGGCGGTGTAACTCAAGTTCGCGAAGTTGCGGGCGCACTTATTCGCATCTGTAAAGACCGAGATATTACTTTGCTACTAGTTGGCCACGTTACTAAAGATGGCTCAATCGCTGGTCCGCGTTTACTCGAACATATCGTGGATGTTGTTCTGCAATTTGAAGGTGAACGCCACTCACGTCTGCGCTTGATTCGTGCAATCAAAAATCGTTTTGGCGCATCTGACGAAGTCGGTTGCTTTGATTTAAGCGATACCGGCATTGAAAGCGTGCTCGATCCAACTGGTCTATTTACATCACGTCACGCCGAACCAGTTCCCGGAACCTGTGTGACAGTAACTCTCGAAGGTCGTCGCCCGCTACTTGCTGAAATTCAAGCTTTAGTTAGCCAAGGTCGCGAAAATGATTTTGGAAATTCGCGTCGCGTTACTAGTGGGCTAGATTCAGCGCGCACTGCAATGACCTTGGCGGTCCTCGAACTTCGCGCTGCCGTGCGTGTGGGTGGGCGAGATGTTTATGCCGCAACAGTTGGCGGAATGAAGATGTCTGAACCTGCTGCCGATCTCGCACTCGCTCTCGCCGTTGCATCTGCTGCAAAAGGGCTTGCGCTACCAGCTGATTTAGTTGCAATCGGTGAAGTTGGTCTGGCTGGTGAAATTCGCAAAGTAAGCGGAGTCTCTCGTCGCCTAGCTGAGGCTTATCGCCTTGGATTTAAACGTGCGTTAGTTCCGCTCGGAAGTGAAACTAAGATCGAAGGTATGGAGATCGTTGAAGTATCGCGCCTTGATCAAGCTCTGCAACGAGTGAAGATAACGGGTGAATAATGAAAAATAATCGCCTAATAACCACTCTTCTTGCAATGATCGCAGTGCTACTTGCCGCCATCCTTGCGACATTTATCTTAAAAGATGGAAATTCGATGGAAGAATCTATGGGCCATGACATGGGAAGCCATTCGTCGGGCAGTTCTGATTCATCGAGCACCAGATTCACAGGTGCAGACACCATGTTTTTACAGATGATGATTCCTCACCACCAACAAGCTATTGATATTTCAGAGATTGCGCTTAAGAAATCTAAGAACGCAGAGCTCTTAAATCTTGCCACCGTAATTATTCGTGATCAAAGATCTGAAATTACACAGATGAAGGCGTGGCTTGATGAGGCAGGCGCATCAGAAGATATGGGTCATTCGGCACACGGCATGGGCGGAATGTTGGATGACGAAGATTTAGCTGCGTTAGAGAAGGCAACTGGAAGAGATTTTGACACTCTCTGGTTGAAAGGCATGATCCAACATCATGACGGAGCAATCCATATGTCTGAAATGATCAAAGATGCCAGTAACTTGGAGATCAAAGCTTTTGGAGAAAAGATTGTGCAGGATCAATCAACCCAAATTACGCAGATGAAAAAAATGCTGGCATGACCCATTTTGCAGCGCTATCTGCAGCGCTTGGACCGGATGTCACACTTATCTCTGATCCAGATATCACCGCCTCTTATTCACGAGATCAAGCACCATTTGCAGTTAGCGCTCCACCATTTGCGGTACTGCTAGCCAGAAACGCAACTGAAATTTCCAAGGCGTT
>JAHECV010000023.1:2831-7973 GCA_024641555.1 Candidatus Planktophila sp.
CACTTATCTCTGATCCAGATATCACCGCCTCTTATTCACGAGATCAAGCACCATTTGCAGTTAGCGCTCCACCATTTGCGGTACTGCTAGCCAGAAACGCAACTGAAATTTCCAAGGCGTTAGCTTTCGCAAATGAAAATAAGATTGATGTCGTAACTCGTGGAGCCGGCAGCGGTTTATCAGGCGGAGCGAATTCGAGCGCACAGAGTTTGGTCATCTCACTTGAAAAGATGAATCAAATTCTGGAAATTGACTCTGCCAATCAGATCGCCCGCGTTCAAGCAGGTGTAATCAATATCGATCTAGACAACGCGGCAAAAGAGCTCGGTCTGGCATATCTGCCAGATCCAGCAAGCCGCGAGTGGTCAACGCTCGGAGGCAATGCCGCAACTAATGCAGGCGGAATGTGCTGCGTTAAATATGGCGTTACATCGGCACATGTGCGCGCCCTTCAAGTTGTATTAGCAACTGGTGAAATCATCGAACTTGGCAAAGCCACAAAGAAATCAGTTTCGACTTACGATCTCACAAAATTGTTTATTGGCTCTGAAGGAACGCTTGGAATAATTACCGAGTTAACTCTTAACTTGGAAATTCGCCCGGCTCCCCCAGCAACTCTTATCGCAACATTTCCCAGCATTGCCAAGGCTGCGGCAGCAGCAGCTGCGCTGCTTAAATATCGTCCATCAATGTTAGAAATCGTTGATCAAACAACGTTAAAGGCAGTCGAGGCGTGGCACCCGCTTGGTTTTGATGTCGCAGGTAGCGTTGTATTGATGCAGTTAGATGAGAACCACTCACTTTGCGAAGCAGCGCTAGAAACTTGTAAGGACTTCGATTTAATTGATGGTGTTTACTCTGATGATCCAGCAGATGCCGCCGATTTAATTCGCGTACGTAAGTTGGCCTATCCAGCGCTCGAACGTATGGGAGCAACGCTGCTCGACGACGTTGCCCTTCCAATTACCAAGATTGCGGAATTTGTTGAAAAAGTGGAAGCGCTAAGTCGCGAAACTAATTTAGTTATCGGAATCTTTGGCCATGCCGGCGATGGAAATATGCACCCCACGATTGTTCATGACCACGCAGATGCAGCCGCGGCAGAACGTGCCAAGCAAGCATTTGCAAGGATTGTGGAGATTGCGCAATCGCTCGGTGGAACGGCAAGTGGCGAACATGGCATCGGTTCAATCAAATCTGCTTTTGTCGCGAATGAAATCGCGCCAAAAGTTGCTTCGCTACAACGCGAGATCAAGAAAGCCTTTGACCCTAACGGGATATTAAATCCTGGCAAAAAGATTCCTTAAATGACCCCTGAAAATCATCCCTAAATCTCTTTAATTCTTCCTTGAATTTTTTTGGTCTAGTGCAAGATAAACGCATGGATATTGAAGATATTAAAATTCCAGAAGTGCCGATTCCCGCACGCATACTTGAAGAAAAGCGGGCAGCGGCTCGCCGAATTAAACGAAGTGCATCTACAAACGCACAAGGCAAACGACAACGCTCAAATACAAATAGCAGCGTGAAGAAAGCTAGCTAAATTACTTACTTGCTTCAGCGAGATCTTCTGGTGAATCCGGCAGCGTTGCCTTCGGTGCTCCTGTAAAAGTGAACTTTGCTTCAGCATCGACGCCTTCGACGTCAACAACGATGATCTCGCCGCCCTTTAGTTCGCCAAAGAGAATTCGCTCTGATAGAGAATCTTCGATTTCACGTTGAATAACCCGGCGCAATGGACGTGCGCCAAGAAGTGGGTCGTAACCACGAGCAGCAAGTAGATCTTTAGCTGCTTGAGTAAGTTCGATACCCATATCTTTCGCCTTCAAACGATCATCAAGGCTAGCGATCATGAGATCAACAATTTGAATGATCTGTTCCTTATTCAACTGGTGGAAGACGATTACATCGTCGATTCTGTTGAGGAATTCAGGGCGGAAGTGGTTCTTGAGTTCGTCTTGAACCTTGCCCTTCATGCGATCGTAATTTGTTAGATCATCTTCAATATTTGCAAAGCCCAAACCGAGGCTCTTTGAAATATCGCGAGTACCAAGGTTGGTAGTCATGATGATTACCGTGTTCTTAAAGTCAACGGTGCGACCTTGTGAATCAGTTAGGCGACCATCTTCAAGCACCTGTAGAAGAGAGTTAAAGATATCTGGGTGAGCTTTTTCGATCTCATCGAAGAGCACAACCGAGAATGGGCGGCGGCGAACCTTTTCGGTTAGCTGTCCACCTTCGTCGTAACCGACATATCCTGGAGGTGCACCGAATAAACGAGATGCGGTGTGGCGCTCTGAATATTCCGACATATCCAATTGAATAAGTGCGGTCTCATCACCAAATAGGAATGAGGCAAGTGTGCGAGAAAGTTCGGTCTTTCCAACACCTGAAGGACCGGCGAAGATAAATGAGCCGCCAGGGCGCTTTGGATCTTTCAAGCCAGCGCGAGTACGGCGGATAGCTTGTGACAACGCCTTGATCGCTTGATCTTGTCCGATTACGCGACGGTGCAGTTCGTCTTCCATACGAAGCAGACGTGCCGTCTCTTCTTCGGTTAACTTAAATACTGGGATACCAGTTGAGGCAGAGAGAACTTGGGCAATTAACTCTTCATCAACTTCGGTCACCTTATCGAGGTCAGTTGCCTTCCAATTCTTTTCAGCATCTGCCTTTTCAGCGATAAGAGCCTTCTCCTTATCGCGAAGTGCCGCAGCGCCTTCAAAGTCTTGGCCGTCAATTGCGGATTCTTTTGCTTTGCGCGCTTCGGCGATCTTTTCATCGAATTCACGGAGTTCAGCAGGTGCGGTCATGCGCTTGATGCGCAGACGTGATCCGGCTTCATCGATTAGATCGATCGCTTTATCTGGCAAGAAACGATCTGAAATGTAGCGATCTGCCATATTTGCTGCGGCAGCAAGAGCGCCATCGGTAATCGAAACGCGGTGGTGGGTTTCGTAACGATCGCGCAGGCCCTTAAGAATTTCAATAGTGTGCGCAACTGATGGCTCTTTAACTTGAATTGGTTGGAAGCGACGTTCTAGCGCAGCATCTTTTTCAACATGTTTACGGTATTCATCAAGGGTAGTTGCGCCAATTGTCTGGAGCTCACCACGAGCAAGCATCGGCTTCAAGATGCTGGCAGCATCAATTGCGCCTTCGGCGGCGCCTGCACCAACAAGTGTGTGAATTTCATCGATAAATAAAATAATGTCGCCACGAGTTTTAATCTCTTTCAAAACTTTCTTTAGGCGCTCTTCGAAGTCACCGCGGTAACGGCTACCGGCGACAAGTGCGCCGAGATCGAGTGAGTAAAGCTGCTTATCTTTTAGAGTCTCTGGAACATCGTTCTTGTAAATTGCTTGTGCTAGCCCTTCAACGACTGCAGTTTTACCAACGCCTGGTTCGCCAATAAGCACTGGGTTATTTTTAGTACGGCGTGAGAGAACCTGCATAACGCGTTCGATTTCGGTTTCGCGACCGATTACTGGATCCAACTTTCCTTCGCGAGCAGCCTGTGTGAGGTTGCGACCAAATTGATCAAGAACCAGCGAAGTAGATGGTGTGCCTTCTGCGGGTCCACCTGAAGTTGCTGCTTCTTTTCCTTGGTAACCAGAAAGCAATTGAATAACTTGTTGACGAACGCGATTCAAATCAGCGCCGAGTTTTACGAGAACTTGGGCGGCTACGCCTTCGCCTTCGCGGATAAGTCCGAGCAGAATATGTTCTGTGCCGATGTAGTTATGGCCGAGTTGCAAAGCTTCGCGAAGTGAAAGTTCGAGAACTTTTTTAGCGCGTGGAGTAAATGGAATATGACCGCTAGGTGCTTGTTGTCCTTGGCCGATTATTTCTTCCACTTGTGCGCGAACGCCTTCGAGTGAGATACCGAGAGCTTCGAGACCCTTGGCGGCAACGCCTTCACCTTCGTGAATTAGACCAAGGAGGATGTGCTCTGTGCCGATGTAGTTGTGATTGAGCATGCGAGCTTCTTCTTGCGCCAATACAACAACGCGTCGGGCTCGATCGGTAAAGCGCTCAAACATGGGCAGGGCTCCTTCTATCGGTAACTACGGCAAGCCTATAACCCTGCGTAGGGAAGGCGCGAGGTGGATAGCTTGTACCCCTTAGAACCCCAGATTTAGCGGGGATATTCCCTATTAGGCCTAGTTATGGGGCTAAGTGATGGACTACAAAGTCAGGAGCATGCGGGTATTGCCAAGGGTATTTGGCTTCGCTGCTTCTAGATCCAAGAACTCGGCCACACCGGCATCGTAGGAACGGAGAAGTTCTTGATACACATCAGGGGCAACGGGTGTTCCTTCGATTTCAACAAAACCGTGGCGCCCGAAGAATGCTGTTTGAAAAGTAAGACAGAAAATTCTTTCGACACCGACTTCGCGGGCGCGTTCAATAATCTTTTCAAGGATTTGGTGGCCAATTCCTTTTTTATGAAAGTTTTTATCGACAGCAACTGTGCGAACTTCAGCTAAGTCATCCCACAGAACGTGCAGCGCACCACAACCAATAACTTTTCCATCAACTTCTGCGACAGTAAATTCTTGAACACTTTCATAGAGAGTAACTGTCTCTTTCGAAAGCATCTGCCCTGGCGCAGCATATGAATCTACTAGCTGGCGAATTGCCTTAACATCGCTGGTGCGCGCGGGACGAATAATGGCCATGACGAATTCTTTTATTAATCTATTTCTGGCTTAACAAGTGGAAAGAGAATTGTTTCGCGAATACCAAGACCGGTGAGCGCCATCAACAAACGATCAACTCCCATTCCCATTCCACCAGTTGGAGGCATGGCAAATTCCATGGCGCGTAAGAAATCTTCATCGACTTGCATCGCCTCTAAGTCGCCTTTGGCGCCGAGCGTTGCTTGTTCAACTAAACGATCGCGTTGAATTACTGGATCAATTAATTCGGAATAGCCAGTGGCAAGTTCAAAGCCATCTACATACAAATCCCATTTTTCAACAACTCCGGGAATCTCGCGGTGTGCGCGGACGAGAGGTGATGTATCAACTGGGAATCCCATAACAAATGTAGGCTCAATTAATTGATCTTTTGCCACGTGCTCAAAGATCTCTTCGGCTAATTTGCCGGTAATCCACTTTGGATCAATCTTCATGCCGA
>JAHECV010000005.1 GCA_024641555.1 Candidatus Planktophila sp.
ACATAAGCCACGAGCAAAGCACCACTTGCTTGATCTCGCTGCAGATGTGATGCCAAAAGATCGTAGGCGCCTTCTGGAATATCAACTGGATAATCAATACGCATGGCCATACCGACGGAGTTATCTTTTATCGAAACGACTACAAGCGAATCTTCAGGGTGGTAGCCGATTAAGAATGGAATAGCGGCAATTAAGTCGTGGGGTGATGTGAGTGTGGTCATCTCTCTCAATTCATAAAACGGGTTGGAGCTGCCACCACGGTGATAGTCAGCGCTGAAACTTTTTTAATTTCGCCAGTGATGGCGCGTTCTACGGCGTTGTGCGTAAAGCTGCCGTTCCAGGTAGTTGTTAAAAGCACGGGATAGGTACCGGGCTGCGAATAAATATGGGTGATCTTGCCGTTGGGAAAAGGCCCGCCCGGATCGGTTGTCGCTAGAAAGGATCCGTCGCCAAATGACCACAGATATGAAGGGCGCAGAACAACGTCGATCGTTTCGCCAATTAAATTAACTTGGGTGCGAAATACCGAAGGTATGTCATTCCAGAAATAGACCGGGGTATGAATAAGCGGTTGGAAATTAGGCTGATAGGAAATTCCACCTGTTGGTAGCGCCTTGCTTAAGCGATCGCTAAGAGAGGTGGCAGCGACCGTTTTACTCGCAGCTTTCTTGGCCACTTTCTTTGGCGCTACCTTTTTAACTGGCGCTATTGTTTTGGGTTTAGCAACCACTTTCGGTTTTGTGATTGCCTTGGGTTTAGCCACAACTTTAGGTTTAGCCACAACCTTGGGCTTGGTAACTTTTGCAGCGCTGGGCCCGCTTCCTTTTCTTGCCTCAATGACGATCTCGCCATTTTGCGTATAAACATCAACACAAGCGGTTGTGCAATCGGCAGCAAAAGCCAGAGGAATCTGAAGAGAGATTATTAGTGCAGAGAATAAAATAATTGAGCGTTTCATCTGCGGGAAGATAGATTGCACAACTGATAATTTGCGTGGTCTAGCGCTTTCATGTGGATAGTTGTTAGTTGATATGGAATGGTAGGAACATGGCTGCGCGCGACGGAGATGGATGGGTTGAGTGCAACTGCGGCTCAAAACATTGGGGTCTACATGGCGCGGCAGGACTACTTATCTATCGAGATGGAGCGATTCTTTTGCAGCATCGCGCACCTTGGGTTCATAACGGCGACACTTGGGGTATTCCAGGCGGCGCGCGCGATTCGCACGAGAGCGTAATTGAAGGTGCGATCCGCGAAGCGGTGGAAGAGACTGGAATCGATCCACAGGAGCTAACTCCTCGCCAAACTCATACCGACAATCACGGTAACTGGAGTTACGACACCGTCATCGCAGAAGCTACAGAGGCGCTTGTGGCACATGAATTAAATGATGAATCGCAAGAGGTGCGCTGGGTTTTGATAGATGAGGTAAGTCGTCTTAATCTCCACCCCAGCTTTGCTAAATCATGGTGGAATTTAAGAATTAAGCTCGATCACTTGATCACACCAACCTAAAGAGTGCCGATCAACATGAGCAATAATTACAATCGTTTTACCTTCTGCCTTCAACCGCTGCAAAGCGGCGATAATCCGCTCTTTACTCCGTGAATCCTGCGACGCTAAAGGTTCATCAAGCAGATAAATTTCGGAATCTCGAATTAGAGCGCGTGCGATTTCTACACGTTGCGCTTCTCCCCCGGAAAGTGTGGTCACGCTTTGATCTACATACTCGCCCATATTTAATTCATTAATAATCGATGGCATGCGTGAGCGAGCATCTTCACTCTGCCCCATTCCAATGACATCTGCTGCGCTGTAGGAAAGCCAGTAATTCCGGTTTTGCATTACAACGCTGCGCAGGGCCGCCTGCTCTTGCAGTGAAATTGATTTTAGATTGCGGCCTTCCAAAAATATTTCCCCTTGCGCCAACGCAATATCTCCGGCCATAGCGCCAAGTAAAGAACTCTTACCGCAACCGTTTGGTCCGACGATAGCGGTTATCGTTGCCTGTTCAATCTCAACTGAAAAATTTGAGATTACCGTGCGACCGCCACGAATAATTTTCAAATTAGAAAGTGAAATCATCGCCATATATCGCCACCGCGTTTTAAAGTCAGAATAAGTATTGGTGCACCTATTAGTGAAGTTAGTAGACCAATCGGAAGTTCATTCGGAGGTACCAAGGCGCGTGCTGCAGTATCGGCAACTAAAAGAATCATGGCTCCTACTGCTGCGGCAAAGATGACCAGCTTTCTATTCTGTGGTCCAACTATGAAGCGCGCGATATGTGGCGCCGCCAAAGCTAAGAATGCGATTGATCCGACAGATGAAACTGTTACTGCAATCAGAGTAGAAAGCAGCACAAAGGAACGGAGCCGAATTTTCTGCGGGTCATATCCAATATGCCGCACTGATTCATCGCCTAGCGAAAGCAGATCAACTGATGGTGCAATCTTCCATGCCAGAACTGCGCCGATGATTAATGCTGGCAGTAAAACAATTAACATCGACGGCGTAACTAGAGCGAGTGAACCAAATGACCAAAATGAGACCGAGCGCGCATCAGGGCGAGAAATCATAGAAAGCGATAACCCAACAATCGCCGTCAAAATCGCAGCGACACCAATTCCGATGGTGATGAGTTGGAGGGCAGAGCGCGCCAGCGAGAAGGTAAGAAGGGTGGCAAGGAGCGCGCCAATCGCTGCGAAAAGAACTGCACCTGCGCTTCCAATACTTACAGCGTTTAACAGTACGCCGATTACTACACCAAGGGATGCACCGGCCGAGGTTCCAAGAATTGCTGGATCGGCGAGCGGATTATTGGTAGATCCCTGTGCCAGCACACCTGCAATTCCTAAGCAAGAGCCGATCAATAGCGCAGCGGCTATTCGAGGTGCGCGAATTTCCCAAATTATTTGGTGTGACGAAGAATCTACTTGGTGAAATGGATTTATTACATAACTCCACACATGAGCTATCTCAGCAGTGCCAAGCGCTAACGAACAAAGCGAGAAAGTTGCAAGAAGAAATAGCAGCAAAGCCAATTTCGTTCTCATCTCATTACCTTTGCTATTTGTGTCGCTAGTTGAGAAATCAGATCTGGAGTACGTGGACCAAAAGAGAGCAATAACGAATCATCGACTGCAACTACGCGCTTATTCTTTCCCGCGTTGGTTTGTGCGATTCCGGGTAATTTCACCAGGCCTTCGACTCCCCCAACCGATGCGAGTCCTTTGCTCATAACTAAAATTAGATCGGGATTTAGCGTAATCATTGATTCGCTGCTCATCGCAGTGAAAGGTTGCTTGAACTTTTCTGCGCCAACGTCGATAGCACCGACCGCCTGCATCAGTGAATCTGCTCCAGATCCTTGCCCACCAATTAAATAGATTGCGCTGCCCCCACGTAGATAGAGGAAGGCGACGCGCACCTTACTAAGCGGTGGCTTCTGTGTATTTTGTAAAACTTTGGCAAACTTTTTATTTAGCAAAGTTCCACTTTGCGCAACACCCATGCTTGCAGCAATTGCATCAACCTTCGCAGGAATATCACCAAGAGTCCAAGCCTCAGGAATCTGCGCAACTAAAATTCCGGCGCTCTGGAGTGCAGCGAGTGCGCTGATTGGGCCGGTTGATTTATCAACAATTACCAAATCTGGTTTAAGCGAAATAATCTTTTCGGCAACTACTTGGTGGCCAGAGGTCACTATGGGAATTGATTTTAAATCTGCATCTGTACTTGCGATATCACGCCCAATAAGGAGAGATTTTAAACCTAGGGCAGAGATTATTTCGGCCGAGCCATTAGCTAGCGCAATCACTCGTTTAGCGATTGGTTTCTCAGAAGATGTTATCTGCAAGCTCGCCGCAGCATCAATCTGTTCGATCTTAGCTGTGGTAGCGCCACAACCAGTCAGCGCAAGCAACGTGATTGTGGCAACAGATAGCGTCGCTAACTGCCTTAATTTACGCATGGTCCATCCTCTCAAATTTCTTGCCGACGGGTACTTCATAACTGTCGGATAAAGAATTCTTATGAAAGTTCTAGGCTGGGCGATATGAGAAGACAAGTATTGGTTGCGCTTTTATCAGCCATTTTCTGCCAGCCTTTGAATTCTTTTGCCGCAACAACTGTCACAGGTGGCCAAGGTCAATCTATATCAATTCAAACTTCGCAATTTAAGAAAGAGATGAAAGTTAACGTCACTGGTAAAGGTTTCGATGAAACTATCGGGATATATCTCGCCTACTGCGTATTGCCCAAGAAGGGCCTAGCTCCCACTCCATGCGGTGGAGGGGCAGATGTACAAGGTGTAAAAGACGCGTCTTACTGGATCTCCTCAAATCCACCTAGTTACGGCGAAGGGCTGGCGATCCCCTTTCAACCTGGTGGGCGATTTACCAAGGAGGTTTCCGTAACCAAGAAAATTGGAAAATTTGATTGCACCAAAGTGCGCTGCGCGATCACCGTCAGATCAGACCACCTACACGCCGGAGATCGCACTCATGATCTATTCATTCCTGTCACATTTAAAAATAAGTAACCGATCGTCTATCAAGGAGAACGAGTGAAACTCAAAAAAAGTATCCCTGCAGTCATGGCAGGCCTGCTGATTTCGCTGGCATCTAGTTATCCAGTGCAGGCTGAAACCTTTGCCTTCGCCAGTAGCCCACTCACCAACCTCGATCCAGCAGGTGCCACAATCAACGGCGGTTTTACCAAATTTCCAACGACTTCAGGTATGTATATAACAGAATGCGTAGCTCCAGTGGGTAACGCACGTCCAACGACTTGCAGCGATACTCAAACGCTTTGGATCACCGCAAATGCCGCACCAGGATCGATTAGTTCTACCGGTCCAGTTGCGCTGAAGGTTTTCGGTTCCATTACTGGAAAAGGAGTAGTTGTCGATTGCACCAAGGTGCAATGCGGACTTTTCTTTCGACTAGATCACAACGCATCGAATGATTTAAGTGAAGATCAATTTCTTCCCATCACCTTTAAGGCTGGCGTTGCAACTGCCGCTCTCCCAGCCGATGAAGTCACAGTTACTTTAAACGGAACACCTCTAGTGCGAAATGTGCCAAGCAATTTGGCTTATCGCGCAGAGTCAAAGATTGTTGCAACCACCAAGTCAGGCCTGCCGGTCACATTTACCTCTCTTACTCCAGAATGTACTTACATCAACGGAGTATTCACCGCCCTTAAAGGTGCGGGCCAATGTGCGCTGGGATATGCAACTTCAGGAAATGCGACGACCGCTGCCGCCACAGGCAACTTCCCTTTCATCCTCACTCTTGGTACTCAGAAAATCGAAGGCGTGACAAAGAATATAAAGAAGGGCCAAATTAAGGCACTGCCTTTCGAAAGTAACTTTGGAAGTCAGATTTCCTACAAAGCGATGGGGAAAAATTGCTCGGTTGAGGGCAATATGGTCAAGGCTCTGAAAACTGGAAGTTGTTTGATCAGAGCAAATGTGGCCGGTAAGACCGAAACTTGGTCGCCGCTAACACAGACGCTAAAAATCCCTATTAAATAAGGGCACGAATTCCTGCGATGCAGAATGCGGTGGTTGTAACAACCTCGCGTTCTGCATCGTTTCCGCTTTCAATGCGTTTGGTTGCCGCATCGGTTGCCGCTTGCAACAAAGCAAGCGCTTGTGAAATATCGGCGATGCCAATCGCCGCTAAGTTGCGAGTAAGCGGTGATAAAAGATTTCGGTGCGCGGCTGCGATAGCAGCGCCTCTTTCACGGGGAAGATCTGCTGCATTTAAAGTCTTGGCCAAAAGGTGGCGGCCGTCGACTACAAATTCTAATGACGTCGAAATCCAGGTAGCAATTGCTAGATAGGCATCATCTATGCCAGTTAGGGTTTCTTCGAGCATCGCGGCAAACTGATTCAGTTCATCAATGATTAAATCAGCCACTAAATCTGAGCTGCTGGCAAAGTATTCATAAACAGAGGTTCGTGATAGACCGGCACGCTGCGCAACGGCTGCGACAGTAATTCCTTCGCCGCCTGATTCCAGCGCTATGGCAGCTGCTGCTTCAATCAGTTGATTGCGTCGCCATTGCCGGTGCGAAGCTAAATCTTGAGTCTGAATCCGGGGCATGCAGAAATTATTTCATGCTTTGCGAAAGCCTGCGCAGTGAATCTATTACGACTGAACGATCGCTAGTGCGCCAAAGTGGCGGCATCGAGTTAAGTAGAACACTTCCGTAACGCTTGGTGATGATTCGCGAATCCAGAATTGCAACAACGCCGCGATCATCAACGCTGCGAATTAAACGACCTGTGCCTTGAGCCAATAACAACGCTGCTCGCGGCAAGGAAACCTGCATGAAGCCGCTACCACCTGCCGCATCAGCAAGTGAAGCCCGAGCCGACATAACGGGTTCATCAGGACGCGGAAATGGAATTCGATCAATGGCAACCAAGATGCAAGATGAGCCCGGCACATCCACGCCCTGCCAAAGTGACATCGTGCCAAGCAAGATCGAGGTTTCATCTTTGGCAAAACGTTCAACTAGTGGACCTACCGCATCGCCGCGTTTCTGAGTAATGATGGCAATTGGTAACTCTTTTAGAACATCGCGCAGATGCGCATCAGCGGCTTCTACTCCACGCCAAGAACTAAATAGCGCCAAGGTGCGACCACCCGCGGCATCTATTAACTCACCAAGTTCAGTTAAGACTTCAGCGCTTGGGCCATCGCGGCCTGGCTCTGGTAAATGCTTTGGCATATACAAAACACCTTGATTGGCGAAATCAAATGGTGAGCCAACATCGAGCATCTGCACATTTGCCGGATCGATATCACCATCTTCGCCTTCTGTGTCAGCATCGGAACCAACTACAAAGCCAATACTGCGCGCCATCGCATCAAATCCATTGCCGACAGTCAGCGTTGCCGATGTGGCAATTACCGGCGTCTTGGTTAGTAAATTAGCGCGCAGTACTTCAGAGACTGAAAGTGGCGCCAGATGCAGCGTAGAAAAAGTTGGTTCGTACCAGAGCACATGGGTATTGCCCATCTTTAATAATTTGCCACACGTTGTATTGATCTCGGAGACGGCGCCTTTTACGCGGGCGCGTTCGGCGATTGCATCCGAATCAATAATCTCGTCATCGGCGTTAATAATCTGAACAATTGCTGCGGCAGCTTCTTTCACTTTGCGGATCGGCGCCTCAAGGGAAGAAGGAATTTCTTCAAGGCGCCCCTGCGCGGCAAAATCTCCGCGAATTTGATCGCCGTAATCGGCCATTGCATCATGAAAGTTATCGGCCGCCTTGGTAAAAGCATCGGCTAACTTGCCTGGCATATGTTTGCGCGCCATGGCGGCGGCACGGATTACGCGCGCAGATGTTAGTTCTTCGGTAACCGCTTGAGTGGTGCGATCCATAAATTCGTGGGCTTCATCCAAGATCACCGCATCGCGTTCGGGCAAGATTGGATGTGAATCAACGATCTCGATAGCAAGTAAAGTGTGGTTGGTGACAACAACGTCGGCGGTCTGCGCCTTGGCTTTGGCAAGTGCGGCAAAACATTGCGAACCGTAATTACAGACATCGGCGCCAACGCATTCACGTCCCGAAAGTGAGTTGGCTGCCCAAACTCTGCGATCGACATCAGGTGCATCATCACGATCACCAGAAACACCTGGCGTCTTTGCCCAGGCATGTAAACGCTTGGCATCTTTTTCTAAGTAACTTACTTCTAATAAAACTTCACCATCAGGGTCAGGTTCATCGGTGTTCATCTTCTGCAGGCAAATGTAATTTCCGACGCCTTTATAAATTCCGTAGGTAATTTCTCGACCCAGCTCTTTTTCTAGAGCAGGCACAACTGCAGGTAAATCTCTTTCAACTAATTGACGTTGCAGAGCAAGCGTTGCAGTTGCAATTAAAACTTTACGGCCGTGAACCAGTGCTGGAATTAAATAAGCCAAAGATTTTCCAGTGCCGGTGCCGGCTTGCACCATTAAGTGATGGCGATCAGTGAGCGCATTGGCGACAGCTTCGGCCATTTCGATCTGGCCCTCACGGGGTGCTCCCCCAATCGCGGCGACCGCAGCATCGAGAGCCGAACGCACCTTCGCTGAAAGTTCACTCATATCAGTAGCGCTTTCCCCATTGGGGCACAGTAGCGAAAATCAGTGACGCCACAGCAATAGTCACCGTGAAATAAATCGTATAGGATTTGGCAATTACGAAAGGTGGACGGGTTTTGGCTAAGAAGAATGTGAAACGCCAGTTTCCGAAAGTAAGTGAACTCGCACCTTTACTAAAGTTCGCCCTCCCCTCTTTTCCTTCTCGCAAGAAACGCCTTGCCAAAGCGATCACGATCTGGGATCTGCGCACCATTGCCAAACGTCGTACACCTTCAGGCCCCTTTGATTACACCGATGGTTCAGCAGAATCAGAACTCACTTTAGATCGGGCCCGTCGCGCATTCTTAGATTTGGAATTTCGGCCAAATATTTTGCAGGATGTTTCGCAAGCTTCACTGCAATGCGAAGTACTCGGCGAAAGTTTTGCCATGCCGGTCGGAATTGCGCCAACTGGCTTTACCCGGATGATGCATACCGAAGGTGAAATTGCTGGTGCGCGTGCTGCAGCAAAATTTGGTATTCCATTTTCGCTCTCCACTTTAGGTACAACAACTATCGAAGATGTCGTTGCGGCTGCTCCAGGCGGAACTAATTGGTTCCAGTTGTACATGTGGAAAGACCGTGATGCCAGCATGGAGCTAGTTCGACGCGCCCAGGCCGCCGGTGTAAAGAATTTAATGCTAACCGTAGATGTTCCAGTTGCGGGAGCGCGCCTGCGCGATGTGCGTAATGGTCTAACTGTGCCACCGCGCCTAACTGGAAAGACGTTAATTGATGCCATGCCGCGTCCAGAATGGTGGATTAACTTTCTAACAACTCCTGCGATCACCTTTGCCACTATGAAGAATTGGAAAGGCACGGTTGCAGAACTTCTAGATTTCATGTTCGACCCCACAATGACCTTCGAAGATCTCAAATGGATACGTAAGCAATGGGATGGGCAGCTAACGATTAAAGGTATTCAGACCGTGGAGGATGCTAAAAAAGCAGCGAAATACGGGGCTGATGCGATCATTTTATCTAACCACGGCGGCCGCCAATTAGATCGCGCACCAGTTCCACTACATCTCTTAGTAGATGTTAAGAAAGAATTGAAGAAAGATCTCGAAGTGCATCTTGATACCGGCATCATGCACGGCGCCGATATATTGGCTGCTATCGCGTTGGGCGCTGATTTCACTTATATCGGTCGCGCATATCTTTACGGTCTAATGGCCGGTGGCCAAGAAGGCGTAGAACGAGCGCTAACTATTTTGCGTGGTGAAATGGTTCGTAATATGAAGTTGCTTGGCGTTAACGCACTCGAAGAACTTGAACCAAAGCATGTTCGTCTCTTGCCAACCCATACGGGACTTGGCTCACTACCTGGAGGAAATAAATGAAGATCGCACGTATCGGAGCTGTAGGTAGCGAAAAGCCAGTTGTTGTAGAAGGTGACCAAGCGATAGATGTGAGTTCGCTAGTTAGCGATTGGAACCGGACCGAGCTGGAAAATGGTGGCTTCGCCAAAGTCGCTCAGGCAGATCTCTCCTCACTTCCTCGCACTTCCTTAGCTGGTGTGCGCTACGGATCTCCCGTGGCGCGCCCCACAAAAGTTATCTGTGTGGGGCTTAACTACATCGCCCATATCGCTGAAACTGGCGCTGATACTCCGCAAGAGCCGGTAATTTTCATGAAGGCGCCAGATTCAGTTATTGGTCCTAACGATGACATCGTGATTCCGCCAAATAGCAAAGCTACAGATTATGAAGTTGAACTCGCCATTGTTATAGGAAAACGAGCGCTTTACTTAGATTCTCCGAAAGATTCAGCGGCTCACATCTTGGGATACACAATTTCGCAAGATGTTTCAGAGCGCCACTGGCAGATCGAACGCTCTGGCCAATGGGTTAAAGGAAAATCGTTTCCAACATTTAATCCAATTGGTCCGGTAATTGTTTCGGAAGATGCAATTGATGCTCACAACTTGCGCCTATGGTGTGAAGTAGATGGCGTTATGAAACAAGATTCCAACACCAATGACTTGTTATTTGGTATCGACCATATCGTTTGGTACATCAGTCAGTTTATGGAGCTCTTTCCTGGAGACGTAATCAATACAGGCACACCATTTGGTGTTGGTCTTGGATTTAAGCCACCGGTTTACTTACATGGTGGCCAGAAGATCCGCACTGGAATTGATGGTATTGGTGTGATCCAAAATAACTGCGTGGATTTCAAGAAGTAAATTACTTTGGTAAATCAAAGATCGCGAGCGTGCTGGTAAAGCCGCCGTCGATCTGAATATCTGTACCAGTCACAAAATCCGACGCGCTAGATGCGAAGTATGTAGCAATTCCAGCGAAATCCGCCGGTGATCCCCATCGTCCTGCGGGCGTGCGCGATAAGACGTGTTCTTGTAGACCTGGAACCGCGCGCGTCACCGAAGTCATATCGGTAACAATCCATCCCGGCAGGATGGTATTTACTTGAATATTATCTGCGCCCCATGCTGCCGCCAGAGATTTTCCTAATTGAACAACGGCGCCTTTAGTTGCGGAGTAAACCGGTGCTACACCTAAACCTTGCACGCTAGTAAGCGAACCGATCAAGATTATTTTTCCTCCCCCGCGCTTTTTCATTTCGGGATAAACCAACTGCGCACAATGGAAGACCGCTTTAAGGTTTACATCGATAATCTCATCAACGATATCGTCGGTGTACTCCTCAGGGCGCATTCGAATATTCACCCCTGCATTGGCGATCAAGATATCTATTCCGCCGAAATCTGCAACAGTTGCCTTAGTCGCAGATTCCAAATCCGCCACAGATTTAACATCTACTTCATAAGATTTTGCAGTAACTCCCAAGGCAGAAAGTTCGGCGACTGCCGCAGCGCTCTTCTCATTGCTGCGCGCCCAAATTGCAATGCTCGCGCCAGCTGCTGCTAAACCTTTCGCACAACCCAATCCGATTCCACCATTGCCGCCGGTGATTACCGCGACCTTGCCGGTGAGATCAAAGAGTTGGCTAGAGTTCAACAGAAACCGCGGTATCCATTGATTTATAGAGAGCTTCTACCATTTTAAGTGTTCCGATATTGTCGGCAACAGATGCGCGAAGTGGCGCGCCAGTAGAAATCGCATCCATAACCGATCCCATCGTTCCGATGAAAGCATCAGGGAACCAACGAGTTGTAACCGGATAAGGCATCCAACCATCGGTTGGAACCACTTGCGAATTAACTTCGAGAGTATCTACGCGACCGTTGGGATAGTCATAAAGCAGGCCTAAAGTGCCACGAATCGAACCTTTATCGCCATCGATACGGTACTCGGCATAGTTATCACCACCGCGGTTAACATGGTTGGCATGAACCAGCGAGGTTACGCCGTTGCTATATAGAGCAGTTGAAATTGTACGCGTTTCGCCTTTTGGAAATTGTCCGGCGGTACGTCCGGCTGCGCAGAAAACAGTCTTGGCATCTCCCAAGAACCAACGAATCAAGTCGTGATAATGAATTGAGTGCAACATAACTTCTAAGCGCTCGAGATCCTTCGCCCATGGCCACAGTTCCCAAGGGGTAATGAGATTTACATTGATTGAGAAGTTGCTGACAGTTCCGATCCAACCGAGCTCAACCATCTTATGGGCGGCAGCGACACCTTCTTCAAATCGAAGTTGTTGATTTACGGCGGCGATGATGCCAGCATCTTTTGCTTGCTTGACCATCGCCTCACCGGCTGCAACTGTTGTGGCAAATGGTTTCTGCGCCAAGATATGTTTTTTTGCAGCAGCAACTTGCGCAAATATTTCTGGTTGAGCGGCAGCTGGAACAGCGATATCTACGATCTCAACCTTTGGATCGGCTAATAACTCAGCGAGTGTTTTATAGACGATCGGGATACCGTGGCGCTTTGCAACATCCTGTGCCTTCGCGTTATCGGTATCAAAGATTGCAACTACTTCTAGACCCGCTTTCTTGTAAGCAGGAAGATGTGCGCCATCAACGATACCGCCAGCGCCGCAAATACCTATTTTTCGCCTATTTTCTGGCTTAACTTCTAGTTTTACCGCATCAGCGATTTCGCGAAATTGATCGATCATGGTTGCTCCTTACCTTCGGCCTTTAGGTTCTCGGCTTGAGATGTGCGATAGAGAACGGTCTGTAAATGTTCGGTGTATAGAACTAACTCTTCATTATCGGCACGAAATATTTCGTAACTAACTTTAAAGAGCCCCATATTTTCGTATTTTGGCGTCTTCTCTAAAAGCGTGCGCATTCCGTAAATGGTGTCGCCAATAAAAGTTGGCTTGATGAAGCGCAACTTGTCATATCCGTAACTAAAAGTGTTGACATTGTTATGGGCAAATAAACCAAGTCCATAGCTAAATACCATTGCGCCTGGGACTAAACGCTTCTTGAAGAGCCCGTGCTCGCGCGCCCAGATATCATCACCAACATAGGGATGCATATCTAAAACGAGCGAATTAAAGAGCATCACCTCACCTTCTGAGATGGTGCGGCGAAGCGAACGGTCAACTTCTCCTACTTGATAGTCCTCATAGAGTTTTACATCCTGATTCCAGATCGGAATTTCATAACGTGCTTGTGGGTCTGGATTTGGATTTTTCATCTCTGCTCCTCTTATATCCCGAACTCTTTACGGATTTTTTCGGTATCTTCGCCAACGTGTGGTGCGCCTTTAGAATGCTTAACGGTGCGGCCATCGATTCGCATCGGTGAACGCGTGGTTGGAATCGTAATCTGGGATCCGTCTTTTCCAGTTCGCTCGGTCTTTTGCACCATATCGATTGCGTCAAAACCTTCATGCGCGACTAGTTCGGGCAAGGTCAATACAGGAGCGCACCAGATATCTGCCGCATCTAAGATCGAAAGCCAGTGATCGGTATCTTGCGTTGCGATCTTCGCACTTAACGCCTTCATGATCGCTTCTTGATCGCTCCACCAAGATTTTGGATCTTCATACTTATCTAGATCTACGCCCAATAAATTTCCAAGTGCAGGAATCGGCGTCATTGCAATCGCTAAATAGCCGTTTTTAGTGGGATAAAGGCCATATGGCGCAGGTAGAAAAGCGTGTGCTGAATTTCCGGCGCCGCGATTAACAACAACGTTTGGATCGAAGAGATTTGCCGAAATTAATTCGAACTGTAGATCGAGCATAGATTCGAGCAGACTTGATTCAACCATCCCACCTTTACCGGTGCGTTCCCTGCGCAACAAAAGAGCCATTACACCAGAAGCTAGATGTGTTGATGTAAAGATATCGGCAACTGCCAATCCAACTGGAATCGGTGGATCACCCGCGCGACCATTTAGCCATGGCAGACCAGAAATACTCTGCGCCAACAAATCTTGGCCGGGGCGATCTTTAAATGGGCCTTCTGCGCCATAACCAGTTGCACTTCCATAAATAATTTTTGGATTTACTTTCTTTACATCTTCATAGCCAAGTCCAAGACGCTCAATGACCCCCGGACGGAAGTTTTGAATAATTACATCTGCTTTTTTAACGAGCTCCCAAACTTGGGCAAGTCCTTCTGAGTTTTTTAAATCAGCCGCAAAACTTTCCTTATTGCGATTCATAATATGGAAAGAGAGAGTGTCGCCATCTTTCTCCAAGCCTGCAAATGCCAAAGTGCGACCTATATCGCCGGTACCTGGTCTTTCAATCTTTATAACTCGAGCTCCCATATCGGCAAGGCGCATTGCTGCAACCGGACCGGCGAGAAACTGTGAGAAATCTAAAACCAGAATTCCATTTAAGGGAAGATCTGATTTATCCAATGGTTCTTTAATCGACATGGAAAACTTCCGGTATTGCCGCCCACCATTCGCCATCGGCGCGATCAGCAACTGGTGATTGCAAAGGCTTACAGACATCCCACCATTTCTGGGTCATTGGATCTGCCGCCATCTTTGCCATATCAGCATCGAAATCAGAACCAATGTATTCAAAGTAAGAGAAGAGAAGTTCGCCATAGCGATAAATTGAATAGTTGCGGATATTGCATTCGTAGATCTTGGCCAAGACATCTGGCCATACATCAGCGTGTAAACGCTCATATTCAGCGCGGTTTTCCGGTTTCATTCCGATTACTGAGGCATAACGTGTCATGACTTCTCCTTAACCTAACTTGTAGAAAGCTTTAGCAGTTTTATGGCGCATCCAGGCTTGCTCTTCAGCGCTAAAGTGTGAGATCACTTCTACTTGCGCCTGCCAGATTTGCGCATAGTTATTGCCGAGAACAATCACTGGCCAGTCTCCACCCATCATTACCCGCTCTGCGCCGTAACTCTTAACTATGAAATCAACATATGGCTGCCAATCCGCAACGGTCCAATTGGCTAGATCTGAAGCGGTATTTAAGCCCGATAACTTGGCATAAACATTTGGAAAGGCTGCAATCTCGGCCATAGAAGATGCCCAAGGCTCCATCTCTTTGGCCGCAATTGGTGGTTTTGCAAAGTGATCTACCACGATCTTCATATTTGGAAACTTCTTCGCCAAGGTAACCACGTTCTTGGTGTGCTCTGGTTTGATAGAAACATAATCAAAACTCAAACCGGCTTTTTCAACCATCGCCAAAGTTTCTAAAACTACCGGGCGAGTAATCCAGGCATCATCTGATTCGTACTTTGGATTTGAATAATCGTGGGTTAAGTTGCGTACGCCTTTGAAGTAAGGGTTCTTCTTAAAAGTTTCAATTGCCGCGCGCGCTTCATTTGGACGATCAAAGGGAATCCAACCCACTACGCCTTGCACAAAATCTGAGTTTGCTGCGACATCTAACATATAGAAAGTATCTTCATATGTGTCAGCTGCTTGGACTAAAACGGAACTAGTAACACCGGATGCGGGAATTTCGGGAGCAAGTCTTTCGGGCGTAAAATCATCATAGAGCGGACCATATTCTGGTGCGATCCAAGAATAAGCACGTTCGCTCATTACCCAGAGATGCTGATGAGTATCGATTAGTTCATTAGACATATTTATCTCCTAGTTATCTCTCTAGTTATTTCAAGTTACAGAACACCGTAGGCGTTCCATACCTCTCTTACGCTCTTACCAGCTAAAAGATCCTTTAAAACGCTCTTTTCAGTGGCTGCTCTAGCATTTGCTAATTCGGTTACCTTCGCTAAATGTTGCGCCGGAACTACAACAATTCCATCAGCATCGGCGATTACGCCATCACCTGGATTTACTTCGACTCCCCCGCAGATAACTGCAGTGCCCATCGCTTTGACTCGCATTCGTCCTTTGTAATCGTAGGGACGAGTTCCGTATCCAAACGCCGGGAAATCCAAACCAACTATCTGTTCTGTATCGCGAAGCGGTCCGTCGGCAACTACGCCAGTACCGCCGCGACCTTTCGCCGCTGCAGAAAATAGTTCACCCCAGAAAGCGGAAAGCGCCTGTCCACCAGTAGCGACCACCGCAACTTCGCCAGGCTTTAAAGTATCGAGAAAATCAATTCCGTCGCCATAAGGATCTTTTTGATCATATTCGCTATCGGCAACGAACTGGACTGTGGCGGCTAATCCAACAGCGCGCATATTTGGGCGAAGCGCTCTTACCTCTACCGACATTGCATTATTGCGAACTCCGATGACATCGAGTGAATCAGAAATCATGGCGCTACGAACTCGCGAATCAAGGTTCCAACTCATTTCTTCTTCTCCACCATATAGACATGGATAAAAGCAATCACCGTTTCTCCTCGTTGATTAGTAACGGTTACTTGTTCATCAACTAAACCAAAATCTGCGGCACGTTTAGCGTGTTCGCGTTTTGCCACAATTTCGGCCTTTGAAGTAATGGTGTCACCGATAAAGACTGGTGAGATAAAGCGCACTCGGTCGTAACCATAACTAAATGCCACTTCATTAATTTCTCCTGCCAGAGCGCCAACTGCGACGCTTAAAATTAAAGTTCCGTGTGCTACACGTTGGCCGAATTCTTGAGTCTTGCACCATTCTGCATCCATATGGTGCGGATAAAAATCACCAGTTTGTCCAGCATGAGTGACGATATCTGCCTCAGTGATAGTGCGCCCCATACTTACTCTTGTTGAGTTGAGCACATAATCTTCGAAGTAAAGTTTCATATCGCTATTCCTTTACATATTTCTCACAAGTGGCGGCAATCTCTGCAACTACGCTGGCATTTACCTGCTTCGAAGTCAATGCGCGATGAATCACAAGTGAACTTTGATATTGAACATCCGGCCAACCAAGTACTCGTGGCCGTACCCAGGCGCGTTCTAAGGTGCGCAAAGTGTTGCGGAAGAAGTTAAGGGTGTGATCATTTAGCGCACCGTTCTTCCAGGCCGCTAAATTGCCAGGCTGTCCGCCTGCCAAACCATAAGTTGTCGCTTGAATCTCGGGCATGGAGAGCAGAATTGCTGCAGTTGCTGCGGCTTGCGGATTTTTAGACTTACTTGAGATGGCCACACCGGCCCCACCCAATTGAGATCCGCTAGCTTGGCCATCAATAGATGGAAGATCTTCATAAACCAGACGGTGCTTTCTAAATCCTTTATGTGAGTAATTGCTATACCCGTACATGCAGATGCCATAAGCGTATGCATCTTCGCCACTTAAGCGCTCAGCAATGTCGATCGGATTACTTGTTGCACAGAATTCTGGAACTAGCGCTGCTAGTTCAACCATAAATTCGATAACTTCAAGTGCAACTTTCTGATTAATAAATTCCTTTGTCGCGGTAAGAGGTGCACCTTTTTGCGCCATTAAAGTTGCAAAAGTGCTAAAAGCATCTACCGGCTTATATGGCCAAAGCAGTTGGCCAGTTCGAGCTAGGTCAAAGACATCACTCCAAAAAATCGGCGAGCTATCTGCCTTATCGGGACGATAAGCGCTTACTTGTGCTGCGGTATCAATTGCTAGCGCCCAATGTTTTCCTTGATATTTGTATGATGCATGAGATTGACCAACGCTGGTCTGCGACAGTAGTTCGAGTTGTGCGGCAGTAGCCAAATCTTCTAGAGCAATTACTGCACCCGCATGGACGGCGTCAGGTACGTGCGGGTGATCAATAATCATTAGATCGTAATTTTCATAAAACTCAGAGATATGTTGATCGCCAAATGCCAACAAGGAGCGCGCATCCCACTTGACCGAGATATCGCAGCGCTCTTGCAGCAAATTGTTGGAGTTAACAACTGAATCAAGACCGCGCGGGTGATCCCACGTCATACCAGTTAATTGTGTAGTCATCGCTAAGCGCCGAGTACCTTATTGATTTCTGCTGCTACCCATTTACGAATATTGATACCTTCATCAATGTATTTACCGTAGTTAAAGAAACCATGGATCATGCCTGGACAATCTTTATAAGCAACTGGAACTCCGGCGGACTTCAGTTTCTCAGAGTAGTCAATCCCATCTTGGCGTAGAACATCGTATTCGGCGGTAAACATAATTGCAGGTGCCAGTCCCGAATAATCGGTTGCGCTATGAGGAACTGCGTAAGGATTATTGCGATCGGCGGTGCCATTTAAATATTGCTCCCAAAGCCATTTCATTCCGCGTTGCGTTAAGCCATAACCCTCAGCGTTAGGCACATCCGCAGAATCAACATATTGCGGACCATTGCAGGGATAAATTAATAACTGGTAAGCGAGTTTTATCCCACGATCTCGCGCTGCCAAGGCAACTGCCGATGCTAGATTTCCGCCCGCGCTGTCGCCTCCCACGCCAATTTTTTCGCTGTTGATATTTAATTCGGCAGAATTAGCGACTACCCATTGGAGACCTTCATAGCAATCGTTAAAAGGAATTGGGAATTTATGCTCTGGCGCTTTTTGGTAATTAATTGAAACAACTACTGAATTAGTCATGGCAGCTAGCGCTGCACATTGGGCATCATATTTTCCGACATAGTTAACGACCCAACCGCCTCCGTGAAAATAGACAAGTCCGTTAAACGGGCCACTTCCTGCAGGTGTGTAAACCTTTATATAAGTATCAGCGGTGGTAGAGGTGAAGAAGCGGTTATCAATACGCACTGTTGGATCTAGGGGTCCTGATAGATCCGGCTCTCCATGCGATCCGCTACGTGCAACAAACGCACCAGCCTCCGAGATGTCAGGGGCGTTGAAAGAAGCCATGCGATCTAAGAAAGATTTTGCTTGTGGGTCTAGCGCCATTTTTTTCTCATTTCTCTACAAGACTGCTGCAATTTTTTGCCAAATATCTTCGGGCAGTTCCATATCTAAATTCCTGGCGTTACTCAAAATTTCTGCGCTACTGCGGCACCCGATAAGCACACATTTGACCGCAGGATGACGTAGCGGAAATTGCAAAGCGGCGGCGGTAAGTGGAATGTTTTCTGAATCAAGCACCGCTTTAATTCGCTGCGCCTTGGCAAGAATCTCATCTGAAGCTGGCGCGTAGTCAAAGGTGGCGCCTTTAACTGGGTTGGCTAAAATTCCAGAATTGAGCACTCCAGCAGCGACGATATCGACGCCCCGTTCGAGTGCAGCCGGCAGTAGATCAGCGAGTGCTCGTTGATCAAGTAGTGAGTATCTACCAGCGATTAAGACCAAGTCGATATCAGTCTCTTTAATCATGCGAGCAGGTGTGGCGGATTGATTCATTCCTACGCCAATTGCCTTGATTATTCCTTTATCGCGCATCTTTAAAAGTGCCGGAAAAGATTCGCGAATAGCTGCATCAGCGTTGTCATCAGGATCATGGATCATCAAGATCTCAATGCTCTCTAACTCCATACGCTCTAGACTTGAGCGAAAAGATTTTTCTACTCCACTTTCGGAGAAATCAAAGAGCCTAGTTACTGAAGTATCGGTATCTGCAAATTCTGGCTCTGCTTCATATTCGGTAGGAACGAGTAAACGTCCAATCTTTGTGGATATTTCAAAAGATGAACGTGGTCGCCCCTTTAGCGATTTTGCCAAACGCCGCTCCGCAGTTCCTTTTCCGTAATGAGGTGCGGTATCAATGTAGGTAATTCCGTTGCCCAGGGCGCATTCGATTGCGGCATCGCATTCCGATTGCGTCATAGATGTATAGAGACCGCCAAAGGTAGCGGTCCCCAAACCCATTTGCGAGATTTCGAGTCCGGTTCTTAACTGAACTCGATCGTTGTGAGCCATCTTTATTGTTCTCGACTAAAGAGAACTACTCCTTAATTGAGCCAGAGAGCATGCCTCGGACTAAACGCTTCTGGGAGAAGAGGAAGACGATCATGATTGGCAAGGCAATCAATACACCGGCCAGGGCGATCTCTGGTTTACCAACAGGAACAGAGGTGGCTCCAACAGCTGGGTTAATTGCCGGAGTTGAGTAGAACAAGAAGCCCATACCGATCGGCAAAGTGTAGTTCTCACTCGATGGCAACAAGATATAAGGCAAGAAGTAGTTCGCCCAGTTGCCGATAAATGCAAAGAAGGCGAGAAGTGAGATCAGCGGACCAGAAAGTGGCAAGCAGATCTTTAAGTACAACTGGAAGTCATTGCAACCATCTATACGGGCTGATTCATATAACTCTTTGGGAATCGTTGTTGAGTAATAGATGTAAGACAAAAAGGCACCGAATGGATACAAAGATGAGACCAAAATTACCGAAATTGGCTTATCCATTAGCGAGAGCTTGTCCATCAATACGAATACCGGAACAACCAGCGCCATAGGCGGCACCAACATAGTAATCAAAGTTGAAATCAAGAATGTGCGCTTAAATTTGATATTTGAAGCCGTTAATACGAACCCGGCGAGCGATGCGGTAATTGTTGCAATTACAACGATTGATCCGGTGTACCAGATTGAGTTCCATGCCCACTTAGCAATAACTCCATCATCGAAGTACTGCAGATTCTTCCAGGCCTTTAAATACCCCCCAAGATTTCCAAACATCAATGGATTCTTGTTAGATAAGTCAGCATCAGACTTTGTTGGTGCAAGCAGTAGCCAAATCATTGGCACCAAACTGACAACGGCAAAGAAAATTAAGAATGCATTTACAAAGAATGATGCGACTGGGTTTTCCTGACGCAAACGGTATGCGCGGCGGTTGATCTTAAGAAGTGATGCCATGGGTTATTCCGCCTTTCGCTTTCCTGAGACTTCAGCTTCTTCAAACATATCTGTCTTGAAGATAACTATGAGCGCTCCAAGTAGGCTTGGTATTAGAAGCATGAGAGATAGCGCGGATGCACCACCAAAATCACCGCTGGTGAAAGCTAATTCAAATGAGAGTTGGTCGAGTGACCAGGCTTCGGCGATACCTGCGTATACACCGGTATTGAGTAACTGCGGTTCTACGAACAGCTGTAATCCACCTGCAAAGATAAGTACACCCATGTAAATGATGTACTTCTTAATAAGTGGAAGTTTGATGCGCCAGCCAAGTTGAAAGGCCGAGCACCCATCCATACGTGCGGCTTCGATAATTTCCTGGGAAAGCGATTGCAGAGATCCGTACTGGATCAAGATCCAGTTACCGGCCACAACGAAAAAGGCCATAATTGCAAAGAGCCAAGTTAGATTCTTGGTCTGCCAGATTTCTTCAGACTTTTCGATTCCCATCGCATTTAGTACTGATTTTACCGGGCTTAAAGTTGGGGCAAAAATTACATACCAAACGAGAACTGCCACTGCTCCAGATATAGAGGCCGGCACGATGTAGGAAAGGCGAAGCCATTTCTTCCACTTGCTTGGATTCATATCAAGCATAAGAGCTACGGCGATAACAAAAATAGTTGTAAGCGGCACATAAATAGCCATAAAACCGAGCACGTGTTTTAGCGCGGGAAAGAATCTAAAGTCTTGTAAAACAATTTTAAAGGCATCCCAGCCGCCATCTTGATTAACGCGAGAAGGTGACGGAACTTCGCGGATCGCCATAATGATGGGGACAATGCCGAAGACGATTAGTAGCGCCATATAGGGTGCCAACATCGCATACATCGCAACGCTGCTACCGAGTTTCTTCTTTCTTGCCATCTTATCCCCCGAATAATTTCTTAGGTTTTATCTTTCACTTCTAAGTTGGTAAGAACCAGGTTGGCCACCGAAGCGACCAACCTGGTTCTTTATCCCTCTTGAGGTATTACTGATAGAGCTTTACTTCAATCAGCTTGTGAGAACCTTGTAACCGAGTTGCTTAGCAAGATTTGAAGCGTAAGTTGCAAAGGCATCAAGTGCCGCCTGAGCATTCTTAGTCTTCTTCAACTCGTTAGACATTGTTCCTTCTTGAGCGCCGTTGGTGTCGTAAGAAACTGGCTTCTCACCTGAGAAGATCTTCTTTGACTGTTCCAACATTGCTGGATATGGATCTGCTGCGTAGTACTTATCAGATGAGATCTTTGCCTTCCAAAGTGCATTTCCCTTTTGTGAAGCTGGGAATGTTGGAGCACCCTTTGAGCCATCTGGATTCTTAACATCAACGACGTTGCGCTTGTCTTGAACCATGAAGACTGCAAATGCAAGTGCTTCCTTTGGATACTTAGAGTGAGGAGAAACGGTGTAAATTCCGCCGCCCCATTCGCCTGAGTAGTTAACCTTCTCGCCGGCCCACATTGGCATTGGTGCAGCAGTGATCTGACCTGCTGGAACTGCCCATGATGATGCTGGACGGATTACGAATTCACCGAACCATGAAGGTCCGATAGTCATGACAACTTTGCCAGCCTGTCCGTAATCCTTGATGTAGTCAGCATCCCACGGAGCTGAAGTTGAAAGAACGCCAGAATCAATCATTGGTTGCACAAGCGCTGCTGCGCGTGTGCACTTAGGTGATTTTGGAGCAATCTTTACAACCGTTGAAGAAGTTGCCTGGTTAACCGGACACTGTGATGGCCATAGGTATCCTGAATAGAAACCTTGTGATCCAAGTGCACCAAGTGAATAACCTGGGTGGTTCTTAGCAATATCTGCACCGATCTTTGCAAAATCATCCATTGTCTTAGGAACGGTGTAACCCAATTCCTTCATCAACTTGGTATTTACCCAAAGCACATCTTGTGCAAGGTCGTTCTTAACGCAGTACCAACCACCGTCAGAACCCTTACACCATTGGTTTCCATCTTTCATATCATCCCAGAAACCAGCTGGAGCATACTTATCAAGGCGCAAAACGTTATTTGCATCTGCTAGAACTGATACGTCATTTGGTGGACCGAATACAACATCTGGCCAACCTTTTTTAACGCGGTTAAATAATGAAACTTTCTGTACAAGATCTGCCTGTGCGTGAAGTTCAACCTTCACATCAACTGTTGGCTTCATGATTTGTGCGTACAACTTTGCTCCCGGTAGACGCGGTGCATCTACCCAGATTGTGATTGAAGGCTTCGCTGCTTGCGCAGGCATTGCCATCACTGTTGTACCTGCAATTGCAAACGCACCAGCGATTGCAATTAGTGAGTACTTCTTCTTCAAGGTATCCCCCTTTTTGAGTCTGGCGCCAGCTCCTAGTTGCCGATCTGACCAGTTGCAGAAATACTAGGGGGGCAAATACTATTTCGTATAGTATTTCGAAGATATCTTTTTGATATCTTTTTGCCAAGGCTCGAGGAGAGGCCCAGCGTGAAAATCACCAACGTTGAAGTGATTTTGGAAGAACGTCCCGGATTCACCCCCGCCTTTGTCTGGCGCGATCGAATTCCAGGTTCGGAAGGTGCAACGCTTGGCGCATGGCTTGTCATCGAAACCGATGCTGGAATTACTGGTTTTGCCTCATCTAACCGTGGCGTAATTCTTCAAGATTATGTAAATCGTCGCTTTCGCCCCGAGTTAATCGGACAAGATCCTTTGCAACGCGAACATTTATGGGAGCGCGTGTGGGAGTTAGATCGCATTGAAAGATTTGCTCCCAATTTAACCCACTTAGTTGATGTAGCTCTTTGGGATATCGGTGGAAAACAAGCCGGACTTCCTGTGCATCAACTATTAGGCGGTTATCGCACTTCGCTTCCCGCGTATGCATCAACGGTTACGTACTCATCCATTGCAGAATTTCTCGATATCGCAGACCAAGCACTTGCACTTGGTTATCCGATGATTAAGTTACATGCCTTTGGTGACGCTAAGAAAGATGCACAACTCTGTTTGGCCCTGCGCGATCACGTTGGCCCTGATATTGAATTAATGTATGACGGATCTGCCGCGTTTGATTTACAAGATGCAGTTTATCTCGGCCACGCGTTAGATGAAGCAAACTATCTTTGGTATGAAGAACCAATGCGCGAATTTAGCGTCACTGCTTACAAATGGTTAGGTGAGCGAGTTCGAGTGCCGCTTTTGCTTGGTGAGGTAACTGACGGTTCGCATATGAACGCGGGAGATTTTGTCGCTACAGGCGTTGCGACCAGCTTGCGCACTAGCACTTTCTTGAAGGGTGGATTTACCGGTGCGATGCGGATCGCCCACCTTGCTGATGCATATCACCTGCGCGCAGAAGTGCACGGAATGGGCTTAGAAAGCGCACATTTATGTATGGCAATTAAGAATACAACCGCCTACGAATCACTTGTTTGGGGCAATCCAATTAAGCGAGAAGCGCTTGTTCATGCCGATGGACTTGTACATGCTCCTACCGCCCCTGGCGTTGGATATGAAACTCTCTGGAAAGAGAATGGAATTCCTAAAGGCCTAGAGAAGTACGTGAAGTAATGCCAAAAATAACTGGGGTCGAGACATTCGACATTCGCTTTCCAACTTCTAAATCTTTAGATGGCTCCGATGCCATGAACCAAGATCCTGATTACTCAGGTGCTTATCTGCGGATCAATACCGATGCTGGAGTTCATGGTGACTCACTTGTATTCACAATCGGGCGCGGTAATGAAGTTCAATTGCAGGCTATCGAAATATTGGCTGAGAAAATCGTTGGTCTAAATACTTCGGATGCTTTAGAAAATATTGGTGGCATCGCTCGTGAATTATCGGGTGATTCGCAACTTCGTTGGCTCGGCCCTGATTACGGCGTCTTCCACATGGGAGCTGGTGGCGTCTTAAATGCGCTCTGGGACCTCTTTGCTAAGGAACGCAAGGTTCCACTTTGGAAATTACTCTCTGATCTTTCACCGCAAGAGATCGTTAACGCGATTGATTTTAGATATATAACCGATGCCTTATCCAAGTCAGAAGCGCTCGATATTTTAAATCGCCAAGTCGATTACAAGGCTGACAACGAAGCAAAGTTGCGTGCCCAAGGAGTTCCGGCTTACACCACCTCCCCCGGTTGGCTCGGCTATACCGACGAAAAGATGCTTAAGCTAACGCAAGAGGCGATGGACCAAGGTTTTAAACTTCTTAAATATAAGTGCGGTAAATCTCTAGAAGATGATCAACGTCGTCTAAAGAAGGTACGCGAACTAGTCGGGCCAGATTTTGCAATCGCTATCGATGCTAACCAAGTCTGGGATGTCGATGATGCGATCACCTGGATCAATCAGCTCAAAGAGTTCAAGCTCACTTGGGTAGAAGAGCCAACTTCTCCAACCGATGTCGTTGGCCACGCCAAGATTGCCGCTGGAATAGCGCCGACTCGTGTAGCAACCGGTGAAATGGCGGGTTCCCGCATCATATTTAAGCAACTGCTGCAAAGTAAGGGCTTTTCAGTAATGCAGATCGATGCCACTCGCGTTGCGGGAGTAAATGAAAATATTGCAAATATTTTGATGGCTGCAAAATTTGGAGTTCCGGTCTGCCCACATGCGGGAGGAGTTGGGTTGTGCGAAATGGTGCAGCATCTGGCGATGTTCGACGCGGTTGCGGTAACTGGCCATCATCCAGGTCGAGTTGTGGAATTCGTCGATCATTTGCATGAACATTTTCTTGTTCCAACCGATATACAGAACGGCAATTACATGGCACCGTTATCACCTGGAGCGGGCGCTGAAATACATCAAGCAAGTATCGATGAGTTCAAATTCCCATCCGGGACTTACTGGAAGAATGGAGCATAAGCATGAGCGCTGAATTTAAAGGTCTCACTGCCGTAGTCACGGGAGCTGGTTCAGGTATAGGCCTGTCGGTGGCGCGAATGCTCTCGGAATCCGGAGCGAAGGTCTTTGGTTTAGATCTCAACGCCGGTGATATGGGTTCGCATGCCACATTTATTCCATGCGATGTTTCAGATCCTTCCAAAGTTGCTGCTGCATTTAGCGAGATCGCAAAAGCAACTGATGTCATTGACATCTTGGCAAATAACGCTGGCGTTGGCGCAATCGGATCAATTACCGATGCTAAAGAAGAAGAATGGGCGAAAGTCTTTGGTGTAAACGTCTTCGGGATGGGCCGTGTTAGCGCCGCGGCAATGCCATTTTTAAAGAAGAGCAAGGTTGCATCAATTGTTAACACTTGCTCTATTGCTGCCACTGCAGGGCTGCCACAACGTGCGGTTTATTCTGCAAGTAAAGGCGCGGTGCTCTCACTTACTTTGGCCATGGCGGCAGATGGAATTCCAGATAAGGTCCGCGTAAATTGCGTGGCGCCTGGAACTGCAGATACTCCTTGGGTATCTCGCTTGCTATCGCAGGCGGCAGATCCTGTGGCCGAACGCGCCGCCCTTGAAGCGCGCCAGCCGATGGGGCGTTTAGTCAGCGCAGATGAAGTTGCCAGCGCAATTCTCTACCTGGCCAGCCCACGTCAGGCGTCGACGACCGGAACAGTTCTCAACGTTGACGGTGGTATGCAAGGATTACGCCTTCGCAAATAAGCGATTTATCTAAATCGCATCTGATTGAGGTGAGTAATGCCGACTAAGAAGAGCGCAGCACCTCGCCCTGTAAAGCGCGCACCTCGCCGTTCCGTTCTATCGGATGAGATTTACGAGATGATCAAAGCGATGATCTTTGATCATGAGATCGCACCTGGATCGCGGGTAAATATTGATGCTCTTGCGGTTCAGTTAGATGTATCGCAGACCCCAGTGCGCGAGGCGCTAGCTCGCCTCGAATCCGATGGTTTGATTGCTAAGGAACCCCTCAAAGGTTACAAAGCAACTGACTTACTTTCCTTAAAAGAATTTAATGATCTCTTTCAATTTCGTTTATTAATCGAACCCTGGGCCGCGGAGCAAGCCGCCAAGTTAGTTGATAACACCGGCAAGACTGCGCTGAAGGCGGAGATGCAGAGCGCCAAGACGGCTCTAAAGTTATCTGGGTACGATCAATTTCAGGCGCTTACCGAACATGATGCGCGTTTTCATTCTCTAATCGCTAGCATCTCAGGAAATCAATCTGTGGCAGATTCTTTTGAACGAACTCACTGCCATCTCCATTTATTTAGACTATTCATGGCTAATAAATTACATTTAATTGAGGGTGAGACTCGTGGCAAATTTGTGCAAGACCTCTTTGAAGAGTATTACCAAGGCGGATCTGGACAATTAGCAATCAAAGAACACGATGTAATCGCCAAGGCGATTTCTGAGCAAAACTCAAAAGCTGCAAGAAGTGCGATGCACGCCCACATCGAGTCATCACTCAAGCGCTTCTCTCCCGCAGCGCAAGCGATCAATAAAAATAATCTCTAAAGATCCTTGACCCGCGCCAGATAGCGCACTAAGTTTTCCTATAGGATTTTTTAAGGGATAGGAATTCACGTGGGCTTATCAATCATTAAAGATATTGAAATTCGCGCTTGCCGTGGATCAGATGCACCAGAATCAAAGGATGCAGTTGCGGCTGTAAAGCTTCCTGGTGGTTCACGCCCGGATTTCACCGTCATCACTATTACTACTGAAGATGGCGTTAAAGGAACTTCTTTCGGCTTTGGCGCCCAAGATGCCAAGGCTGCTGCCGCAACTATGTCGCAGGTAAAGCCATACTTCATCGGTCGCAGCGCCCACGATTCTGCAAAGAATATAAAGGAGTTCGAACTCTTTGATCGTCGCTGGAACCATGTTCCTATTTACTCGTATGCCCCATTCGATAACGCGTGCTGGGATATCGTCGGCAAGATGGCGCATTTGCCAGTTTATAAAATTCTCGGAGCAGCGCGCGAAAAGGTGCCGCTATATGTTTCATCAATGTTCTTGCCTGGTCCAGAGGATTATGCAAAGCAAGCACTTGAAGTTAAAGCCAAGGGTTATAAAGGCTACAAACTCCACCCACCGGGAGGCCTTGATCTAGATATCGCTTGCTATCGCGCAGTGCGCAAAGCGGTCGGCGATGATTTCACCTTAATGGCTGACCCAGTGATTATGTATTCATATGAAGAAGCGCTTAAAGCTGGACGTGAATTAGAAAAACTTGGATACAAATGGTTTGAAGAGCCACTTCTTGATGTCGATCTAAATGGCCTTAAAAAACTCCGTGAGAAGTTAGATATTCCAATTTGCGGCACTGAAGTAATTGCTGGAAATAACTACTCAGTTGCCAGCTGCATTAAGGAAGGCATCGTAGATATCGTCCGTACCGACGTATCTTGGCGCGCTGGAATTACCGCAGTCATGAAGACTGCTCACTTGGCGGAATCTTTCGGAGTTAAATGCGAACTTCACACCACGATTTATCATGGCCTTGAGCAAGTGCAGTTGCACCCATCGCTTGCCATCAGCAACTGTGAATTCTTTGAAACCCTCTATCCATTTGAAGATTTCCAGTTTGGCACCAAGAGCCAGCTAAATATTGTCGATGGTTATGTGATGGCTCCCCAAGGTGAAGGCCTCTGCATTGATTACGATTGGGATTTCATCGACAAGCACACTGTCGCAATCCTTTAGCCCCTAAGAACTAACCTTGCGCAACCACGTTTGCCAAAGGTTGACCGGCCGCAAAACGCGCTAACTGTGCTTCAACTAGCGCGCGCCCACGTGGTTCAAAGGCCTTTGAATCTCCCCCGACATGCGGAGTGATTAGCGTATTTGGCGCACTCCATAACGGATGGCCGGCGGGAAGTGGCTCGGGATCGGTTACATCTAGGGCAGCAAAGATCCGCTTTGAATTTAACTCTGCAAGTAGCGCTGCAGTATCTATGACGGCACCACGTGCAACATTTATGAGCGCCGCGCCATCTTTCATTTTTGCCAGGCGCTTGGCGTTCATTAAATGACGAGTTTGGTCATTTAGCGGAACTATCAAGATGATTACATCGAATGATGCAATCAGTTCATCAAATTGATCCATGGTAAGTGCGCCATCGCTGCCAGATTTAGAGAAAGAATTTATCTGCACTTCAAAGCCGCCCAGCATTCGCGCAATTGTCTTGCCGATATTTCCATGGCCCACAATGGCAACTCGCGAATCAGTTAGCGCTGCATTGCTGGTGTGCGACCAGATTCCTTTACTCTGATTCTGCGCAAATTCAGCAAAGCCGCGACGTGCCGCAATTGCCAAACCAACTGCCAATTCTGCAGTTGATGCATCGTGCACACCTGCTGCATTGCAGAGCGTGACCCCCTTTGGGCGAAGCGGAATAACATCATCGACGCCGGCATTTGGAGATTGAATTACTTGCAGCGAACTCATCTGGGCAATTGGAGTTAGCGCAGCAGCGCCATACATATATGCCGGAACGTAAAAGGTGATCTTTTCTAGATCTTGCGCTCGTGGAGTTAGGCCATCAGTTGGCAGGTGTTCCAAACCAGTTGGAATCTTGAGATCACTCCACTGCGTCCAAATCACAGATTGCGCCCCGTAATGATTGGATCCCAATCTTGGCGACCTGACCAAGGTGTTTCATAACTTGGATCATTTACGTAGCGGCTGATCTTGAATTTAAGTGAGGCGACCGCTCCCCCAACTAGATCAAGGGCAAACCACTTATCACCGATATTTACATCCTGTACAGAGCCATCGGCTCCAGTGATCACAACGGAATCAAAGCGATGTTCGCCAAAAGTTCCAGCTTCGATAACTAACTGGCGATCTTCGCTATCGATATTGGCAACTTGCATCGAAATAGAAGAATCACTTATCGCATCAACGATAACTGCCGCGCCAGAAGGCAGACCTGGGCGTTGTTTCTGGCCATCAAAAAAGCGCACTTTGCCGTGCTGCAATCCACCATGTGAAATATGCATCGGCCCGCCAAAGACCATCTGCCCCAGCCCTTCAAAGTAGACCGGATTAAATTCTTGCCAGGCATGGATGTTGTAACCGGGTACGCGCAGATCAAGACCTACTACTTCATCGGCGGTTGCGGGATCATAACTATCCCAGTTTCGCGGATTTCCGGTGTTAGAGCGCATCTTGCGTAATTGAATCTTGATTAATTCGATATTGGCTTTCAAAATATCTACCGGATAATTTGGCAAGTGGCCCTGCACAAATTGGAACCAAGGCAAGGTATTTGCGATGTAATGCTTGGTATCACGACCGGTTGCCTTATCTCCACCAGATACTCCAGGAATGTAAATTGCATCCCAATCGTTATCGCGCGGAAGCGCAAGAATTCGATCTAAATCTTCCTGCGCCATCGATGATGTCCAGATATAGATCATGTGGCGCGCCGAAGGTAAACGGTAATCTGCCCAGCCAGCATCGAAGTGGCGATGTGGAACTTTGGTAACGCCATCTACCTCTTTACGAAGCGACCAGATTAAATCGAACTGCGAACGCGGAAGATCTAAATACTTGTAATCACCAGTTAATAAAACTGCATTCATCGCCGCGTTGGTGATTGGCTCCATAATGGTCATAAAGCCATGTGGCCAACGCCAACCGTAATAACCGCCCCACCACTTGCCGTCATTGAATTCACCAATTGCACCAGATGTACCGATGTTATCGGGCATGATTCCGCCGTTTTCATCTTTGCGCTTAGTCCAAGCGCCTAGATATTCCAACATGGTCTGCTTCAGATCTTGATCGCCTGAATACATATAGGCATGAGTTAAAAGCGATGTGGAGTTGAGGTTAAGGGGTACATCACCGCGATTCATGCGCGCGTTCATCTTATTAATTAAGTCGTCATAAACTTCTGGATCTGACCAGTGGCAACGCATCGATGAGAAATCAGTTTTCACAATATCTTCATATGGCGCTAGATAATCATCTAAAACGGTGCGGTGGGTCTCCCAATCTTCGTGAGTAACAACCTGGCGCGGTCCACGGCTGCCGGTAAGCGGTGACTGCATAGCTTTCTTGGCGCGGTCATAGTTTGGCGCGAGTGGATCTTTCCCCGTGTACATCGCCGCAAAGCGCGCTGCGCGTTGGCGATCGATTAGCGAATCAGGTTTAGTTAATCCGAAGAAGTAATGGAATAGGTAGCCTTCACCGTGATGCATCCAGTCGTAGTAGCCATCGAATTCGCGGTGAATCTGACCGTACTCGGTCCACTGCAAGGTAATCGCATCCCACATTTTGCGAGCTAATTGATAAACCTCTTCACTTCCGCCAATTGTGTAGAAGAGTGCAAGGTACATAAAAGCTTCATATGGATCATCAGATCCATCCATGCTGGGCCATTGATCGCGCCAGATAAGCGAGCCATCACTGCGGGTGTAGCGCGCCACAAATTCGGGGGCCACTTCGTTTAGCGTTGTAATTATCTCGCGTTCTAGTTTGGCCCACTCTGGCGCAATCGCCTGCGATGTAACTTTTGCGCTCTTCATTGAGTGGTTAGCCATTTTTAGATCCTATTCGTCGTATCTGGTTGAGGCAATGAATTTTTTAAAACCCAAATAAAGGTAATTGTGGTCAAAATCAAGGTTATGAAAATAACTGTATAGGCGGCACGGAAACCATAGTTTTCGCTGACAAATCCCATGATCCAAGGAGAGGTTCCGTTTGAGATACCCATCCCGATCACAAAAGCGGCGATGCCTTTATCAGATCCTTGTTCGCTACCGCTAGCCATGGCGATAGCGATAGATGCGCACGGGCCTATTCCGGCCGCGGCGATAATTAAGCCAAGCAAAGTCAAAGTTGGCGAAGATGTAAAGACGATGATTGCGATTCCGGTTGATACTGTGGCAACGCAATAACTCCAAATCTTCTTCAAATTATATTCATTGCGTGTTGAGAGAAAGATGCGTGATAAGGCCACAAAGTAGGGAGCGATGGTTGCAAATAGCACCGCCGTTTTAATGGCAGTTCCGCGCTCTGCAAGTAGATCCACCGCCCAGGATGAAAGTGAAACTTCCATGGTTATCGAAAGAAATGCGAATAAAACCAAGGCGATGATGCGCTTATCCCAATTTATCTTTAATTGATCATGCTCTGGCGATGGACGAGCAGCTAGCTCTGGAATCAATAACTGCGCGAGCAAGCCGACCACTATCGCAGATAGCGCCACAGTCCAGCGCCAGGCGATATCTACTTGTGTCGTTAAACCAATGACGGTTGGAGATACCGATCCCATAAATAATCCGAAGCCAGTCGAGCGAAACATATTCTTTAAAGCAGTCTTGGAATGAGAACCCAAAATCGCCGTTGCGGTATTGCCGGTGATTACCGACCCACCTGCGGCTAGCGCGATCGCCGGCACTGAAAAGTAAACGCTCGGACTTAGGCAATAGATCAAAGTTCCGCCGACAACGACAAACCAACCAATTCGCATTGTGTGATGTGCCGGGCGGCGATGGCCGTGGCTAAGTAAGAGCAGTGAAATAAAAACTAGTGCACCAGCCCAACCGATATTGTGCCAAGCGGCATGGACTCTAGTAAGTGAGAAGTCGCGTTTTATAAGTTGAATGGAAAAACCGAGAGAGCCCATCAGATAAGACAGCATCGCGTTTAATAAAATTAAGCGATAAACCAGCTTGCGCGGTAGAGCTTGCGGCACCAAAAACTCCCTCAAATAGATTTTAAATCCTATAGGAACTTGCGGTGCGAAAGCGAGCATTTGCAGCCACTTTGAACTGTTTAATTCAAGTAGTTGAAAGTTCAACTACTTGGGTATAGCATTTGAATATGTCGAAAGCCCCTGCCTTATATATCGGCCATGGCGCACCGATGTTGCTCGATGATCAACTCTGGACATCGCAGCTAAAAGATATTGCCGGCAAAATCGAGCGACCTAGCGCAATTCTGATCGTTTCAGCGCATTGGGAATCCGCGCCCATCACCCTTAGTAACCCCGCCGCTAATACTCCCCTGGTTTATGACTTCAGCGGCTTTGATCGCAAGTTTTACGAGATGACTTATAACTCACCTGATGCATCAGCCCTTGCCGCCAAAGTCGCAGCGCTGATGCCAAAAAATGAAAGCATCGCGCAAAGTAACCGCGGATTAGATCATGGCGCTTGGGTGCCACTTCGCGTCATGTATCCAGATGCTGATATCCCGGTCTTGCAGATGTCCATGCCAACTTCTGATCCTGGAAAACTGATGGAGATCGGAAAGCGTTTGCAACCGCTACGTGATGAAGGCGTATTAATTATCGGCTCTGGCTTTATGACACATGGCTTGCCATATATTCGCGATTGGCGCCCCGATGCGAGCGCTCCTACTTGGTCTAGCGAATTTGATACCTGGGCTGCAGAAAATATCGCGCGCGGTGATATCGATGCCCTTGCCTCTTACAAAGATATCGCCCCTGGCGTGCGCTTTGCCCACCCAACTGTCGAACATTTCACGCCGCTATTTATAACTTTGGGCGCTGCCACAGATAACAACGTTGCACCTGAGACCTTAATCGATGGTTACTTTATGGGGCTTTCTAAGCGATCAATTCTCGTTGCATAAATACTTTTAAATTTAAGGAAATAAAAAACCCGCCACAGTTACGTGGCGGGTTTTTTAACGGGGTTGGTTAAAGGCTTATGAGCAACCTGATGTGTTGCCGCAACCTTCGCAGACATAACATGCACCAGACATACGCATCTTGACGCCACATGTCATACAGAGCGGTGCATCTGATTTGATTCCCATTGATTCAAGGAGATCAGAAGATGATCCGATTGTTGGAGCAAGTGGTGCTGGTTCGATCTTTACCTCAACTGCTTTTGGTGCTGCTGCAGCCACAGGAGCCGCCGCAGGAGCAGCTGCGGCCGGTGCTTTTGGGGCTTCAACCGCTGCATCCTGTGTGTACTCGCCTGTTTCTAGCGCACGTGCACGCTCTGAGGCTGTGAAGAGCCCCATCGCAGAACGTTGATCGAATGGTAAGTAATCAAGTGCTAGACGACGGAAGATGTAATCCATCATGGACTGTGCCATGCGGATATCTGAATCATCTGTCATACCTGCTGGCTCAAAGCGCAAGTTTGTGAACTTCTCAACGAAAGTTTCTAGTGGAACGCCGTACTGGAGTCCGATTGAAACTGCGATTGAGAAGGCATCCATTACACCGGCAAGAGTTGAACCCTGCTTACCTAGCTTTAGGAATACTTCACCAAGTGCGCCATCAGCGTATGCACCTGCGGTCATGTAACCCTCGGCGCCACCAACAGAGAATGATGTTGTAGTAGATGGTCGTGACTTTGGAAGGCGCTTGCGCACTGGAGTTGCTGTTTCAACTTCTTCAACAACATCTTTCTTCTTAGCCTTGCCATCAGAGAGAGGTTGTCCGACCTTGCAGTTATCGCGGTAAACAGCGAGCGCCTTAAGACCGAGCTTCCAACCTTCGTAGTAAACCTCTTCAACTTCTTCAACAGTTGCATCTTCAGGAAGGTTAACTGTCTTTGAAATTGCGCCAGATAGGAATGGTTGGCAAGCAGCCATCATGCGGACGTGGCCCATAGGTGCGATAGAGCGTGCACCAAGTGCGCAGTCGAATACGTCGTAGTGCTCTGGCTTTAACCCTGGAGCATCGATGACGTGGCCATTTGCAGCGATAAATTCCACGATCGCTTCGATGGTCTCTTCGGTGTATCCGAGCTTACGAAGCGCTGCTGGAACTGTCTGGTTAACGATCTGCATAGATCCGCCACCGACAAGCTTCTTGAACTTAACCAATGAGAAGTCAGGTTCGATACCAGTTGTATCGCAATCCATCATCAAGCCGATTGTTCCGGTTGGGGCAAGCACAGAGATCTGTGCGTTACGCCAGCCGTTTTTGTCGCCAGTTGATAGACATGCATCCCATGCCTTATTTGCTTCGGTCCAGACATCGATATCAAGTGTTGTCGCTGACTTCGCTGATGATGATGCTGCGGCGTGCTTGCGCATAACGCGTGCGTGAGCAGATGCGTTACGTGCAAAGCCATCGTATGGACCAACAATGCCAGCGAGTTCTGCGGAACGCTTGTAGGTGATACCTGACATCAAAGATGTGATCGCACCGGCTAGAGCGCGGCCACCTTCTGAATCGTAGGCAAGGCCTGATGCCATAAGAAGTGCACCAAGGTTTGCATATCCGATTCCGAGCTGACGGTAAGCCTGTGTTGTCTCACCGATTGCTTGGGTTGGGAAATCTGCGAAACAGATTGAGATATCCATTGCAGTGATGATCATTTCGGCTGCGCGACCAAATGTCTTAGCATCGAATGAACCATCGGCCTTTAGGAACTTCATCAAGTTAAGTGAAGCCAAGTTACATGATGAGTTGTCGAGTGACATGTACTCAGAGCAAGGGTTTGACGCGTTGATGCGACCTGTCTCTGGGTTGGTGTGCCAATCGTTAATTGTGTCGTCGTACTGGATTCCAGGATCAGCACATGCCCATGCAGCTTCTGCCATCTTGCGGAAGAGTTTGCGAGCATCTGTCTTTTCAATAACTTCACCAGTTGAGCGAGCCTTCAAACCAAATTCTTCGCCGCTTTCGTAAGCGCGCATAAATTCGTCTGAAACGCGAACTGAGTTATTTGCATTCTGGTACTGGACAGAGATGATGTCTTTTCCACCAAGGTCCATATCAAAACCAGCATCGCGAAGCGCGCGGATCTTCTGCTCTTCGGAAACCTTGGTCTCGATAAATTCTTCGATATCTGGGTGATCAACATCTAGAACAACCATCTTGGCTGCGCGACGGGTTGCGCCACCAGATTTAATTGTTCCTGCAGATGCATCTGCACCACGCATAAATGAAACTGGGCCAGAGGCTGTTCCACCGGACTTTAGAAGTTCTTTTGATGAACGGATACGTGACAAGTTAAGTCCGGCACCTGATCCACCTTTGAAGATCATTCCTTCTTCGCGGTACCAGTTAAGGATGCTATCCATCGTGTCATCAACCGACAAGATAAAGCATGCGCTTACTTGTTGTGGCGCCGCTGTTCCGACGTTAAACCAAACTGGTGAGTTAAATGAGAAGATCTGGTGCAAGAGCATATGTGTTAGCTCGTGCTCGAAGATTTCAGCATCTTTATCTGTTGCAAAGTAACCAAATTCTTTTCCGGCCTTTGTATATGTAAGAACTACGCGATCGATAACTTGCTTAAGTGACCACTCGCGATTTTCTGCTCCTACTGCGCCACGGAAGTATTTGGTAGTAACGATTGTTGAAGCGTTTACTGACCAGAAATCTGGATATTCAACTCCGCGTTGTTCAAAGACGGTCTCGCCTGTCTTCCAGTTTGATTGGACTACATCGCGACGTTCCCACTTGACTTCGTCGTAAGGGTGGATCCCTTCATTTGTGTAAATGCGTTCCATTGACAAACCTTTGCCGGTCTTGCCTTTGGCTGGTCGATTGATGACCGTATCTGACATCTTTTATTTTTCCCGTCTTCTAATTTATTTTTGATTTACTGATTGTTTTACTGATTGTTCAACTGCATTTGCGCTAGTTGGTTTTGCTCCAACTGCGTTTGCGCCGTGGGAATTAGCGCTCGAAGGCACTGCTCGCAGTAACGCGATCTCGCCTTCGAAATCTTCAAGGGAGGCAAAGTTACGGTATACCGAGGCATATCGCAGGTAGGCCACCTCATCGAGTTCGCGAAGTGGCGCAAGGATTGCCAAGCCCACTTCTTGAGCTTCGAT
>JAHECV010000026.1 GCA_024641555.1 Candidatus Planktophila sp.
GTTAATTGCCGCATATAAATCCGGAATCAAACGCGCGCTGGTATCACCAGAAAATTATGCCGAAGCATCTCTCATGTCGCAGATGGAGATCTTTACCTTTACCAATCTCTCTCAAGTTTTACGATTTCTACGAACCGGTGAAATAACATCGGCGCCACAACTCGATCTCGATCTTTCGATTGATGCCGATCTTCCCGATTTCTCCGATGTTGCAGGTCAAACACGTGCCAGATTTGCGGCAGAGGTAGCAGCAAGTGGGGGACACCACTTGCTCTTGATCGGACCACCAGGTGCCGGAAAGACCATGATCGCCGCACGGCTTCCAACAATCTTGCCCGCACTTGGTCTTGATCAAGCGCTAGAAGTTACCGCGGTGCATTCAATTGCTGGCTCGCTTGGTACTCGCTCGCCAATGTCGCTAGTTGCGCCAATAGTTTCGCCACATCACAGCGCATCTCGCGTTGCGATGGTGGGCGGCGGTTCACACGTAATAAAACCCGGTGCTTGTTCGTTGGCGCATCACGGAGTGCTCTTTATTGATGAAGCGCCCGAATGTGCAGTTGGCGTCCTTGATTCACTGCGTCAACCATTGGAATCCGGAACAATCACAATTGCGCGAAGCGTTGGCAGTCTGACTTTTCCCGCACAATTTCTCTTGGTGCTCGCTGCTAATCCATGCCCATGCGGAAAGTTCACCGGCAAAGGGCGCGCTTGTATCTGCTCATCTCTTGCTGTGCGACGCTATCTAGGAAAATTATCAGGACCACTCATGGATCGCATCGATATGCGTGTACAAGTAGAACCAGTTAGCCGCGCCGAGATGGCACAAACTGAACTTGGAGAAAGCAGCGCTCTGATTCGCGCGCGAGTAGTCGTCGCCAGAGCGACGGCAGAAGCGCGCTTTGCAAAAGAAAGTTGGAAATTGAATTCGCAGATTCCAGCACGCGCCCTGCGTACCGTCTATAAACCCGAACGCGCTGCTATGAACTTCCTGCATGATCAATTAGAGAAAGAACTGCTTACCGCACGTGGGCTCCATAAAATCATTCGCCTTTCTTGGACCTTGGCTGATCTTGCCGGGCACGCGGTGCCAAATCTCGCCGATGTGCAGCGCGCTCATCAACTTCGCGAAGGCGCAGAGCTATGAATGAGTTGCAGGCAAGACTTGCTTTATTTGCTGTCATCGAAGGCGGACATCTCTTCTGGAGCCAAGAAATTTCAAGCAGCGGTGGCGAATATGTTTATCAGAAGTTAATTGCCGGCGGCTATGACCAGGTCAAATTTGCAAAAACAATAGATCGCTTGCGCACAATCAGCGTCGGTGAGATAGCGGCAAAGATTGAAAACGCTGGCGCCCAATTCATAACTCCTGAAATGGAGCCTTGGCCAACTCAATTAAATGAGCTAGTTGCGGTTCCAATTGGCTTGGTCGTAAAAGGAAATATCGAAATTCTGAAAGAACGTGGCTTAGCGATTGTCGGTACTCGCAATCCAACTCCTTATGGCGTGCGCAACGCTGGTGATTTCGCAGCAGGCTTTGTCGACCGCGAATGGACGATCATCAGTGGAGGTGCTTACGGAATCGACTCTGCGGCGCACAAGGGAGCGTTGATCGCGGAAGGTGCAACAGTTGCAGTACTTGCTGCCGGCATTGATGTGGCATACCCAGCAGGAAATGGGCGTCTATTTGCCGAAATCTGCGAAAGCGGTGCGCTAGTTTCGGAAGTTCTACCTGGCGCGCATGCCATACCTTCACGTTTTCTAACTCGCAATCGAATAATTGCAGCGCTCTCGCAAGCCACACTTGTCGTGGAAGCGGCATTTAGATCAGGATCCCTGCGCACCGCGCGCGATGCTGCAGAGTTGATGCGTCCGGTAATGGCGATCCCTGGGCCAATAAGTGCACCAACTTCTGAAGGCTGCCATCGTTTAATTGGTGAACGCTCTGCGGAATTAGTTACATCGGTTGCAGATGCAATTGAGCTAATTTCGACTCTTTAGGCTTTGCGGGCGCTTAGTGAGAGAATAAGCGCATGAGTGAATTCCGTTCGGGCTTTGTCGCCATTGTCGGCCGCCCAAACACTGGAAAATCAACGCTGATCAACGCACTTGTTGGCAGCAAGATAGCCATCACTTCACCGCATCCAAACACAACTCGTCATGCAATCCGCGGAATCGTAAATCAAAGTTCTTTTCAAGCCGTTCTTGTAGATACTCCGGGGATTCATAAACCAAAGACCTTGCTCGGCCAGCGTTTAAATGCCGTGGTTGGCGAGAGCCTTGATTCAGTAGACATTGTTCTCATGTGCTTGCCAGCAGATGAAACTTCTGGGGGAGGCGATATCTTTCTGGCGCAAGAGATTGCTAAACATCCGCGTGCCAAAAAATTCGCGCTTGTCACAAAGACAGATTTGATTTCGAAGGAGAGATTAGCGCTGCGCTTAGCCGGCATAAACGAACTTGCCCAGGGATTTACTTGGGATGAGATCATCCCGGTCTCGGCAGCAATTCACTCGCAGATAGATTTGCTTGCGCAATTAATTGGCAAGAACCTGCCGGTAGGTCCTGCTTTCTATCCCGATGATGTCAAGAGCGATCAAGACCAACAACAGCTAATTTGCGAGCTTATTCGTGAGGCTGCGATGCGCGATGCTCGTGAAGAATTGCCGCACTCCATCATGGTGACCATCGATGAAATGTCTGAGCGCGATGAAAAAGGCTCACGTCCATTCTTCGATATTCACGCCACTATTCACGTAGAGCGCGATTCGCAAACTGGCATCATCTTGGGGCATAAAGGCGAGCGATTGAAAGATATTGGAATGCGTGCCCGCGCAGATATTGAACGCGAACTTAGCGCCCGTATTTTTCTCGGCTTACATGTCAAAGTTTCCAAAGAATGGCAGCGCGATCCAAAATTGTTACAACGTTTAGGATTTGGCGAAAACTAACCCAACGTTTTTCTTGCCAGTTAGACGCTTTCTTTACGGCTTGCCAAATATGAACCAATTAAGACCAGTGGCAGACCAACGATTATTCCAATCGTTAGCGGTTCATTTAATATCAATACGCCGAGTACGACCGCGAATGCAGTATTCATATAGGTAACCAGCGAAGCTCTAGTCGGACCAATCTCAGCCATCACGGTGAAGAAGACCGCAAAGGCGATACCGGTTGAGAAAACACCGAGTGCGATAAGTGAATAAATTGCGCTGTGGCTTACTTCGCGATCTGGCCAGAGTAAAAGTAGTGCTGGTGAGTAGAAGATAGCGGTCATCGCCATGGCGATACCGTTGATAGCAACGCCCGATACGCCCGGCATTTTGCGCGTTATATAGATAACGGCAAAGGCATACCCGAGCGCTGCTGCCAGGATCATTAAAATTGAAAGTGGATCCGATGATCCAGTAAAACTTTCGATACCTACAAGTAGGAAAACACCTAAGAAACCAACAGCGATACCGAATATGCGCCGTGGCTGCCAAACTGATTTATCGCCATGCCAAGATGCAATTAGCGTTGAAAATATTGGAACAGATGAGACGAGTAAGCCGGCCAGTCCGGATGAGATTTTCTGCTCGGCAGTACCAATCAAAATCCAAGGTCCCACCATTTCAAATAAGGCATAGACCGCGATGTATTTCCAGCCCTTTATTGCAGTAAAGAAAGATTTATCGTAGATCGCAATGGGAATAAGAATAAGAGCACCGATAAATACTCGGCCGAAGACCACAATTGCAGGAGAGAATCCGTTATCCGAATCTACGGCAACGCGAATAAAGAGGTAAGGAATACCCCATAAAAAGCCAGCCAAAATAAAGAGGATCAGATTGCGGCGCGACATGAGTCGTGGTGCTCCAGTGCTCGAGAGTTTAAATTATTTAACGCAGCACGCTGCGGTAGAGCGCAATAGTAGCCTGTGCGACCGCATCCCAGCCAAAGTGCGTTTTCGCGCGTTCGCGACCAGCCTCGCCATACTTCTTTAAAAGTTCGGGTGACGACATCAATCGTGTTATTGCTGCCGATAAATCACCCTCGAATTTAACGTGATCTTCGGTGTAATTAACTAATTCACCGGTATTTAAGTGATCCACGACTTCTGGGATTCCACCAACGCGCGAAGCCAATACTGCAGTCTGGCAACCCATCGCTTCGAGATTAACGATGCCGAGAGGTTCATAGATCGATGGGCAGAGAAATAGTTCGGCTTGAGTTAGAACGGCAGTTAATTCGGCATGTGGCAACATATCTTTAATCCACCAGATATTTTTTCGATCCTTCTGCAGTTCGGCGATTAACTCGGCAACTTCGGCACCGATCCCTGGTTCATCTGGACTTCCGGCGCAGAGCACTAAACCATGTTCTGCCGGAACAGATTTCCAAGCGCGAAGTAGATGAGCCAAACCCTTTTGGCGAGTAATCCTTCCAACGAATGTGGCATATGGTCCAGTGATCCCATACTTTGCTAAGACCGAAGGATCAGGATTAGGAGCAAATTTATTTACATCGACTCCGTTACGAATAGTGTGCACTTTGGCTGGGTCGACATTTGGATAAGCGCTTAAGACATCGGCGCGCATGCCATCGCTAACTGAAATAATTGCGGCGGCGCCTTCATAGGCAGTTTTCTCGGCCCATGATGAGATCTGATAACCACCACCGAGTTGCTCGGCCTTCCAGGGACGAAGTGGTTCAAGTGAATGCGCACTAACAATATGGGGAATGCCGTAGAGAAGTGATGCTGTGTGCCCAGCCATATTTGCATACCAAGTGTGCGAATGAACCAACGCAACATTTGAAAGGCTATTTGCGATTGCTAAATCAGTTGCGATGGCCTGTAGCGCAGGGTTAGCGGATGCAAACTCAACTGGAGTTTCGTACCCGTAAGCGCCATCGTTTCGAGATCCACCAAAACAATGGACATCGACTGCTACTCCAGCTACCTTGCGAAGCGCCTCAGTTAATTGGACAACGTGAACACCGGCGCCGCCATAGACCTGCGGAGGCCATTCCTTGGTAACTATGCCAATTTTGAGATCGCTGCTCATGGGTCAGAGCCTAAACCAACTTTTACCAATTACTACTGTCGCGTTAGAACTATGGCGAGTAGATTTAGGCCATGAAGCGCAGAGAGCGGCCCCTAGGAATTGTTCTGGCTGGTGGTGAAGGTAAACGTTTAATGCCGCTTACCGCCGATCGCGCCAAACCTGCAGTTCCCTTTGGTGGTTCTTATCGACTGGTTGACTTCGTCTTATCAAATTTAGTTAACGCCGAAATGCGTAAAATTGCAGTTCTGACGCAATATAAATCTCACTCACTCGATCGCCATATAACTACCACTTGGCGCATGAGTACGCTTTTGGAAAATTACATTACTCCAGTTCCAGCGCAACAAAGACTCGGGCCACGTTGGTATACCGGTAGCGCAGATGCAATTTTGCAGAACTTCAATTTGATTCAAGATGAGAACCCAAATCATGTTCTCGTATTCGGTGCCGACCACGTTTACCGCATGGATCCAGATCAGATGTTTGAAGCTCACATCGAATCTGGGGCAGGTGTAACCGTCGCCGCCATTCGCATGCCACGTGCCGAAGCCCACGAATTTGGCGTCATCGAACTAGCCGAAGATGGAATCACCATTAAGGCTTTCCACGAGAAACCATCTGACCCACCTGCGATGCCAGGGCACCCTGATTTATGTTTAGTATCAATGGGAAATTACATCTTCCGTCGCGACATTATGGAAGAAGCTTTGATTCTGGATTCCGAAGATTTGGAGAGTCGCCACGATCTCGGCGGAAATATCATTCCGATGCTCACTAACAATGGAGTCGCCAAAGTTTACGACTTCGCAAATAACGTTGTTCCTGGTGAAACCTCTCGCGATAAGGGTTACTGGCGCGATGTAGGTTCAATTGATGCTTATTACGATGCGCACATGGATCTAGTCTCGATCCATCCGATCTTTAATCTCTACAATCGCGAATGGCCCCTGCTTACCAATCCACCATCGCTACCTCCTGCAAAATTTAGCGAAAGCGGAATCGCGCAAGATTCCATCGTTGGCGCGGGCTCAATTATCGCCGGCGGCCATGTAAACCGCACAGTTACTTCTTATGACGTGCATGTTGGAGCCGGTGCATTTGTAGATGGATCAGTATTAATGCCATCGGTAAAGATTGGCGATCGCGCGGTGGTTCGCAATGCAATCCTAGATAAGAGCGTAATTGTTGACCCAGGCGCACAAATCGGCGTCGACCTCGAACGTGATCGCGCCCGCTTTACCGTCTCAGATGGCGGCGTAGTTGTTGTTGGTAAGGGCGTCCGAGTTACGGTTTAGTTTTTGCAATAATTTCTTGAGCAGCAAAATCCAGAGCCAGATGTGAAGATGGAGTTGCAGCAACGTTGGCAAAGAAGCCATGGATCATTCCTGGAAATTCTCTATAAATAACTTCGGCGCCATCGCTCTTTAACTTTGCCACGTAATTTTCTGAGTCACTTACCAACGGATCATATTGCGCCGTGATGACGATAGATGGGGCAACTCCGGTTAATGATTTAGCTCGCATAGGTGCGGCATATGGATTATCGTCGTGGCGATCACCTTGTAGGTATTGATCCCAGAACCATTCCATCGCGCGGGTAGTTAAACCGTAATCAGTTGCACATTCGATATAGGACTTAGTTTTGAAGTCTCGATCAACGCATGGGTAAACAAGGAGTTGGTAACTTAATTCAACCTTTTCATCACGCGCTTTAACTGCAACTGCCGAAGCTAAATTTCCGCCAGCGCTATCTCCACCGACTCCAATGCGATTTGCATCGATACCTAACTCAGCAGCGTGGGATTTAATCCAAAGCAGGGTCGCAAAGCAATCATCAAATGGAGTTGGGAAGGGATGCTCTGGCGCCTTTTGATAATTAACGCTGATGATCACCGAACCACTCTGGTTTGCTAAGCGATGTAGCGCCGCATCGTAAATATCTAGAAAGTTTAAAACCCAACCGCCGCCGTGGAAGAAGACCATGGCCGGTGCCTTTTGATCTTGGCTCGGACGGTAGATGCGAATCGGTAGATCTGCAGTTGGTCCGGGGATAAATCTATTTACAACCGAAAGTATTGGCTCTGGTTCACCAGCAAATGCCACGCGAGCTTGGGTGAGTTCGCGAATAACGGCAACCGGCGCCTCCCAAACTTGGGGAAGTCCGGCAGCCTTTTGATCGGCAAGTTGTTTAACTATTTCTGGGGCAAGGGCCATTTTTTATACCCAACTTTCTGTTCGATCACGCAAAGTGCGATAACGCTCAACTACTTCAGGTGTTGGCGCTGCCGAAACTTTTTCAATTTTTCCGAGATCCCAAAATGGTGCGCTTTCTCCACCTAGCAACGCCCATGCTGCTTGGCGAGCTGCGCCATTTGCTACATATTCGCCAGCAGGTGGAACTAACACTTCGCGGCCAAATAACGCGGCGGCAATTTGCGAAACTGCAGGATTCTTGGCTGCACCGCCAATCAAAATAATGCGCTTTACATCTACTCCCAAATTTTCAAGCGCAGAAACGGCATCCACTAATCCGCAGAGCATTCCTTCAACCATAGCGCGCGCAATGTCGGCGGCATTGGAGTTATTTAAATTCATGCCACCAAATACACCAGTTGCAGTTGGTCGGTTGGGTGTGCGTTCGCCTTCAAAGTAAGGCAAGAGGGAAAGTCCATTTGCGCCAGACTTTGCGCTAAGGGCGAGTGCGCCAACTTCATCATGCGTCTTTCCAAGAATCCGAGTGGCGGCATCTAAAATTCGCGCAGCATTTAGCGTGCAAACAAGCGGTAAGAAGCGCCCAGTTGCG
>JAHECV010000030.1:0-4617 GCA_024641555.1 Candidatus Planktophila sp.
CTCGAAAAAGAAATTGCGTCGACTTCTGGAGTTTCAAAAACACTCTCGTTTTGGTCAACTGGTGGTGCCGAGAGCATGAAGGCAACTGATGGCAAGGCAGCTTTCTTATTTGTTTATGCAGATATAAAAGTTGGCGATTTCGACACCCTTGGAAAAATAGGCGCCGATATTCAAGAGCGATTTGATGGCAAGCGCGGCGCGCTTACAGTTTATGCGTCTGGTAGTGGAGTAATCACACACGCGATTAATGAAAAGATTCAGAAAGATCTTGCCTTGGCTGAATCAATCGCGATTCCCTTGACCTTCTTACTTTTAGCCTTTGTCTTTGGCGCGCTGGTTGCATCAGCCATGCCACTGGTCGTTGGCGTGAGCGCCATACTCGGTGCTTTCTTAATTATCTACATCATTACTCTCTTTACTTCCGTAAGCGTTTTTGCATTGAACTTGATTACCGGCCTTGGGCTGGGCTTAGGAATTGATTACGCGTTACTAATGGTCAACCGTTATCGTGAAGAAATCCATGCAGGCAAAAGCGTGGAAGATTCAATCGTTGCCACAGTAAATTCTGCAGGAAAGACGGTCTTCTATTCTGGTCTTACGGTGTTGGTCACGCTCAGTGCACTGCTCTTCTTTCCTCTTGATTTCTTAAAGTCCTTTGGTTACGCCGGAGTTAGCGTTGTTGCCCTTGCTGTAATCGGTGCACTAATTCCACTTCCCGCCATCATGGCGCTGCTTGGTGAAAAGATTGATAAGGGCGTTGTCCGCAAAGCAGGCATAACCCCCAAGGAAGATGGGCGTTGGGCTCATACGGCGCGTAATGTGATGCGTCGTCCAGTTCCGGTTGTAATTGGATCACTATTAATACTTGGATTATTTGCGGCTCCCGTTACCAACATTGCCTTTGCGCAAGTTGATTCACGAGTTCTTCCAGCGACTAATCCAGCTGCCATTGGCGCTGCCAAGATTCTTGAGAGGTTTAACGGTTTCGAAGGCAGTCCGATTGAAGTCGTTATTCCCAATGGGCTTGGCAAAGAAATTACTGTGAATACCTACCTTGAGAAGATATCTAAAGTTGATGGGATTGCTCGAGTATCACCGATTGAAACCTACGGAAACGATTTAAGAATTCAATTGATTCCTTCGAAATCATCACGTTCAATTGAAGCCGAAAGAATAATTCATGAGATTCGCGATATTCCGCGACCTGCAGGAACGCTGATTGGTGGCGCAGCTGCCGACTTTACCGACTCGCAAGATGGTATTTCCCAAACACTTCCGCTGGCTTTGGGTTGGATCGCTTTCTGGGTAATGATTTTGATTTTCATTTTTACCGGATCGATTATCTTGCCAATAAAAGCAGTGCTTCTAAATGCACTTTCATTGCTCGCCACACTGGGTGCGATCACTTGGATATTTATCGATGGACACCTGAAATGGTTGGTCGGAGATTTCACGGTTACTGGATCGCTTGATACCGGGACTGTAATTTTGGTTGCTGTTGTGGTCTTTGGGCTTTCTATGGACTATGAACTTTTCTTGCTTTCGAGAATTCGCGAAGAACACATGGCTGGTAAGTCCAATATCGAATCTGTAGCAGTCGGCCTGCAACGTTCGGCAAGAATTATTACTGCAGCAGCGCTCTTGCTGGCCATTGTCTTTGCGGCATTCATGATCAGCGGTGTTACATCTATCAAGATGCTTGGTTTTGGGGTTGCGCTAGCAGTTTTGCTAGATGCAACTTTGATTCGTGCACTTCTGGTTCCTGCGCTGATGCGATTATTCGGTGAGAGTAACTGGTGGGCTCCAAAACCGTTACGTCGTTTCACAATTACTCATTAATAAAGTGTCCCCGGCGGGAGTTGAACCTGCGACCTACCGCTTAGGAGGCGGTTGCTCTATCCACTGAGCTACGGGGACCTGCTGAATTAGTTACAGCGCTTGGCAAAGGTTATCTCCATGGATAACCTAAGCCCAACACGTTCAACACCGAATCGTGTGTGTTAAAGAATGAAAGGCCATCCATGAAAGCGCTCGTTATCGGCGCAGGCGGAGTTGGCAGGGCAATTGCGAATATCGCATCTCGACGAACATTTATCACCTCCATGGTTATCGCAGATCGCAACCTGTCACGAGCTGAAGAAGCAGTAGCAAGAGTTAAAGATCCCAGGTTTTCAGCGGCGGAAGTTAACGCTGCTGAATTAGAAGATATCCGCGCGCTTATTCGCAAAGCTAATCCAGATATTGTCATAAATGCAGTAGATCCTCGTTTTGTAATGCCGATTTTTTTAGCATGCGAAATTGAAAATAAAAATTATATGGATATGGCTATGTCACTTTCCCGCCCACATCCGCACTATCCAAATTCTGAAACAGGCGTGAAGCTTGGGGATGAGCAATTTGCGCGCGATTGGAATTGGTGTGAACGCGGCATCTATGCACTTGTTGGTATGGGCATCGAACCAGGAATGAGTGATGTCTTTGCTAAATATGCATCAGATCATCTCTTTAGCCGTATTGATGAAGTCACAATTCTAGACGGCTCAAACTTAGTTGTTGAAGGCGCAGATTTTGCACCTTCATTTTCAATTTGGACAACAATCGAAGAATGCCTAAACCCACCACTAGTTTGGGAAGATGGGCGAGGTTGGTTTACAACTGAGCCATTTAGCGAGCTAGAAGTCTTTGATTTTCCTGAGGGCATAGGACCAGTGGAGTGTGTAAACGTCGAACACGAAGAAGTTGTTTTGATCCCACAGAAAGTTGATGCCAAAAAAGTTAACTTTAAATATGGGCTTGGCGCTCAGTTCATAACAACCCTTAAAACTATTCATATGCTGGGCATGGATCGCAAAGAAACGGTTGACGTTCAAGGACATCCAGTTTCGCCGCGCGATTTGCTAGCAGCATCTCTACCTGATCCGGCAACTCTTGGTGAGCGAATGCGCGGTAAGACTTGCGCAGGTGCTTTAGTTAAAGGTCTAGATAAACAAGGCAAGCCTTATGCCTGTTACATGTACAACGTTGTCGATAATGAATGGTCCATGGCGAATTATGGAGATCAGGCAGTTGTCTGGCAGACCGCAATAAATCCAGTTATTGCAATGGAGTTATTACATAAAGGTATCTGGCAGCCAGAGGGAGTAAACGGTCCAGAATGGTTTGATGCTAAGCCATTTCTTGATCTCCTTGAAGAGTACGGAACTAGTTGGCATATTCGCGACGAATCAACCGTTGGAATCTCGGTCGAGGAGTTAACCGTTTAATACGGGATGCTGCGATGGCAAAGGTTTTGCAGTTTGATGTTGTGGTTATCGGATCCGGTTTTGGTGGTTCGGTTACTGCGCTTCGATTGCGTGAGAAGGGCTATTCGGTCGCTGTTCTGGAAGCTGGCAAGCGATTTGCGGATAAAGATTTTCCTAAAACTTCATGGAGAGTAAATAAGTTTTTATTTGCACCCGCGTTCGGTTGTCTTGGAATCCAAAGAATTCATTTTCTTCCTGATGTTTTAGTTCTTTGTGGCGCAGGTGTTGGTGGTGGCTCGTTGGTTTATGCCAATACTTTGTACCAGCCTGGCGATAAGTATTTTCAGGATAAACAGTGGGCAGATATAACGGATTGGAAAGCTGAGCTAGAACCTTGGTATGACCAAGCACGTCGCATGTTAGGGGTTGAAGAAAACCCTTACTTCTCACCAAGTGATGCTGCAATGAAATCTGCTGCTACCAAGATGGGAGTTGCCAATACTTTTAAGATGGCGCCGCTTGGAATCTACTTCGGCAAGGGTGAAGGGGTTTCTGCACCAGATCCATATTTCGGCGGTAAAGGTCCCACTCGTTCCGGCTGCATAAATTGTGGTGAATGTATGACTGGCTGTCGCCACAACGCTAAAAATACTTTGCCGAAAAACTATCTCGGACTTGCCGAAGGGGCCGGAGCTAAAGTATTTCCGCTAACGACGGTGACTGAGTTTAAATTGGGTAGCGATGGAAAATGGATAATCAGTACAGAAAAAACTGGAGCATGGAATTCATCTGCTAGTACAACTTTTATAGCAGACCAATTAGTGGTGGCTGCTGGCACATTTAACACACAAAAGTTGTTACATAAAATGAAGCGCAAACAACTTCCAAGAATTTCTGATCGCTTAGGCGAACTATCACGCACAAATAGCGAGGCTCTTACTGGAGCGCTAATGAACAACCGTGATAACGATTTCAGCCGCGGCGCAGCGATTACATCTTCGTTTTTCCCAGATGAAAATACTCATATCGAACCGGTTCGATATGGAAAAGGCAGTAATTTCATGGGTCTCTTGCAAACCATCATGACCGACGGATTTACTGGCAAAGAAAGGCGCCGACATTGGGTAAAGCAATTTTTGGCTAAGCCTTCTCTTCTACTGCGCATCGTAAATGTGCGGAGATGGAGCGAAAAGACAGTCATCGCTCTCGTGATGCAGGATGTTGATTCGGCAGTTACGGTAAAAGGTAAGCGGGGGATCTTCGGATTTAAATTAACTTCAAAGAACGATAGCGATAAGCCAAATGCCACTTACATTCCTGCCGCCAACGAAGCAGTGCGACATATAGCAAATGAATATGGCGGGATCGCAGGTGG
>JAHECV010000030.1:4717-7750 GCA_024641555.1 Candidatus Planktophila sp.
TTTACTATGAGTGATATTGATCGCGAAGAGGAAGTATTAAAAGTATTGGTGCGCACCCCTATGCGTTTGATGCATGTGGTCCTTCCGGGAATGAAAGAGCGAAACTCCGGGATAGTTATAAATGTTTCTTCGGTCGCTAGTTTTATTGCAGGAGGCGCATACAGCGCAGCGAAGTCTTATCTAACTGTGATGAGCGAATCGCTTCATACCGAACTTTCTGCCACAAATATAAAAATTTCGGCGCTCTGTCCAGGATTTACTCGCACCGAATTTCACCAGCGCGGCCGCATGAAGATGTCGGGGTTACCCGAATTTATGTGGCTTAACTCCGATCGTTTAGTTGAAAAAGCATGGCACGATGCACTGGCTGGTAGGGCTGTCTCTATTCCTGGTTGGCAGTACAAACTACTTGTCGGATTTATTTCTCTCGTCCCGCGACCACTAGTCCGTAGGGTCGGAATGAATTTGCGCGTTAAACAACGCTAATTCACATGCTTTTCCCTGCCTGCATCCCCTAGTTGAGCCCGCTCTTTAGATAATATGAGCCCATCATCAATGGAGGTTTTTCATGTTTCGTAAGGCCATAGTCGTAGCAGGTGCAACCGCGCTCGTACTCGCATCAATTACTGCAGTACCTGCCAGCGCTGCCACAAAGGTCAGCAACGGGGTCGCCTGTTCCAAAGCTGGTGCGACCACAAAAGTAAGCGGATCGTCTTACCGATGTGCGAAAAATCCATTAGTTAAGAATTCCAAGCTCACCTGGTTATCTCTCGATTGTTTAAATACCGCTGCTACTTATACAAAAGCTGTTGCTAATTTGCCAAAGATTAAAGCTGCAACAGATGCAACAATTGCAAAGTTAGATGCTGATATCGCAGCCCAAGCAGTTGAAACTGAAAAAGCGAATAAATTGATTCCTGAATATCAGGCAAAGATTGCCACAATCAATACAGCGCTTACTTCTCTACGAGCAGACACTTCAAACCTTGCTAAGAACAAGGCGACTATCGATAAATATGCGGCCGCTGTAAAGAGTTACGAAGCAGCTATAAAGGCATATGCAACTGTCGGCAAGCAAGGCGATCGCAGCGAACGCGCTAAAGAACAAGCGCTTAGCCAATATGAAAGCTCTAAGACAGATATCGAGACAACTCTCGGTATGGCGAAATTGATCTGCAGCAAAGGTTTCTAAAACTCAACTGCAGTAAATTTTAAGTTTTAAATCTGAGGTTAGCCCTATTCGGAGATACCTTTTATCTGCCTTAACTTGTGCAGGTGCGAATTTATCTGCTCTGGAAATGGACTGCACCCTGCGCACTCTTACTCCATATTTGCATCAAGACTTTCGGAGTTGATTCAGGAGTATTCACCGACCTAATTCTCTACAACTTCGTCGTTCTTGCCGCAATCATCTCCACACTTCGGGCACCTCTGCATAGCGATCCATTTGCAATTGCCTTTACATCACTGGCTTTGGCATCGTGGGGAATCGGCTCAACGGTGTCGAGTCTCTCTGAATTCTTCAATTTCTCAGAAAATTCGATATTGGTTGCGAATATTTCATATTCGCTCTTCTATCCCTTTGCATTCTTGGCGATTCCTCGCATCTTTGGCAGGCGATCAAAATTACAATTTCTGGAAATATTAGACGCTGGGATATTTGGGCTGGGGTTGAGCTCAATAGTTACAGCGCTAATTTTAATCAAATTTATCGCCAATATCCCTGGAGATAGCGCGGGAGCATTTTTTGCCGTTCTCTACCCAGTATGCGACATAGCTCTCGTTGTAATTGCCGTTGTTAGCGCATTTGTATCCGGAATATCAAAAAGAGCATTTCTTCTAATATCCGGGATTTTTATCTTTGCCGTTACAGACTTTTACTTTCTTTGGCAGCAAATTTCGGAGCGCTACTCCTTTGGCCAGATTAGTGATGATGGTTGGCCGCTGGGTCTACTTTTAATTTCGCTTTCACTATGGTCGCCGCCAAATAGCAAGCAGAAAGATTCAAAAATCCACCCCGCCTTGATTGCGGTTTCAATATTTATTAGCCCAGCTTTGCTATCTGCTATTGCGCTTCGTCCAGATTACTTCCCGATTTATGTCGTTGTTCCAACCATTACAACTCTTTTTTTAGCGTTTATTCGCATGACCCTAGTTATAAGACAGGCAAGCAATTTAGGTGAAGAGAAAATTCTCGCGCGCACCGATGAATTAACGGGTTTACCAAATCGACGTCGCTTGCTTTCCGAAATTGGTGCTCTCGGTGGTATCGAAGCGGCGCTACTTCTTTTAGATCTAGATGGTTTTAAGCCGGTTAATGATAAGTATGGGCACGAAATGGGTGATCAGATTTTGCGTCAAGTCGCCGTGCGATTTAGTCGGGCGCTTCCAACTGGAGCAGTTCTGGCAAGGCTTGGCGGAGATGAGTTTGGGGTAATTGTTTTAGGTGAAGAAAGTGCAACGTTGGAGTTAGCCGACGCCCTAAAGGCGACTCTTAGCTATCCATTTGTCGTCGGTGGAAATAGAATTTCAATAAGCGTAAGTATCGGACACGTAAGAAATGATAGTAACGGTGATTTGTTACAACGTGCAGATGCGGCGATGTATGAAGCAAAGCGAAGTGGAATCGCTATTGTGGAGGCAGCGGTTTATCAGCCTTAATCTCTTTCAATCTCTCAAGCGATTCCAGGCGCTCTGTTGCGTGATCAACGATTCGCTCGACATATCCCTTCGAGTAACCATCTAAGAAAAGCCATGGTTCATGGATTTCAGAGGCGCTTAGATGCGCTAACTCTGGAACATATTTACGGATGTAATCACCATTTTCATCAAAACGACGACCTTGTTCGATGGGGTTAAAGACGCGGTAGTAAGGCGATGCATCGGTACCGGTACCGGCCGTCCATTGCCACCCATGAGCGTTAGAAGCCGGATCGAAATCAACTAAATGTTCAGCGAAGAAACGTTCACCCAGTTGCCATTCGAGATGTAAATCTTTAACTAAGAAGGATGCCACAACCATACGAGTTCGAT
>JAHECV010000040.1 GCA_024641555.1 Candidatus Planktophila sp.
AGAACTTGGCGATCTTGGCCAATTCCTCTGGATCTAGGCTCGCTCCCCCGATTAAGGCGCCATCGACATCGGCCTGCTTCATAATTTCGACAACGTTCGATGATTTAACGGAACCGCCGTAGAGGATGCGCATATTTGAGGCGATCTCTGCCGAACCGATTGTCTCTATTTCTTCGCGGATTGCTGCGCATACTTCTTGGGCATCTTCGGGCGTTGCAGTTTTACCGGTTCCGATTGCCCAAACTGGTTCGTATGCGATAACTATCTTCTTGAGTTCTGGTTTTGTAAAGCCTTCGAGCCCTGCGCGAACCTGGCGGATTACATGAGAAACATGCGTACCGGATTCACGAATTGAAAGTTCTTCGCCAACACAGAAGATCGGCGTTAATTCGTTAGCAAGCGCTGCCTTGATCTTACGATTAATGAGCGCATCATCTTCGTTATGGATCGCGCGACGTTCGGAGTGACCGATTACAACAAATGTACATCCCAGTTTGGCGAGCATCGAACCTGAGATATCGCCGGTAAATGCCCCACTTGACTCAGGTGAAAGATCTTGTGCGCCATATTGCAGACGAAGACGGTCTCCGTCAACCATAGTTTGGATAGAACGAATATCAGTAAATGGCGGGATGATCGCAACATCTACAGCATCATAATCTTTATCATCAAGTGAGTAAACAAGTTTCTGTGCAACTGCAATAGCCTCAAGGTGATTGAGGTTCATCTTCCAGTTACCTGCCATGAGTGGCTTGCGCATTATTTACTCCTTTGAAATAGGTGATTGCTATGAATTAGAGATCTAGCGCCGTTAAACCAGGAAGTTCTTTTCCTTCAAGGTATTCCAGCGAAGCCCCACCACCGGTTGATATATAACCGAAGGCGGAGTCTGCGAATCCAAGTGCACGAACTGCAGCAGCTGAATCGCCGCCACCTACGACAGAGATGCCAGTAACTTCGGTGAGCGCTTGGGCAACAACTTTTGTTCCGTTAGCGAATGCCGGAAATTCGAATACGCCCATTGGCCCATTCCAGAAAACCGTTTTGCAAGAACGAATCGCTGCGGCAAAGCTTTCAGCAGATTCTGGACCAATATCTAGACCCATCTGATCGGCTGGAATTGAATCTGCGTTAACCAAGGTGGCAGGTGCATCGGAAGCAAATGTTGGCGCTACCAAAATATCTGTTGGAAGTACTAACTTGACTCCAGAGTCAGCTGCTTGTTTGATCAATCCTTTTACTGTATCTATCAGATCGGTTTCTACTAAAGATGTTCCGATCTCTTTTCCTTGCGCAGCTAAGAATGTGAAAACCATTCCGCCACCGATCGCCATTACATCAACCTTGCCTAGCAAGTTAGAGATGACACCGATCTTGTCAGAAACCTTGGCTCCGCCAAGAACAACGCCGTACGGGCGTTCTGGGTTTTGAGTTAACTTCTTTAGAACCTCAACTTCTGCGGCAACCAGGTTTCCGGCAACATGTGGAAGTAACTTTGGAAGATCGAAAACGGAGGCGTGCTTACGGTGCACCGCTCCGAAGCCGTCGCCTACATAGAGATCGGCAAGAGTTGCCAACTCTTTAGCAAATGTTTGGCGCTCTGCCTCGTCTTTAGAAGTTTCAGCCGAAGAGAAGCGGATATTTTCCAGGAGTAAAAGTTCGCCTACTTTGAGATCTGCCGCCTTTGCAGAGACTTCGCTACCGGTAACTGCTCCAGCAAATTGCACTGGCGCGCCAAGAAGTTCGGATAAGCGCTTCGCTACAGGAGCAAGTGATAGCTCTGGCTTTGCTTCACCCTTTGGTCGTCCTAGGTGCGCTGCGATAACGATGCTCGCACCATTTGCGAGAAGAGTTTTGATAGTCGGCAGCGAGGCGCGGATGCGGCCATCATCTGTGATCTCACCGTTTTTCAACGGCACATTGAGATCGCAGCGAAGGAATACTCGCTTGCCGGCTACATCAAAGTTTTGAAGCGACATAAGTTAAAGATTTAACTAGAGAGATTTGCCGACGAGGCCGACAAGATCAACTAGGCGGTTTGAGTAACCCCATTCGTTGTCATACCAACCAACGACCTTAACTTGGTTTCCAATTACCTTTGTTAGACCTGAATCAAAGATACAAGATGAAGGATCGGTCACAATATCTGCAGAGACGATTGGATCTGATGTGTATGAAAGGTATCCCTTTAGCGCGCCATTGGCGGCGGCCTTCATGGCAGCGTTGATCTCTTCAGCAGTTGCTTCCTTTGCGAGTTCAACAGTTAGATCTGTTGCTGAACCTGTTGGAACTGGAACGCGCATTGCGTAACCATCTAGCTTGCCCTTGAGCTCTGGCATAACCAACGAGATCGCCTTTGCAGCGCCAGTTGATGTTGGGATCATATTTGTAGCTGCTGCGCGTGAGCGGCGTAGATCCTTGTGTGGGAAGTCAAGAATTACCTGATCGTTTGTGTAAGCGTGAATTGTTGTCATCAAGCCCTTAACGATTCCCCAGTTATCTTGAAGGACCTTTGCCATTGGAGCAAGGCAGTTTGTAGTACATGAAGCGTTAGAAATAACGTTGTGGCTTGCTGGGTCGTACTTGTCATGGTTTACGCCCATAACGATTGTGATGTCTTCATCTGTTGCTGGCGCAGAGATGATTACCTTTTTAGCGCCTGCAGCGATGTGCTTCTTGGCATCGGCCGCCTTTGTGAAGTGGCCGGTAGATTCGATGACGATATCTGCCTTAACTGATGCCCATGGAAGATTTGCTGGATCGCGATCTGCGAAAACTTTAATTGTCTTGCCACCAACGGTGAGGGTATCTTCGGTGTGGCTTACTTCGAGTCCTAGGCGACCCAAGATTGAGTCGTACTTTAGGAGGTGAGCCAAAGTTGCGTTATCAGTTAGGTCGTTGATACCTACGATATTGATATTTGGGTTGGTAAGCGCCGCGCGGAAGAAGTTACGACCAATTCGTCCAAAACCATTAATTCCAACATTAATCACGTGAAAACCTCGCTCTATAAATTGTAAGGACCCGCATCGGATCGATTTAAATCACCAATTGGATAAAGGGCAATAAAACTGCCACATCCCAAACTTCCACGACACTGTGGTCAGAGCCAACCTTACCAGCCGAGCGGAGTTACTTCTGCGTAGGGCTAATTGAGCAGGTCAGGCGATAAGCCCGCTTCAGTATCTGGAATGCCGAGTTCAGATGCGCGCTTATCGGCCATCGCCAAGAGACGGCGAATTCTTCCCGCGATCGCATCTTTGGTCATCGGTGGAGATGCCAACGACCCGAGTTCTTCCAGGCTCGCCTGACCATGGCTAATGCGAAGTTCACCAGCTTCTTTTAGGTGATCTGGAATTTGTGGACCGAGAATTTCCATCGCGCGTTGTACGCGTGCTGCTGCTGCAACTGCAGCGCGTGCCGAGCGACGCAGATTGGCATCATCAAAGTTTGCTAAACGATTTGCAGTTGCGCGAACTTCACGACGCATGCGTCGTTCTTCCCATGCCAAAACGCTTTCATGTGCACCCAGGCGAGTAAGAAGTACTCCTATTGCATCACCATCGCGTATGACGACTCGATCAACACCGCGAACTTCGCGCGCCTTTGCAGTGATACCTAAACGACGCGCTGCGCCAACGAGGGCAAGCGCTGCTTCAGGGCCGGGGCAGGTAATTTCTAAGGAAGATGAACGACCAGGTTCGGTTAGTGAACCGTGTGCAATAAATGCACCGCGCCAAGCAGCTTCGGCATCGCAAATATTTGCCGCAACAACTTGTGGTGGTAGACCACGAACTGGTCGACCATTACTATCAATTAAACCGGTCTGACGTGCTAACGCATCACCAGCTTCAATGACGCGAACTACATATCGAGAACCTTTGCGAAGACCACTTGATGATAGGACCGCTAAATCGCTATCGTGGCCGTAGATATCTGCAATATCTTTCTTGAGGCGACGCGCACTTTGAGATGTATCGAGTTCTACTTCGATAACAACTTTTCCGGCCGCAATATGAAGACCACCAGCAAAACGCAGAAGTGAAGATACTTCGGCTTTGCGGCAGCAAGGTTTGGTTACTGAAAGACGGCTTAGCTCATCTTTGACTGCTGCGGTCATTGCCATGGGCATATCCAAGCAGGCTTTAGCCCGCAATGTGTGCGAAAAGTGAGGCTAATTTTTTCACATCGTGATGGACGAGCGAACTTTGATCGCGCAGATCAGCAACGACCAACTCTCCACCTGTACTTGAAAGATAGCGCTCTAGAAGATCAGAGCCAGCGACCAAGCTGTGATCGGCCAGGATTAGATCAAATTTTAGATCTGGAGCGTAGGTATGCAGGATTTCTAAGTGTTCGGTAGCGGTATATCCCGCATACTCTCCTGAATTTATGACCGGACCATTTTCAGTGGCGGAATCTAAATTTAGAATAAGAAATTTTTTCGCTTTCGCGGCAATTAACGCTTCACTTTGTTGCGGAACCATTAAATGCGGAAGAACGCTAGAGAACCAGGAGCCCGGCCCCATGACAATCCAATCGGCTTCACCGATTGCACTTAGCGCCTCAGGTCGAGCAAGGGGATTTTCGGGAAGTAAGCGAAGATTTTCTAACCGCCCCTTTGCCGTTGCAACTTGCACTTGCCCTTTAACGATAAATCTTCCAGTCGAGTTTGTGAAAGTTGCTTCGATATCAAGTGGTTCAACCGACATCGGTAAGACGCGACCAATTACTTTTAAAAGCGATCCGACGCGATCTAAACCTGTAACCGGATCTTCGCCTTTATTCCAAAGTGCTGCCAGCAGTAAATTTCCGACTGCATGTCCATCAAGGGGGCCTTCACTATCGAATCTATATTGCATGATCTCAGCCCAACTACGACCCCAATCGTCATCGGCGCAGAGAGCTGCTAGCGCCATTCGTAAATCACCTGGCGGATAAATTGAAAACTCAGCGCGCAGTCGCCCGCTAGAACCCCCGTTGTCGGCAACGGTCACAATCGCAGTGATTGCAGAAGTCACTTGGCGAAGGGCGGAGAGTGTGGCTGCTAAACCATGGCCTCCCCCAAGTGCAACTACGCGCGGGTGGTTTCCACTCATTCACGACCTACATCACGATGTGTTGCATGTGCTGATATATCAATCTCTGACTTATCGGCCGAAAGTTGTTTAGCAATCTCTTCGGCTACGGCGACGCTGCGATGCTTTCCTCCAGTACACCCAATTGCAATCGTTACATACTTCTTTCCCTCACGTAAGTACCCCGGCATCATCTGGCGGATTACTCCCACATAACTTTTTACAAACTCAGATACACCTTCGCTGGTTAGTACCTTGTTGGATACTTCGGCGGTCAGACCGGTTAGCGGTCGGAGCTCGGGAATCCAATGTGGATTTGGGATAAAGCGACAATCCAGAACTAAGTCGGAGTCAACTGGGATTCCATATTTGTAGCCGAAGGAAAGTACGTTTATTCGGATCGCATCTAACATGCCAGCCGAGAAGATCTCACCTATCCGTTTTTCTAATTGGTGCACATTTAAATTAGTGGTATCTATAACCACATCCGCACCTGAACGAAGTTCTTCTAGTTTGCTACGTTCGCGCTCAATGCCATCGACGATACGGTCTTTAGCTTGCAATGGATGTGGACGACGCGTGGATTCAAATCGCTGAACAAGAGATTGATCCGTGGCATCCAAGAAGAGTAAGCGATAGGTGATGCCTGACTCTTTTAGGGTTAGCAGTGAATGGCTCAGTGCGTCGAAGAACTTGCCACCTCTGACATCGACAACAACGGCAAGTGATGAAATATCTGAACTCTTCGTTTGCAGCGCAAGATCAGGCAAAAGCGCAGGAGGTAAGTTGTCGACTACATACCAACCGAGATCCTCTAGCGCGTGGGCAACGGTTGAGCGGCCAGCGCCCGACATTCCAGTTACGACTAACAGTTCTTTCGTTGCCATGGCCTAATTCTCTCCTGAAGACTAAAGCTTTGGCTACTTAGTTGATGAAGTAATTTCGCCGGTTTGCGTATTAACAATATCTTCACTTGGACTCTGCGAAGATTTCTGCAGATAATCAAAGATTACTTCAGCGATCTTTTCCCCAATTCCTGGGGTCATCGAAATCTCCGCCAATGACGCCTTTCGTAGCGCCGCAACGGATCCAAACTGTTCCAGCAACGCGGCCCGCCGAGCCTGCCCCATTTGAGGGATCTCATCCAAGATAGATTCGAGCATCACCTTAGATCTGCGTGATCGGTGGAATGTAATTGCAAAGCGATGGGCTTCATCGCGTATCCGTTGAAGTAAGTACATACCTTCACTCGTTCGCGGCAAAATAAGTGGATCACTTTCGCCAGGGCGCCAAACTTCCTCTAAACGCTTTGCTAGACCGCATAAAGAAACATCGGTAACACCAAGTTCATCAAGCGCACGTTGCGCGGCGGCAACCTGTGGCGCTCCACCGTCGACAACGATCAACTGTGGCGGATATGAGAATTTACTTAGTTTCCCGCCGATTGCAGCAATATCACTTTCATCGACGGCGCGATCATTAAGCAGACGCTTCATCCGGCGAGTAATGACCTGGTGCATCGCACGTGTGTCATCAGTTGCTTCTTTGGTATCGATAATGAAGCGACGGTATTCGCTCTTCTTCGCCATACCATCTTCGAAGACCACCATAGAGGCAACCACAGATGTGCCCGAGATATTAGATATGTCATAACACTCGATTCGAAGTGGTGTGCGCTTTAGTTCTAACTGTTCTTCGATTTCCAGCAACGCTTTGCCGCTAACCGCGGCATCGGTGGCGCGCTTGCTTAAAAATTGAATCAAGGCGTAATGCGCGTTACGGGCTACGGTCTGTAACAGCTCGACTTTTTCACCACGTTGCGGCACTTTAATTGCAACTTTTGTACCTCGTAAGCCGGTGAGCCACTCTTCCAACGCCGCTTGATCAGCGGGTTCACGGTTTAGATAAATCTCATTAGGAATATCGGTTGGTGCGCTCTGGCTGTAGATGGAAAAGAAGAGCGATGCAACTTGGTCATCACCTTCCAGCGCACGTTCTTGATCGACAATCCAGGAACGCGATCCCTTAATTGAACCTCTTCGCACCATAAAGATTGAGCCTGCAGCGTGTAACCCCTCTTCATGAATCGAAATGAAATCGCCATCTAGATCATCTGAAAGGTTTCCTTGGGTAGATCGCTGTGCCTTTTCGAAAGATTCGATTTGATCGCGGATACGCGCAGCGCGTTCAAACTCTTCGCGTTCTGATGCTAAATCCATTTCACTGCGCAACTTTGGCAGGATATCTTCCATCCCTTTCTCCATAAAGGCATCGAGCTTTACCGCGATTTCACGGTGCTCTTCAGGCGTAACCCAGCTGACGCAAGGCGCTGCACATTTACCGATATCTCCCAGCAAACACTGGCGTTTACTGCGCTTGGCTCGTGCAAAATTTCCTTCCGAGCATGAACGAACCGGAAAGACTTTTAAGAGAACCTCGTAAGTATTTCGTAAGGCCCAAGCATTTGTGTAGGGACCAAAGTATTTGAGTCCAGGGC
>JAHECV010000046.1 GCA_024641555.1 Candidatus Planktophila sp.
TTCAATATTGGCTTCGGTTAAGACTTTGCCGAGTTCAAGGAGGCGATCTTTATCGTAAACGCTGACAAGTGCGCGACGGATAGCTTTGCGGTCAGTCATGAGACCTCACAAGATCGGTAAGAAGTGTTTGCAACGTCGCGACATAGAGACGCCGTTCGACAATCTTAATGCGTTCATGAAGCGACTCTTCTGTATCACTCGCGGTAATTTCGACTTCTTCTTGCGCGATAATCTGGCCAGTATCAATTCCGCTATCTACCCAATGAATAGTCGTACCCGTTGTATTCACGCCAGCTTTAAGCGCGTCACGCACCGCGTGCGCCCCTGGGAAAAGTGGCAGTAGCGCGGGATGGCTATTTACGATCTTAAATTTCGCAACGCATTCGGCGGAAAGTATTCGCATAAAGCCAGCACTTACTACTAGGTCAGGCTGTAATTCTGTTAACGCATCTATTATTTGCAGATCCCAATCCGCGCGATTAGATGTCATGGCGATTACTTTGGTAGGAATGCCGGCCGATGATGCACGGTTCAATACTTTGGCGCCTACCTCATCGGAGATAACGCACACGATCTCGACGTTTAAATCGCCATTTTGCTGCGCATCAATTATGGCTTGCGCGATACTGCCGTTTCCGGAGGCCAAAATGACAATACGCGAATTTGTCATCGCCTGACACGGATTCGAATCTGCGGTAGAAGCGCTACCAATGCGATTCCAATGGCTAACTCCAAACATATAGAAAGTGTGAATTTCCAGATCGATAAACCAACTGCGCTCATCGCCGGAGTCATGAGCGAACCGCTCGCCAAATAACTTAAGTAGGTAAGTGCTATCAAAGCCAAAACAAGGCTCTGAATGAGAGTTGTTGTACTCGAACTCTGCGCCCAGATGGCTAGCGCTGCTCCCAGTGCGATTACGAGAAGTATTGCAAGCAGCGCCCAGCGAGATGATGTGGTTGGAAGAACTGCTAATAGCGGCAGTGCGGGAAGTTCACCTAGGCGATGGGTAAATGGAGAAACCAAAGTTCCCGCACCGATTGCAAAGCCGGTACCCGTGAAGTAGCCAAGGATTGCTAGCGCTGCGTTGGGGAGATAGAAAGCGTTTAGCGCGAAGAGCAAAATTGCACCGAAAACTCCGGGCTGAAGAACTATCGCAATATTTTTAAAGGTTGAAATATTTGTGAAAATTAATATCGCAAGGACTATAAAGCCGGCCCCCAGGGCAATTGCGATTACACGTGTTGCTAGCGATACTGCTTGTGAAAAGCGCACTCTGGAACCTGTGGTTAGTGAGGCTAGATAAGCAATAACAAAGGTGAAGACCGGAGTTAAGTACCACTGTGGCGAAACTGTAGCGGAGCGACTTAAGAGCGCGAGAACTGTGGCGAGCAGTGCGTACTGTCCGGCAAATATGGTGCGAACGCTATTTACATTATGGAAATCGCCATGCAATTTGCTAAGCGCTTTTGCGAAGCCAGCGCGTAATGCAAAAAAGGGAATCAACATCGCACCAATTGGAAGGTATGAGAGATAACCGATTGTGCTGCCATTTAAATGAAAAGGCAGATGATGCGCTCCCAACCAGAGCCAGATGGCGGCCCGAATTGGGTCAGAGGTATTTCCCGTGATACTTCCTGCTGTCGCCCATGCGATCAGAGAAATGAAAGCCAGTGGCAGCAGGATTACAAAGACGCTCCGCAAAACTTGTGCAAACGAGACCGCTAGGACACGTTGCAACATTTAAGTATTAGCGACCGAGTATGGCGCGCATCAAGCGCGCAGTTTCACTTGGAGTTTGGCCAACTTTTACACCAGCGGCTTCAAGTGCATCTTTCTTTGCTTGCGCAGTTCCAGATGACCCGGAAACGATTGCACCAGCGTGTCCCATGGTCTTGCCTTCTGGAGCGGTAAATCCGGCGACATATCCAACAACCGGCTTAGTTACATACTCAGCGATAAATGCTGCGGCGCGCTCTTCCGCATCGCCACCGATTTCACCGATCATTACGATCGCAGTTGTTTCGGGATCATCTTGAAAAGCTTTTAAGCAATCGATATGCGTGGTTCCGATTACTGGATCGCCACCAATACCAACGGCAGTTGAGAAACCGATATCGCGGAGTTCATACATCATTTGATAGGTAAGAGTTCCGGACTTTGAAACTAATCCAATTGGTCCGCGCTTGGTGATATCTGCAGGAATAATTCCGACATTTGATTGTTCTGGGCTAATTAGACCTGGGCAGTTTGGCCCGATGATCTGAGTTGTTCCCTTTTGAACTGAGTAAGCGTAGAAGTATGCAGAATCATGAACTGGAATTCCTTCAGTGATCACTACAACCAGTGGCATCTGAGCATCGATCGCATCGATGACCGCAGCCTTGGCAAACTTAGGTGGAACGAATACGACGGAAACGTTTGCTCCAGTTGCCGACATTGCTTCAGCAACAGTATTAAAGACTGGAAGTTGGTGGCCATCGATATCAACGACCTGTCCGCCCTTACCTGGTGTTACTCCACCGACAACTTTGGTACCTGATGCCAACATACGGCGTGTGTGCTTTGTTCCTTCAGAACCAGTCATTCCCTGAACGATTACTTTGCTCGCAGAATTAATAAAAATAGACATTATTTGGCCGCCAATTCTGCAGCGCGTGATGCTGCTCCATCCATAGTTTCAGCTTGCTCAATCAACGGGTGGTTGGCTGCCTTCAAAATCGCGCGACCTTCAAGAACGTTGTTGCCATCTAGGCGTACAACGATTGGCTTAGTTGCCTTAGCGCCAAGTAGTTCAAGGGCTTGCACAATGCCATTTGCAACAGCATCGCAGGCAGTGATTCCACCGAATACATTTACGAAAACACTCTTCACATCTGGGTCGCCCAGGATGATGGAAAGGCCATCAGCCATTACCTGCGCAGATGCGCCACCTCCGATATCTAGGAAGTTCGCAGGGCGCATGCCACCGAATTTTTCGCCGGCATATGCCACTACATCGAGAGTCGACATAACTAGACCAGCACCGTTTCCGATGATTCCGACTTGTCCGTTATCGAGCTTTACATAGTTAAGGCCTTTTTCCTTAGCAGCGGCTTCCAGAGCATTTGCTGCGTCGTGATCAACGAGCGCCTCATGCGATGGTTGACGAAATTCTGCATTGTCATCGAGAGTTACTTTTCCATCGAGAGCGATGATGCGACCATCTTCAGTTTTAACAAGCGGGTTAATTTCAACAAGAGTTGCATCTTCAGATTGAAAAGTTTCCCAGAGTTTTACAAGAACGTCGGAAACTTGATCTGCAATATCTAAAGGAAACTTTGCTTCTGTGATGATCTCCTTTGCCTTAGCCGCTGAAATTCCAGCGACGGCGGTTACCGGAACCTTGGCAAGTTTTTCAGGTGCAGTATGTGCAACTTCTTCGATATCCATTCCGCCGGCAACAGATGCCATAACCAGGAATGTGCGGTTGGAACGATCTAACAAAATTGAAATGTAGTACTCGTCAACGATGGGCGCTGCCTGCGCGATCATCACTTTGTGAACGGTGTGCCCCTTGATATCCATTCCGAGAATGGCGCCAGCTTTCTCTTTGGCATCGCCTGCATCAACGGCAAGTTTGACGCCGCCTGCTTTTCCGCGACCGCCGACTTTTACTTGTGCCTTAACAACTACTTTTCCACCCATGGCAGATGCCGCAGCAAAGGCTTCGTCTGCAGTAGTTGCGACAGCGCCTGCTAAAACTGGTACGCCGTGCTTTTCAAAGAGGTCACGTGCTTGATATTCAAAGAGATCCACAGATAACAACCATTCGAAGAATTACTAGCTCGTCTTTGCGCTAGCGGATAGGGGTAATCCTAATCCTTGCAAATGGCTACAAAACCACCACAGGCGCGTAGCGCAACAAGAGGCGTTTTTCGCCGTACTGGCCAAAGTTGATAGTCGCCTCTGATTTATCGCCCTCCCCCGCTAGGGCAATTACTGTGCCGAGACCGAATGTGTCATGTGACACACGCTGCCCGACTTCCAGAACCATCGCAGAAGATTTCTTACCGGTGGCGCGAGGTGGTGGAGTTGTTGGTGTGCGACGGCGCAGCCCAGAGTTGCCGGATGAAGATGACGAACGTGTTTGGTTCTTCCATTCAATTAAGTCGGTTGGAATCTCATCTAAGAAACGTGAACCCGGGTTGTATTTAGGAGTTCCAAAAGTTAAACGGTATTCCGCGCGCGAAATATAGAGTCGTTTTTCAGCGCGCGTTAAACCAACATATGCCAAGCGGCGTTCTTCTTCGATCTCTTTGGGATCATCCAAGGTGCGAGCGTGCGGAAAGATTCCGTCTTCCATCCCGGTAAGAAATACCGTTGGAAATTCCAAACCTTTGGCGGTGTGTAGCGTCATCAATGTAACTACTCCCCCGTGGTCTTCACCATCAGGTATTTCGTCGGCATCTGCGACAAGCGAAACTTTTTCGAGGAATCCAGAGAGTGATATCTCTTCATCTTCACCTAGTTCTTCAAAGGGACGCTCCTCATATTCCATTGACGCGGAAACAAGTTCCTTTAAGTTCTCAACACGTACTTCATCTTGTGGATCGGTGCTGGCTTCGAGTTCGGTTAGCAAACCGGATTGCTCAAGGACGGCTTCGATGATCACTGATGGTTTGGTCTTTGCTTCAACCAAAACTGAAAGCGCGGTAAGCATTGAAGTAAAAACTCCGATTGAGTGCGCGGCCTTATTGGGAACTGCCGTCGCCTCAGTAATGCGCAATAACGCCTGCCAGAAAGATATGCCGTTTGCCTGCGCAAAGATTTCAACTTCTTCTAAAGCACGATCGCCAATGCCCCGTTTAGGAAAGTTAATTATTCGGCGCAGTGAGACTTCGTCATCAGGATTAGAAAGAACTCTTAAATAAGCTAGTAGATCTTTAACTTCTTTACGTTCGTAGAATCGCAGGCCGCCCACGACTTTATAAGGAATGGCAGCGCGCATAAAGATTTCCTCGAAAATACGAGACTGGGCGTTGGTGCGATAGAAAACCGCGGTATCTCCTGGATTGGAGTAGCCCATATCTTGCAGTGAGCGAATCTCTGACTTTATGAATTCGGCTTCGTCATATTCGGATTCGGCGACATAACCAACCAGCGGTGCACCTGCACCTGCATCTGACCATAGATTCTTCTCTTTACGAGATTCATTTTGTGTAATAACTGCGTTAGCCGCGTTTAGGATGTTTTGTGTAGAACGATAATTTTGTTCGAGCAAGACGGTGGCAGCGTTGGGATAGTCGACTTCAAACTGCAAAATGTTGCGGATCGTTGCGCCACGGAAACCGTAGATTGATTGATCGGCATCGCCAACAACGCATAGCTCGGCTACAGGGAAACCATCACCTTCGGTGCCGGTGAGTTCTTTAACCAAAACATATTGAGCATGGTTGGTGTCCTGGTATTCGTCGACCAATATGTGGCGAAAGCGCGAACGAAAGCGCGCCTTGGTTTCAGGGAACTGCTGCAATACCTGCACAGTCTTCATGATGAGGTCGTCAAAATCTAAAGCATTAGCTTGCGCCAGACGTTTTTCATACATGGTGTAAACATCGGCCACGATCGTCTCGAATTGGTTTTGCGCCGCCGACAAATATTGATAAGGCGTTTGAAGTTCGTTCTTGGCGTTAGAAATCAGAGATTGAAATTGGCGTGCGGGATAGCGTTTGGGATCGAGATTGAGCGTCTCCATTACACGTGAAATTAACTTCTGTGAATCAGCGGAGTCGTAGATACTGAAAGTGCTGCTGTATCCCAAGCGCTCGATTTCTTGGCGCAGCAGGCGCACGCAAGCTGAGTGAAAAGTTGAGACCCACATAGATTTTGCAATTGGCCCAACTAGTTCGGTAACGCGATCTTTCATCTCACCCGCTGCTTTATTGGTAAAGGTGATCGCCAAAATTTCGTATGGTTTAACGGAACGAGCCGCCATCAAATAGGCGATGCGACGTGTGAGCACTCGCGTCTTGCCAGATCCGGCACCTGCCACAACTAAAAGTGGTGCGCCTTCGTGAATGACCGCTTTCTGCTGCTGCGGATTAAGCCCCGCCAGTAGCTCTTGCGTATCAACCATGGCGCGGAGTCTATTAGGCTTGACTGTCATGGAGCCGCTACCAAATTCAGAAATTAAGCGCGTATTGGTCATCAACGCACATCCCGATGACTCAGATTTCGGCGCATCAGGAACTATCGCGCAATGGGTCAAAGAGGGCATTGAGGTGTCCTATGTCTTTTGCACCAACGGCGATCAAGGTGGCGAAGAATCAGGATTTACCAAAGAAGAAATGCCAGCAATCCGCCAACGCGAACAACGCGCCGCAGGTGCTGCGATCGGCGTTACCGATATTACTTTTCTAAATTATGTTGATGGACATCTCGAACCGACTCTGGGACTTCGTAAAGATATCGTTCGTCAGATTCGTATCAGCAAACCAGATCGCATGGTCTGCCAATCGCCAGAGCGCAATTGGGATCGCATCGGAGCGAGCCATCCAGATCATTTAGCTGCAGGAGAAGCGGCAATTCAAGCAGTTTATCCAGATGCACGAAATCCATTTGCCTTTACCGATTTGCTAGATGACGAAGGTCTGCAACCACATCGCGTTAAAGAAGTTTGGATGATGGGTTTTGCCAACCCTGATCACTGGGTGGATATCACCGATACCTTTGAACTGAAGATGAAAGCGTTGCATTCCCACGCTTCACAGACAGCGCATAATAAAGAGTTAGAAAATATGGTTCGCGAGTGGGGTCAACGTAACGCTGGAATGGGCGGGCTACCTGAAGGCCGGATCGCTGAAGCATTTAAAATCATTAATACAAATTAATTAACGAACAGTTACCGATTTAATTTCAATTGGTTGCACTGGATATCCATCGCCTGTGTAATAAGCGTTTCCTGATGTCTGATCTACTTTGTAAGCGCCCACCTTTTCGATTCGCAATAAGAGCGGCAGTCCAGTCTTAATCTTTCCCCAAATCGTGTAGCTCGCAGGCAAAGTTGTGTCCTTATAAACCAAGAAGAACTGGCTGCCGTTGGTATTTGGCCCAGAGTTAGCCATGGCCACTGTTCCTGCGGGATAGGTAAGAATTTTATTGGTTGGAAGATTTTCGTCTTTGTAACCCTTCCAAGAACCTGGCGAACCATTGCCCTGCGCTGATGGATCACCGCATTGCAGAACATAGAGACCTTCGGTCGTTAGGCGGTGACAGTAAGAGCTATCAAAATATTTTGCGCGAGCAAGAGTTGCCATATTGGTAACCGTCTGCGGCGCCGCCGGATCTAAAGCGATTGTTATGACCCCGCAGTTTGTTGTGATGGTCATAGTCTTAGCCAATTTTTTATTCACTGTCGTAGGTTGCTTAACCGTGGCGGGAGCATGAGCTTTTGCAGTTGGCTTGGCACAACCTGCAACCGTTGTTGGAC
>JAHECV010000012.1 GCA_024641555.1 Candidatus Planktophila sp.
CTGCCAAGAAGTTGAGACATCTTCGGGGTTGCGCGTACGACGGCTTGGAACAATTGCAATATCGTCAAATGAGTAAGCCTGGCGGGCGCGCTTTCCTGGTGCGATCTCGATATCCATTGCGGCCTTCCTTAGCTCTTCTTGCTGTAGTTAGGGGCATCGGCAACGTGCAAGACATCATGTGGATGGCTTTCTTGTAGCCCTGCTGCGGTAATTTGAATTAAGCGACCTTCGCGGCGCAGAGTTTCGATATCAGGTGCACCTGCATAACCCATTCCGCTACGAAGTCCGCCAACGAGTTGGTGTATCACATCTGCAACTGGGCCGCGGTAGGCGACCTTTCCTTCGATTCCTTCTGGAACAAGTTTATCTTCTGATAAAACGTCATCTTGCATATAACGATCTTTGGAATATGACTTTTGTTCGCCGCGAGATTGCATTGCACCAAGTGAACCCATACCGCGATAAGCCTTGTACTTGCGGCCATCGATTTCAACGAGTTGTCCAGGTGATTCTTCACAACCTGCAAGAAGCGAACCAAGCATTACTGAATTAGCACCAGCGACAATTGCTTTAACAATGTCACCTGAATATTGAAGCCCACCATCTGCAATTAACGGAATGCCTGCTTTGTTAGATGCTTTAGCCGCTTCCATGATCGCGGTAATTTGTGGAACACCAACACCTGCAACAACGCGAGTTGTGCAGATAGAGCCGGGACCGACTCCAACCTTTACGGCATCTGCACCTGCGTTAATTAGCGCCTGTGCCCCGGCGCGCGTTGCGACATTACCGCCAATGATTTCGATCGTTGGTGAAAATTTCTTAATGCGTTCGATCGCATCTAGAACCGCACGGTGATGTCCATGTGCGGTATCTACAACTACAACATCAACGCCAGCTTCGATCAATGCCTGAGCGCGTGCAAAGCCATCATCGCCAACGCCTACTGCTGCACCAGCAAGACCAACGTTCTTTACCAACTTAACGTGGGTTACTTGTTCATCAATTGGCAGGTTGCGGTGAATGATTCCGATACCGCCGGCCTTGGCCATTGCAATCGCCATCTTTGATTCGGTGACGGTATCCATCGCCGATGAAACAACTGGCACTGCAAGTGAAATATTTCTGGTCAACCAGGTGGCGGTATTTACTTCGCTAGGAACGACTTCGGAGGCATCTGGCAATAAGAGCACGTCGTCGTAAGTCAGCCCGAGCATCGCGACTTTGTCGTTATCGCTGCTCATGAGCCCTCCGTACTGTGGTTGAGCGCCCTAGTCTAACTTGAGTTTTAGGCTCCGATTGCCTGCTTAATCTGCGCACAAGCCAGCGTTAGATCATCGGCAAAGGCCACTTCTGCGCATTCGTCGCGGTCCCATCCTGGACCACCCAAGATAAATCGTGGTGCGGGACGGATCGCTGGAATATCACGGAAGAATTTTGGATCGCCATTTTTCGACAACTGCGCCCAGAGAAAAACTGCTGGTGGGGCGCTCCGAGTTACAACGCTGGCGAGCGCTTCCAGTGGAGTTCTTGCACCCAAGAAGTGGCAATCAATTTTTGCTTCAACTAATGCGGCATGAAGAGCGTGCAAAGCCAGGCAATGTAGTTCCTCACCGACTGATGCCAATAAAACAGGGCGAGAATTTACCGGCGTCTTTAATTGCTTGGAACGCTCGCGCAAAATTGAAGTAATAGTCTCGGATAGTAAATGTTCGATTTCAATACCGGTTCTGGTTTCTTCCCAAGCATCTCCAACAATTACCAAGACCGGCACAATAACTTCTTGCCAACTTTCGATAACCCCATATTTTTCAATGTCTTTACGCAGGATAGTCTCAACGAAATTTCGATCAAGCGAATTTGCCGCTTTCACTACGGCTGCGACAACATCTTCGCGGACTTCAAAACTCTTTAATAACTTTTCAACTTTGACTTCGCCCTTATGTGCCAGCGCTTGTTCGGCGGCATCTGCGGGCGCAACTCCGGCTGAAATCAGTCGGCGCATTAACGTTAACTTCGCTAAATCGCTGGCGCAGTATTTGCGATGTTCACCGGCTTCGTGGCTAGAAGGCCCAAGGCCATAGCGGCGAGCCCAGGTCCGCAGGGTCGCGGGCGCCACGCCTATCTGGCGGGCGACAGCTGCCACGGTCAGAAGCTCTTCCATGGCCCTATCGTGGCGTGAACTGGGCCACCTCACCACTTGAAATGCGCTCAAAGGGTGACGAAACGAACAACTTCTGGCGCGTTAGGTACTTGAACAACCTATGGCGCGGTTGTATGGTTGGGCTATTCAACAAGGCAAGGAGCAGATCATGGCCGAACTATCACGTCTACCGCTTCCAATCGCAGATCACTGGGAATGGCAGTACGAAGGCGCCTGCCGCGATCTTCCTGCCGAAATGTTCTTCCATCCAGATGGCGAACGCGGTCCACGTAGACGTAATCGCGAGAACGCCGCTAAAGCTGTTTGCGCAACATGTCCGGTTATCGCAGCATGCCGCGCACATGCACTTGCAGTGCAAGAGCCTTACGGAATCTGGGGCGGTCTCTCTGAAGATGATCGCGCAGTTCTGCTTGGCAAGGAAGAACCAACAATTTACGAAGCTTCCTGATTAGCCCCCTAATCGAGAAATAAAAATCCCCCGTACTCATTGAGTGCGGGGGATTTTATTTAGACTATTTACTCCAGGTGACGATCACGGAAGCGTGACGCGCCTTTGGCAAGTTATCTGGACCAAGTCCCTTGTATAACTCTTTATAAGTTGCTTTGACACCTGCCTTTTGTAGTTCTAAAACAACGTGCTTTGCGCGGTATTTTGAAAGAAAGGCGATATTACCTGGATTCTTATTTGGTTGTACCCAACCTTCAACAAGAACATTTATCTTCGCCTTGCTGCCAGCTTTGGCCTTGATGATTTTGGCTTGGTCTTTAATCTTCTTTAATTCTGTGGCTGTTATTACCACTGAATTCATTCCGAAAAATACTTCGAAGCGAAGTTCGCCCTTATTAATTATTGGTGCAACAGCCACTGGCTCCCAAATCGCATAGAGAGTTGTGGCGGATACAAAATTAAAGATGGCACCGTCCATATATTCAACTTTTCCGCTTGGAGAGGTAGACCAGCCAATAAATTTATTTCCAGAACATGTGAAGGTATTGGTGTTGAGTTTTATCTTTCCACCATTTACTTGTTTCTCAGTTACCATAGGCTGGCAATTAGAGTTAAAAGTAACCGCAACCGGGCCTGCAGCCACCGGAGTTGGGGTAGGGCTTTTGACTTCTTCCCAAACTGCATAGAGGGTTATATTTCCCGTTAAATCAATATTTGCGCCATCAAGATAATCCACGGCTCCAGTCGGGGACTTTGCCCAACCCTTAAATGTGAATCCAGGACGGACGAATGTATTTGGATTCAACTTAACTGTTCCGCTAGCGCTTTGAGTTGTAGCGGTTGGTCCAGCGTAATTTGGATTAAAGGTAATGACCGGAAGGGTTACAACTGAACCTCCACCAGAACTTCCTCCGCTCGAACCGTCCCCACCGCCGCCGCCTGAACCATCGGCAACCCAGTTTGCTTTACAAGTTACATTTGCCGAACCCATTGTGAGGCTGGCGCCTTCTGCGTAACTGACGGTATTGCAAATCCAACCAGAGAAAATATAGCCGGTTTTCTGAAGGTTACCTGTATTGCTCTTTAAAGTCGCTGTAGCTGCTGCTAAATAATTTCTGGAATCGGTTGGCACTGATCCCGCAGTCGCAGAATCTCCATCGTAGGTAATTAAATAAGTTGGGGTATTTGTCCAAACCGCGTAGAGCATCGTATTGGCATCAATATTTGGATAAGGATCTCCTACGAAAAACTGTTCACCTAAAGTTGGATCTGCATTGGTATTCCAACCAATAAAAGTTTCACCAGTCTTTGCCATTGATACCGACTTATCAGGCAAGGTTGGCGAAGTACCTAAAATATGAGTTGTAGTAGATGGTGGTGTGCCAGTCGCACCAGTGTTGACGTTATACGCCAATGTCACTGTCCACTTTGCATAAAGTGTTACGTTACCTGAAAAAGCAAAGTTGCCAGATGTCGGATAGGAAGTGCCTGAACCATCAGCGGCTGTGTTCCAACCAGCGAAAGTCGCACCAGTCTTTTCTAGAGTTGGGCTAGATGCGGTTAGCGTGACCGTAGCGCCCGGTATGTAATTGGTGTTATCTGTTCCGACAGTGCCAGTTTCTGCGCCGTTTGAATCATAAATAACATTTCCGAGCCAGACAGCGTAAAGAGTTTGGTTTGCGATCAAGTTATAGGTAGAACCAACAGCATAAGCAGTTCCAGTGTTTCCGGATAACGTGTTCCAACCACCAAATTGGTATCCCGTTTTAGTTAGCGCTCCCTGGTCAGAAACATTTATGTTTCCGCTGCCAAATTGAGCTGCTGGTGCCGACCCACTTCCCCCATTTGCGTCATAACTCAGCGAATAGTTGAGAATTGAGGTATCAATGGTGACAGTTGCGCTACCGGTTTCCGATAAATTCTTTGCAGGAAGCGACCCACTTAATTTCTTAGCACTTGAATTTAACTGCGTAATCGCCTTAGATATGGAGAACTTATGACTGGGAGGCTCCAATGTGGAGTCGATAGTTATAGTGGCAGTTGCCGATGATTTGAATTTGTCGCGAGTCGGCTTAAAGCCAGCCATTCGAAGGCCAATTCCTGCTGTATCGGTCTCTAGAACTGTTGTCGCTTCCAACGTAACTGGAGATGCGATTGGCACATTCGGGGTAACCGAATTAGATGTAACTGATGCCTTTGCAGTACATGTGAATTCCCATGGTTCATCTTTATCGATCGAACCAGAGTTATTCGAGTCACCCACGTTGTAGCGATCAGATTTTACTTGTGCAAATGTTGAAATCTGACAGTCGTTGTCACTTATTGCTGTCAAGACAATTGCGTTTATTCCTGCAATTTCTGGAACGGAAGCTTCTCCACCAGTGACGATGTACTTAAAGACGATGGTATCTCCAACCGCCGCTGTTACAGAAGGCGAGAAAGTAGCTGTGCGAGTTTCAGAAGTAGTTCCTTTGAAAACCTTGGCAAGTTTTTGAACAGTCATAATTGGACTCATCACAAAAACCATTGCTGTTGCTGTCTCTGGGGAATAACTACCTAACGAGTAGGTACCAACAACATTGAACTCGCTGAGCATGGAAGTTCCACTTGCTGCCTTACTGCAAGTGAATTGCCACTTTTCTCCCGGTGCCAGAGCATGGGTTCCTGCACCAGAAAGTGAAATGGAACAATTTGAATCAGTAACGCTTGAGAACCCAGTGAAAGCGGCACCGCCAATGTTGTTAATTTCGTAGTTGTACACTTCATTAGCGCCATTGAGAATGTATTCTTTTGTCGGAGTAACTGAAAGTAATAGTTCTGGAGCGATTACTTCAACTGTAGTCGTTGCGGTATCGCTTTGAACTCGGCTGCCTAGCCCATCTACTCCCGAGACTGAAGCTATTGACGTGTCACTAAATTTCAAAGTTCCGGCTACGCAAGTGAAGTGCCAAGTTTCGCTCGTTGCCAAAACTAAATCACTACCAGTATCACCTGTACTTGGCGTGGTTGAAACCGCACATCCGTTATCGCTTACTCTGACAGATGAAACGCTTGAAGTTTCAACTGTTACTACATATTCATAAGTGATCGTATTGTCTGCTACGACTGAAATTGAACTTGCCGGTCCGGACGGACCTGTCCCGGTATTTTTAACAGTCTTCGTAATCGACAATTTAGGTCGGTTAAAAACTGTCACCGCAACATTTACTGCAGTTGAAGATTCCGTTGCAAGAGTAACTACATCGACGCCATGGGCGATCACGCTTTGTGATGTTTGAGATGATGCAATTGCACTTGTGGTACAAATAAATGTCCAAGTGTCACCAACTTCAAGTTCCAAATCTCCGTTTGGGTCACCGGATTTGTACCTAGTATTTGGACAATTAGCCGCTGTAACTCCCACATTTTTCAAGGACACGTTTCCGGTGTTCTGCACCAAATAGGTATATGAAACTGTGTTACCTGCATAAATACTCTTAGAAGCTGGGTTTACCGAAACTGTTAAGCCTGGTAACGAAACCTTTATGGCAAGGCTGTCATCATCGGTTTGAGGGTCGCCCGAATTATCTGTTCCGGAGACTGTCACCACGGTGGAGGTATCTGAATTAAGTCCCGTCAATGTACATGTGTATCGCCAGGTTTTACCCGCAGAGAGTGTTGTAGAAGTATCTCCTAGTTTATTTGGACCAGTAACGGTGCCACAACCTTCATCGGTTACCGTGATCGTGTCAATTGTTGAACCGACAGTTCCGTTATTTGTTACCGAGTAGGTATAAATCACTGTGCCGCCTGATGCAACAACTGATTTATCGGAGGTTTTAGTTACGGCAAGTTTAGGGGCCGTGAAAGGCGTCGAGATCACTGAGTATGAAGGGTTGGTTTGTTGCGTTGAGGTAACCGAGGCCGAATTTACCAAGCCAGTTAAGTAGCTGTAAGGGTATGGTGAATCGACACGAACGGTATAAGAAATTTCTTTCGCCTGTCCTGATGTCAAAGTGTACGGGCCGGCAAGAGCTTGCGTTAGCGTTGAATAGCTGACCTGTGTTGAAGATGAACCTTTTTCTCGCACCAAGACGTAGAAATCATCTATCGCGATATCTTTCTTTGAATAGAAAGTAAAAAGTAACTTTACATTTCCAGCTGTTGTTGGGAGATCTCCTTGAGAGACTGGCAACGTTTTTAATTTGAAGTATGAATTATCAGAAGTGGTTGAAGAAGATTTTTCGCAATAGCTATTGTCTTTCTTCTCTTTCATTAATTCTTTTGTACCCATTTTGAACTGTAAGTAATCTGAATCCCCAAAATCTTTTGATCTTGAACAAGTAAAGGCAAAAGTGAGGCCGGAATACTTTGCAGGATCGTAATAAAAAGATGACTCTAAGGTTGCCGTTTTTGAACTGCCCGTTCCTGTAAATCTAACGTAAGAGCCATATTTATTGCTAGTGCTAGAAGCCATCGAGCGAACGTCCAAGCGATTGTCCGTATCAACTTCTGTCCATCCTGAAACCAAGCCTTGCTGAGAAATTAGCCCAGATACAAATTGATCGGTTGCTTTATATCCACCGATTACAAAAACATCATCGATAAATAGCGCTTTCACGCCTGACCAAGTGTTCGCGACCAATTCAAATTTGAGCGCCTTACCACCAGCGGTGGCAAAAACGGAAGATGGAACTACCGCTGCGATTTGCTCTCGAGAACTCTTACATTTTCCATTGTAAATATCTGTACCGCCCATAGAAACCTTTAATGTTGGCCCACTTGATTGGCTGGAACATTCAAAAATAACGGTGACAGTCTTATAGCTAGAATTTAGAGTTACGGTGCGGGATTCGTAAGCGGTTTCTGTCGGTGACGCCTTTAACATCAATGAGTTTCGCTCTGAAGTAAATGGATCACCTAAACCAGTCGTATTACTGGAAGTGGCAAGCTCCACAACCGCGGATCCAGATTTCGTAGCAGTCCACGAACTGGACGATATCCAACCCTGGGAAGAAGTATTAAGCGCACTGAATTTATCCCAAGCTATGACTGCCGCGGTTGCAGTCTCTTGCACAGAAGTATCAACGTTGGTTGCGGTAACTGATTCGACCTTGACTCCAAGCGGCAAGATATCCGCAAGAACCACATTTGTTGCAGTTGCACCAGTGTTGTTATTCAAGGTGATTTTATAAGTTATTAGACTTCCAGGTTTTAGGACGCCTGATTCCTCTTTAGTAATTTGAAGGGCAGAGGTCGCTTTGGTCACGCTTACCGCACCTGAAGTGGCGGAATAGTTAACGCCGTTGTACGTGCCGGAACCTAATAAGGTATTGGTACCAGTAGCCGTGACACCGATAATAGTGCATGCGGCTTCCCAAGAAGTTCCTCGAGCAAGCTTTGGAATTACGTAAGTTGCCCCCGTTGCTGCTGCATTAAATACTGGATTGCCTGCTTCGATACAAGTTAACTGACCACCGGTGTTGAAATTGTCGGTAAGAGTAATATTGGTGAGAGTGATATCTCCACCAGTTGTCGAATTAGTGACTGTAATTTTAAATGAAGCTTTTCCGCCATTTGCAACTTGCTGAGCGCTAGGAGTTTTGGTTATAGATATCGAAGGTGTAACTGTCACATCTTCGGTAATTGTCACCGAATCAGCATCGACGTTATCTGATAAATCACTATCAAATGAAAGTGTCGTTACTGCAACAGTATTTTTGAGAGCGCCGGGACCTTTAGGTTGAAGTGAGAGAATTACAGTCACTGATTGCTCATCGGTCATTTCCTTGAGGTCGCAGACCACTGCCGCGACGCCACCTACTGTCGTTGCGCTGCACGTTGCACCAGTTGGCGCCGAACCTGAAATTGATACCGAATTAAATGTGGCATTTGATGGAATTAGAGAAGTTAATTTCACCGAACTTGCATAGTTTCCATCCCCCGTTGTAGTTCCCGCAATTGCACCATCGTTTGTAACCACAATGGTGTAGATGACTGCTGCATTTGAAGCAAGGGAACCGCTTGGAGTTTGTGTAATTCGTAGATTGGCGGTGGGCGCCACTGAAATCGTTTGATAACCGAATGAGAATCTACCGCAAGTATCAATGACGGTTAAGGTCAAATTACAACTAATTTGACCCGCAACATCAGGAGTCGTAAAAGAAGTATCCGATGATGAAGCGTTCGCAAATGTGCCACTTAAAGTTGCGGCGCCTGCTGCAGTAAAACATGAAGAGGCCCACGAATATCGATAACTTCCGGAACCACCAACTGCGTATCCCGAGACCGGGATTGTAGATTTTACTGATGCCGCAACGGTCGAACTTTCTGTCATAACAACCGTTGGAGTTCTATCAGAGGCTGAAGGAACTGCGCTGCTACTGACAGCAGCTAATAACTGGAAATTCCAAAATGCACGTTGTGCGGCTACATCGTCTGCTGTTCCTTTAGCCACAGAGTGACCACCTTGATACATAACCAAACCTTTATTGATATCACCGAATGCAGGGCCATATACGAGGGATGCCGCGGCATTTTTTGGGTTTGATACAACAGATCCTGTATCCACATTTCCTTGCGTTGGATCATAAACAACTACCTTTGTTTGAGGTCGCCATTGAGACCCACTACCCGAAACTTTGCTCGGTAAAAATATCTGCTCAGAACCGGCTTGGGTTGCCAAGTCAGTTTTACCAATGAACTGGGCAACCGGATCGCCAGCAGTCACAGAATCTCCGTAAGAGTAAGCCGGAGAACCTTGCTTATCGTGGGCGCTGTAAAGAACCATGCCGTTGGTGGTTAAAAAGTTCATGGCTAAAGTTCCAGCGTTTGCATGGCCCACTGGATATTTGATGTTTTCGACCACACTTACGGCGTGGCAAGATGCGTAAAAATCGCCGCCGTTGTTTACAAAGTTAATAAGGCCCGAATGTGTTGCATATGTGGGATCCGCGTGAGGCATTATGTACATGTCATCGCATGGTGTGAGCTGTGACGGTGAAGCAAATCGGTACGCAGGCGGGTTATTGGCATCAGTAGTCGAACCTTGTGCGATTCCCGCGTTTGTATAATAGGTAACCGCGACAGCACCGTTTTGGGTATCTAAAATTGCTCTTGGCCAAGATTTGATAGTTGCAAACACTGGGAAAGCAGAGGCTGGCGTATTTGTGCAAGGACCATCGACCGTTAATCCTGGATAACTTGTTTTCCAAGAATCAATAATTGGTTTTGCTTGAGCAGCGAAATCTTTTGAAACTACAAATGCGCCAGATATGTAATCTTTAGCGGAGTAAGTTGATCCTGGTCCATCGCAATCGAATTGCGAAATATCGGGGGCGTTATTTCCAAGGGTCGAACTTAGCCCTGGTTTATTCGACTTAATTACCCACTGAACTGGAACTTTAGCCTTGACGAGTGCGTAGACCAATCCGTAGGGCTTAATGCCTTGATTAATCGATTGGGTTGTAGTTCCGGTATGCGCACCTGCATCGATGATGTAGAAACCAGATTCGTAATTTGTGTTCGTTGAATTGGGACCTGGGTTGATATATCCCTCATCACTTGACGTGCGATCTATTGCTGTCGAAACCACTGTGTCGGCGGCGTTAGCGGTCGGAGACGCGGCAAGGAAAATTGGGGCCAAGAGGGTGAGTGCGGCAATTTTGGAAATTATTTGGCGATTCGTAAGCGCGCTCCAAATGGCTGAAAGTTTCAATTTATCCTCATATCTCAAGTTTCTAAGGGGTGACCCCTATAAGGTGATCATCATACTTCCAGTCCAGTGCCCAGGTGATCACTTGGGGTGATAAAAAATTCCGAGAAAAGAGATAACCCCTCCGCCGTAATGGCGAAAGGGTTATCTGAGAGTTGTCTGGATTAATTGGCTAGTTCTACGGCCAAATTTAAAACTAGTGGCTGTGACCACCAGGTCCATGTGAGTGACCATGTCCACCAGCAGCATCGGCAACTTCTTCAGCCGGACGTTCGTATACAACTGCTTCAGTTGTAATGAACATCGCCGCAATAGAAGCTGCGTTGGCTAGCGCTGATCGAGTTACTTTAACTGGATCGATTACGCCATCTTTTGCAAGATCGCCGTAGACATCGGTTGCTGCGTTAAAGCCTTCATTAGCCTTAAGTGCGCGCACCTTGGAAACAACAACGTAGCCTTCAAGGCCAGCGTTTTCGGCTATCCAACGAAGTGGTTCATCGCAAGCTTTGCGAACTAAGCGAACGCCAACTGCCTTATCGCCAGAGAATCCGAGATCGCCTTCGAGTGAATCGGCGGCATGCACAAGTGCTGCGCCTCCACCAATAACGATGCCTTCTTCAACGGCGGCACGAGTTGCGGAGATTGCATCTTCTAGACGGTGCTTCTTCTCTTTCAACTCAACTTCAGTGTGTGCGCCAACCTTGATAACGCAAACGCCACCGGCAAGTTTTGCAACTCGCTCTTGTAGCTTTTCGCGATCCCAGTCAGAGTCGGTGTTAGCGATCTCGTTGCGGATCTCAGAGACGCGGGCAGCAACAACTGCCTTATCCCCTGCACCATCAACGATGGTTGTTGCATCTTTAGTGATAACGATGCGACGGGCTTTGCCGAGATCTTCAATATTTACTTGATCTAGCTTCATGCCGACTTCGGCTGAGATAACGGTTCCACCGGTCAAGATTGCAATATCTTGCAACATCGCCTTACGACGATCACCGAATCCAGGCGCCTTAACTGCAGCGGAAGTAAAGACTCCGCGCATGCGGTTTACAACGAGAGTTGAAAGCGCTTCGCCTTCCACATCTTCAGCGATGATCAAAAGCGGCTTGTTGGCTTGCGCAACCTTTTCAAGAACTGGCAGCAACTCTGCGAGCGCAGAGATCTTGTTGCCCGAGATCAACACGAAAGCATCCTCAAGGATTGCCTCCATGCGATCTTGATCAGTTACGAAATATGGAGAGATGTAACCCTTATCGAATTGCATACCTTCAGTGAACTCGAGTTCGAGCGCTGTAGTTGATGCTTCTTCAACGGTGATTACACCATCTTTGCCGACCTTATCCATCGCTTCAGCGATTAGCTCGCCAATAGCGCGATCTTGGGCAGAGATTGTTGCAACGTCAGCGATCTGCGCCTTGTCTTTTACGACAGTTGCATTTTCAGCAAGTCGTGCAGATACGGCAGCAACTGCTGCTTCGATACCAAGCTTTAGATCCATTGGCTGTGCGCCAGCGGCTAGGTTGCGCAGGCCTTCTTTAACCATTGCTTGTGCAAGCACGGTTGCAGTTGTTGTTCCGTCACCGGCAACATCGTTGGTCTTTGTCGCAACTTCCTTTACGAGCTGTGCGCCCATATTTTCTGCTGGATCTGAAAGTTCGATCTCTTTAGCAATTGTCACGCCATCGTTTGTGATAGTTGGTGCGCCAAAAGATTTTGAGATAACAACGTTACGTCCCTTAGGACCAAGCGTTACCTTGACCGTGTCAGCGAGGATATTTACTCCGCGCTCCATTGCGCGACGAGCATGCTCGTCGAATTCAAGAATTTTTCCCATTATTACTTCTCGATTACAGCGAGAATGTCACGGGCTGAAAGTACGAGGTACTCCTCGTTGTTGTACTTAACTTCAGTTCCGCCGTACTTGCTGTAGAGAACAACGTCTCCGACCTTGACATCCATAGGAACGCGAACGCCGTCATCGAAACGACCAGGACCTACGGCAACAACTGTGCCTTCCTGTGGCTTCTCTTTTGCAGTATCAGGGATAACAAGACCTGAAGCTGTGGTTGTCTCGGCTTCTGAGGCCTTAACTACGATGCGATCTTCGAGTGGCTTAATGGCTACTGCCATGGTGGTACTCCTTTTAACTAGTTGTTACGGATAAAACTTCCTCTTTGGGCCGGACGCCGAATTAGCAGACTCAGGCCTAGAGTGCTAACGCTTAGCCTATGGGGCGTTATTCCCGCCAGCAAATCAAAGCGTTGATTTGCAATTGGCCTAGCAAATCAAAGGGCTATGCGCTCCACGGGCAGCGAGGACTCGGCGTCGAAGGCCTGCGGTCCTGGGGCGCGGCCGGCGGCGACCATAAGAGAGCCAAGGGCGGCGACCATCGCCCCGTTATCGGTGCAAAGGGCTGGGCTTGGAATCCGCAGACGGACACCCGCTTTGGCACAGCGTTGCTCGGCTACTGCGCGAAGTCGTGAATTAGCGGCGACTCCCCCGGCGATAACAAGTGAATCAATTCCGGTGGCTTTGCATGCCGCAAGTGATTTCTGCAGAAGTACATCAACGATTGATTCTTGGAATGAAGCGGCGACATCGGCCTTTGCATAATCTGGAGTACTTTCTAGATAACGAGCCACCGCTGTCTTTAGCCCCGAGAAAGAAAAATCATAAGGACGCGTTGCCCAGTCATTGCTCGTGGTTAAGCCGCGTGGAAAATCGATAGCAGTTGGCGAACCAGATTGGGCGGTGCGATCAATTGCTGGACCTCCAGGAAAACCGAGCCCCATAACGCGGGCAATTTTATCAAAAGCCTCGCCTGCAGCATCATCCATCGTTGCACCAAGTTTTGTAATTGATGAAGTGATGTCATCTACTTGCAGAAGCGATGAGTGTCCACCGCTAACTAATAGCGCAATTGTTGGATCGATTGGTTGATCATGTGTTAAGAAATCAACGCTGACGTGCGCTGCTAAATGGTTTACACCATATAAAGGTTTTCCAAGTCCGAGTGCTAAACCACTTGCTGATGCAACGCCTACTAAAAGAGCGCCAACTAATCCTGGGCCAGCGGTTACGGCAACCGCATCAATATCTTTGAGCGAAATCTTGGAATCTTTAACAGCCTTTTCAATACTAGGCAGCATTGCTTCTAAATGCGCGCGGCTGGCAATTTCAGGTACAACTCCACCAAATCGAGCATGTTCATCAACGCTAGATGCGATCACATTTGCCAGCAACGTTCGGCCGCGGACAATGCCAATTGCCGTTTCATCACATGAAGTTTCGATTCCTAAGACAATTGGTTCGCTCATGCGCCAAACTCCTTACGCATTACAAAGGCATCTAACCCAGCGCCGTAATAGCCCTTGCGCGTTGCGATTGTTTGATAACCCAACTTTTCATACAAGGCGATTGCCGCAGTATTAGCAACTCCCACTTCAAGCATCATCGCCGAAGCCTGCTTTTCCAACGACCACTTCTCGAGCTCAGCCATGAACTCAGTGGCAATGCCTTGCCGCGCGTATTGCGGCAGAACTGCAACTGTTAAAACATCCGCCTCAACGCCAGGTGCTACAACAAGAACCGCGGCGTAACCAACGATCTGGTCGTCATCGTTTGTTGCAACCATAAAATATCGTGAGCTAGGAACGCCTTTAAATTCTTCTTTAAATTGCCCCATCGACCAAGGTGAGTCAGCAAATAAAACTCGCTCCATGGAAACTAAAACAGGTAGGTCTAATTGAATCGCAGCGCGGTAGTTAATCATTTGCGCTCCGCTGTAGGAACCGCATCCGGGCGACGTAAATACATTGGTTCAGAAGTATTTTGTGAAGAACTTAGCGCAACTAACTTCTTAATATCTGGGTACTGATCGATGATGAAATTCTCAATCTCGGCAGGTTTGCTGACTTCGGGGCCAGCAATTCTCTTTCCATCTTTATAACTTGCCCAGTAAATCTCTTTCCGGCGCGCATCTATGGCAACTGTGTATTCGCGTTGATCAACAGCAATAGCATCCAGTGAACAAACGCCGATAACTGGAATTTCACGCGCCAATGCAAAAGTATGAGCAAAAGTTATGCCAACTCTTAGACCGGTAAATGGGCCAGGTCCCATACCGACAACTACTTGATCTGGGTTTGGGCAAATTTCCAAAGCGTTGGCCACAAGTTCAGTAATCGCAAAGCCATGTTCAGTTGCACCATCATGAAACCCTTCAAATAAAACTTCGCTGTCATCAAGGATTCCAACGATCGTCCGTGATGTCGCGGTATCTATGGCAAGTGAAATCGTCATATTTTGAACCCCGCCCAACGCGAGCCAATCGCGCGAACACTTACTTCTCGTTCCTCTTCGCTGCGATCAATTTCAATTTCCAAGCGATCTTCCGAAAGGCGGGCAGATTCGGCTCCACCCCATTCGATAACTGTTACCGCACTCTCGCGCGAGGTATCTAGATCTAGATCATCTAAATAAAGTGCGGCGTTTCCGCTTTCGAGTAAGCGATAAGCATCAACATGAATTAGCGACAGAGGGCCTTTATGAATGCGCGAGATAACAAAGGTGGGTGAAGTGACATCGGTAAATCCCAGCGCTGCACCTATGCCTTGAACAAGTACGGTTTTGCCGGCGCCGAGCGGGCCATTTAGAAGAATCAGATCCCCGGCGCGAAGTTCTCCGCCAACTTTCTTACCAAGATCAAACATCTCTTGCGCTGATTTGATCTTCATAGTGGTTAAGGGTACCCGTTGCACCTTTTACTATGAAAAAGAGACAGGGGCCGCGCTTTCGCACGACCCCTGTCTCTTAGGATCTTTACTTAACCAACGCGTTTAGTTGTTGGTGTAGTACTTCATCCATGGATATTGTGTATCGCGATCGATTACAAGGTATTTTGCGTTACGTACCTTCGATAGCTGTCCGCCGCTCCATGGCAGTTCGCCATTGGTAGCCGCAGAAAGCATGGTGTCGATTAACACCTTGTAATGTGATGCTGAGAAGTTGGTATGTCCTGTGCCAGGAGTTCCCGCAATAGAAATTGGAGTTCCGTCAGCATTGAACTTAGACCACTTCTTAGGAGTAATGCTCCACAAAACCTGCAACTTACGAACAGGAGCTGTGTAGGCACCACTCTTCTGTGAAGCCTTTAGCGCAGCTGCTTTCTGCGCTGCATATTCTTCTTCATACATATCAGAGATACGTTGAACGATTCCGGCAGGTTCTACTGGATCGTTCTGTGCAATCATCATCACTGTTGGGACTTTAATCTTGCCAGTGTTCTGATACATCGTTGAAGCAGATTTAGCTACAGCTGCAGCCTCACCCTTAATGCGTGGTGCATCTGGGTTAAGTGGGCTAAGCGTTTGCAACATTCCGGCGATCGCTGTGTTTCCACTTAGACCAGCGTTGTAAACGGTGCGATCTTCATCGCTTAGCTGCTTGGCGTAATCAGTCTTTGAATTATCAAAGCTGATTCCACCCATCTTGGTCTGCATATCGCGCGCGCCAAGAAGTGCATAACCTAGAACTGCTGCAATGTTCTCGAGAGTTCCGAGAGCAGGTGCATAAGCAAGCGGCCATGCGGTTGCTGCAGCACCTGCTGGACCAGTCACACCATCGAATGATGAGCTAGTTGAGCTGATGCCTGATAGGCGACCGATCATCAAGAGCGCGCTGCGTGATGGAATTCCAGCAGCTTGTAGCGCCTTACCTGATGCACTTGAAGTTGTTGGCCATGCGCCAGTTGCAACTCCAGCTTGTAGTGATTGCAAGATAAGTAGGTATTTACCTAGATCTTGAATCATCTGCATATCGCCAGCAACACCTGCGGCGTAGCCAGTTAGCTTGATTGATGGATCGAACCAAGTCTTCATGAGCCAGAGCATGTCAACTAAGTACTTGCTTTGTGCATTCCATGAATCAACTGGGTTCATTACGCCTGCTGCAGATAGCAATTCAGGGTGTTGTTCAGCGAGCGCCTGAGTAATTCCGCCACCCATTGAGTAACCCCAAGCAACGACTTTCTTAGTTGTTGGGAACTTAGCCTTAAAGATTCCAATTAGTTCAACGTTGGTCTTTACTGCTTCATCAAGGTTCCATGCTTGCGTGCTAAATCCTGAACCAATAACAGCAACGCCTTTATCAGTTAGGTATTTAATCAACGTAGCATCTCCACCTGGTGCGATTGCCGGACGCGGATCAATTGGATATCCCGCTGGGAATATCGGCAATAGGCCGGCAGGGATATTGGTATTAGTACCAAAACCATGTGACCAGATTGTCATGGTGCCATCGAAATTCGCAGGAACGCGCATTTCGTACATGGCGCCATCAGAAGTCTTACCAGTGCATGTCTGAACTGGAGTTGCGCCGTTACATACCGGATCGGTTGCCGCAGCGTTAGCTGGAGCAGCGACTACTAGCGTTGCAAGCAACGCAGTTGTTGAAACTAGCGCAAATGCGCGTGATTTAAACGATGTAGTTCTCATTAGTTAGGCAATCCCTTCGCTGGCATTGCTGCACGCTTGTAGGTGGTTTTCACAACATCGCCTGTACCTGAATCTGTGGTGTAAGGGGTGTAAGTGAATGTGTCATTTGGAACCAAGTCACCGGTCTTATTGAAAGTACCGAACCAGTATCCGTTGTATCCGACGTTGCTTGTCTTTGAGTAGTTCAGTGGAACCAAGCCTGCGTTTGGAAGACTTGCGCCACTGTTATCTAGAGCAGCAAGAAGTGAAGCGCGAGTTAGGTTCTTGCCGGCTGCCTTGATGGCTTGAACAGCAACAAATGCTGTGTTCATTCCAATAAGCGCCCAGCTATTGAACTTTGCACCTGGGTTGTACTTGGTGTTGATCTCCTTGAACTGAGTAACGTACTCATCCTTTGGATCGACAACTGATGGCAAGAATGACATCGATGTTGCGCCAATAATGTAAGGAACTGTTGCTGGGTTGATTGAGCCGATATCTGCACCGACGGAACCGAGAACCCACTTAGGTGCGTACTGCGCTTTAGCTGCAGCAAGTACTGTGTAGAGAGTTGCGCTTGCAACACCGAATACAACCTGTACTTCGCAACCACCAGTTTTGAACTTAGAGATCCATGAATCTGGAACTCCAGCTACACCTTGTGAAAGTGATGGGTAGGCAACCTTGACTGCGAAGTCGAGGTTTCCATGTGACTTATCGAAGCCAACAAGTGCGTCATCACCGAAGTCGTCATCCTGATATAGGAGACAAACTTTCTTGCCAGGATAAGTTTCCTTGACATACTTTCCGATCAGCTTCGCTTCCATGATGTATGAAGGCAAGATGGTTGATGAAGTTGGGTATGCCTTGCGATCAGTGAATCCGCTAAAGCCGGTGTTAACGAAAAGGCTTGGGATGCCACGACGGCCAAGGTTTACGGCAGATGCAACAGCCTTGTTATTCGCTGTTCCAAGAGCACCGATAACAGCAAGGACTTTATCCTTACCGATTAAATCTTGAGTATTTTGAATTGCTTGCTTAGGTAGATAACCATCGTCTTTTACAACGAGGTTGATCTTGCGGCCATTTACTCCACCGTTTGCGTTGACATAGTCAAAATATGCCTTCATCGCAGCTGGTAGTTGGTTGTAGCCGAAGCTAGCTGAGCCTTTCATAGGCAATGTGATTCCGAGTTTGATTGATGTTGAAGTTACGCCTACTTCTGAACGAGGCGACAGAGCCTGCGCCGGCATTACAGAAAGTGAGAGCGCAGTTGCAGCCATCACCGCGGAAGCTACGAGAAACTTCCGACGATTTGTTCTGATCATGTTTTTCCTTCCATCGAGGGGTATTGCGGGGTAACACGGGGTACTACTTAGTGCCCGTAATCTTACGAGCAGGTATGTCTAACCCTTAGTGACGCGACCGAAACTTTTCTATCGGGCCTTTCGGGGCCAAGAAGACAGTCAAGATAAGGAGCGCGCTCACGATTAGGTCAGGCAATAACGTGGCCACGTTTTCCGAGCCGCTCCATCGATCTGCGATCAATGAGGCGATCTCGGGGATCGCAACCAGTGCTACTGATCCAATGATGACGCCTCCGAGGGTGTTTACGCCAGAGAGGACGGCTCCAGTTGCCAAAGAAAATGAGAGGGCGAGCGGGAAAACGCTCGGGGATACGTTATTTGTGGTCATAGCCAGCAAGGCGCCAGCCAGCCCCGCAATACCGGAGCTGACCGTGAAGGCCAGGACCTTAGAACGCCCGATATTGATACCCGATAGTTCTGCGGCTACTTCGTTGGTCTTAACGGCGCGCCAGGTGCGACCGTAGCGTGAGCGCAAAATATTTTGCACCCACCACATGGAAATTAGCGCAGCCAAAGTTGCAATCCAGAAGAACCATTTATATTGAGTGAACTCGGCACCGAATGACATTGGAGGCCAACCGACATCAAATGAGATTCCTTGTTCTCCGCCAAGAATTGAGAATTGATTTGCAATAGAAGGTAACCCGACGGCAAGTGCCAAAGTTGTACCAGCTAGATAAGGGCCAGAAAGTCGCGCCGCCGCCGCACCTAGCAGTGCACCAAATAATGAAGTGGCAATTACTGCAATTATAAAACAGAGCAACAAGGGGAGCTTGAAATTAATTTGCGCGATCGCTGCCGAATACGCGCCTACGGCAAGGAGCGCTCCATGACCTAATGAAATTTGTCCTGAATAACCAGTTAGCAAAATAATTGAAGCGATAGCTACAACGTAAACAGCAACTGTGGCACCTTGAAACGAACGCCATTCATCGACTGTATTACTCAATATATAAACAGCAAGTGCGATGAGTGCAAAGCCAATAAAGCGATGCTTATTTGTGATCTGACGCTTATGCACGGCGACCACCTTTACTTCCAATAATGCCTTGTGGGCGAAGTAGTAGAACCAAAATCAAAATTAAAAATGCCGAGAAGAACACAAGGGATCCCCCGATATACATCAAGATGATCGCCAAAATGATTCCAAGAGTTAATCCACCAAGAACAGCGCCAATCAAACTTTCGATTCCGCCGATAACTGCAGCGACGAATCCGAATACTAAGAGCAGGCTAAATTCAAAAGATTCCGGAGAAATTGATCCCGACCCATTTGTTGTCTGCAATATTCCAGCAGTAGCTCCGGCAGCGCCGGAAATCGCCCAACCAACGGTGCGAATTAAATCCACGCGAACTCCGGCCAGGCGAGAGATTTCCGGGGCGAAAGATGAGGCGCGAAGCGATAAACCTAAATTGGTGCGCTGGAAAATCAAAGTTAGTACAACCATTAACACAACTACCGTGCCGAGAATAAGCAGACGCATTGGCGAGAGTGCAATGCTTTGACCAGAGACGATAAATCCTTTGTCAGAAAGCGGTGGAGTGATTACGCCGACGCGATCGCCATAGATAAAGTTCAAAATGGTTTTAATGATTCCGAGCAAACCAAGAGTTGCGATGATAGGTAAGAAGATTTCTTGCTCTTTCTCGCCGGACCGCTTTAATAATGGACGTAGGAAAAAGAATTCAATTGCTGCAGAAAATATGGCACCGGCGACCATCGCAACCGGTAGTGAAACCCAAAAGGAGCCAGTCTTTTCCAGGATAGATGCTCCAACAAAAGATGAAGCGAGGGCAAGTCCACCTTGGGCGAAGTTAATTACGCGTGTACTGCGCCAAACCAGAACAATTGCGATCGCCATCAATGAATAAATAGAACCGGCGGTTATACCTATTAACAGAGTATTAATAAATTGGAACATGGCTAGAACCCCAAATATGCAGCGCGAACTGCAGGATCATCTTTGAGCGCTGCTGCGCTTCCGGTTGCGGCGATTGTTCCTAAATTTAAAACGATTCCAACGTCAGCGATTTTTAACGCACCCATGGCATTTTGCTCGACCAAAATTACCGTCAAGCCCATCGCCGTAGTGAGATCGCGAATAGATTGGAAAATTTGCTCGATAACTAGCGGTGCTAATCCCAAAGATGGTTCGTCAAGTAAAAGTAGTTGCGGCTTGGACATCATTGCGCGACCAAGTGCCAACATTTGACGTTCGCCACCTGATAGTGAATCGGCGCGTTGTGAAAGGCGTTCGCCTAAACGTGGAAAGAGTTCGACAACTTCTTTTTTAGATTGAGCGGCCTCTTTGCGATTGCGCCGCCAGAGCGCACCTAAATCTAAGTTCTCGGCAACAGTTAACTCTGGAATAACCGATTTTCCTTCGCATACGTGAGAGATTCCATGACGAACTAGTGATTCGGGCTTTGAGTGCAAAATATTTTGATCGCCCCAATGCGCCTGGCCTTGGCTGGCTTTATTAAGTCCAGACAAAGTGCGCAATAACGTGGTCTTTCCCGCGCCATTAGCGCCAATAACGGCAGCTAATTGGCCTTTTTCAACGATAAAACTAACGCTATGTAGTGCGCGAATGGCGCCATGGTCGACGCTTAAATCTTTAATGGTCAACATTTACGCGACTCCCGTACCAAGGTATGCGGCGATCACCGCTGGGTCACGACGAACTTTTTCAGCATCGCCACTCGAGATGACTTCACCGAAGTTAAGTACGTACAAACGATCGCAAACCGTCATGACTACATCCATATGATGTTCAACAATTAGCACCGACATAGTTGCTGTTAAGTTGCGAATCAGATTATTCATCCACTCAATATCTTGCGGCCCTAGTCCACCTGCTGGTTCGTCAAGCATTAAAATCTTTGGGTCGGAAACTAACGCACGCGCTATCGCTACTCGCTTAGTATCTGGATAGGCCAAGGTATCTGCACGGCGATTGGCAAGTGTGCCGGCATATACGCGATCTAACGCGCGCATAGCTTTTTCGCGCAGCGCTTCTTCATCTTTCTTATTTGTGCCAAGTGCGGCGGAGATCAAACCGGTCTTCGCCATCTTCTGCGCACCAACCATTACATTTTCTAAGACTGTTAACTCAGGGAATAAACCAACGCCTTGTAAAGTGCGGGAAATTCCGAGGTCAACTAATTCATCGGTGCGCGGCCAAGATCTCTCTCTGCCATTTAATTCGAGGGACCCAGAATCTGGTGTGACCAAACCACAGATTGCGTTAAATAAAGTTGTCTTGCCGGCGCCATTTGGTCCGATTACGCCGACTACCTCATTGGGGCGAAGTTCCAGATGAACATCTTGGAGCGCCTTGAGACCGCCAAAAGAGATGCTGACTCCCTTTGCGTGCAACAGTGCGGCGCTCATAGTTCGTAGATTCTAGGCACACGTGGACCGATTCGGGTGACAATCTCGTAATTAATTGAGCCTGAAGCAGCGCCCCAATCATCTGCTGTGTATTCGCCATTGGCGCCAGCGCTAAAAATTGTGACCCAATCCCCTGACTGGGCGGTTGTATCGGCACCGAGATCGACGACAAATTGATCCATAGAGACACGACCAAATATTGATGCTTTCGCTCCGTTATAGAAAACTCCAGCGCTTTGCGCGATACGTGGAATTCCATCGGCATAGCCCATCGCGACAACACCTAATTTTGTTGCGTTCTTAGTCATTGCCGTTGCACCGTAACCAACTGGACTTCCCGCGGGAACTTCTTTGACAAGATGCAGCTTGGCACGCAAAGTCATTACAGGAATGAGTCCAAGATTTTCAGAAGTTCCAAGAGAATTAACATCTGGAGAAAGTCCATACATAGCAATACCAGTGCGCACCATGTCGAATGCTGATGCGTGATCAACAAGTGTGGCAGCAGAGTTAGCTAAATGACGAATCAAATTATTGAAACCAAATGATTCAAGAGTTGCCACCATCTTTTTAAAGCGGGTTAACTGTTCGAGGTTCTGCGGTTGACCAGGTTCGTCGGCCCGGGCAAAGTGTGAAAATATTCCGACAATTTCTACGCCCTGTACATGATGGGCATCAATTTCGCTCCACTCGTTTAAGAAACCACCGCGCGTCATTCCGGTATCTACTTCTAAATGCACGCGCGGACGTTTTGCTCCCTTAACTGCGCCGACTTCAGCAAGCGCCTTAAGCGATGCGACTGCAAGATCAATATCGTTCTCAACTGCGCTTTGAAAATCAGAACCTGGTGGCACTAGCCAAGCCAAGATCGGCGCAGTTATTCCAGAAGCGCGAAGCGCGATCGCTTCTTCAAGCAGTGCAACGCCTAACCAGGTAGCGCCGCCTTCTAGCGCTGCTTTTGCAACCGGCACAAGTCCGTGTCCATAGGCATCGGCCTTAACAACGGCCAAGAGATCAACTCCGGATTTTGCTTTAAGCGTTGCGACATTTGCTTTGATCGCCGAAAGGTTTACAACTGCTTCTGCGCGATTAGTCATCTTTCAATCACCACCATGGCAGATGCGATGCCGGCATCGTGCGAAAGCGAGAGATGCACTCGCGCTCCATCAATTAACTCTGCTATCTCACCGCGAAAGAGAAAATCGGGCTTACCGCTTTCATGATTGATTACTTCAGCCTCATGCCAAGAAAGTCCGTGACCGGCGTTAAGTGCTTTCGCTAGCGCTTCCTTTGCTGCAAAACGTGCGGCAAGTGAATGAATTGGTTTGGTGCGTTCTGCTTCGGTGAAGAGCTTTTCACGCATAGATGGAGTGCGTTCGAGGGTTTCGGAAAATCGTGCAATATCGACGACGTCAATTCCAATCCCATCAATCATGGGATTTAGTGTAATTGGGGTTAGGAGAGTTGGCTATTAGATGGCCAATAGCGATCAATTGCAATAATCAAAACCAGTAAGGAACCACCAATAAAGAGCCCGCCAAGTAAATCTGAGAACCAATGGGTATCGCGAATCAACGAAACAGTGCAGACCGTCAAACTAATTGCAGCTACACCTGCGCTAGCTAGCCGCCCGCGATAGCGATCGACATGTGCATAGCGATAAATTAAATAAGCAAGTACACCCCAAGTTAGCAAGGCATTTGAAGCATGGCCGCTTGGGTAAGACATTCCACCAAAGTGAAGTAAATCGATTCCAACTTTAGGCTTGGTGCGTCCCAACCAAAATTTAAATATTCCAACCACAACGTTTAGAGAAATCAACGAGAGAATCGCCAAGTTAAGTGGGCGCCAAGTTTTAAAGCGCCGTGCAATGTAGAACGCTGCAATGAGCAGAGCAGTTGCCGTTACGCCGCGCAGACCTAGATCATCTAACCTTCTAATGATAAAACCGCTAACGCCATGAAACTTAGGGCGGTCTAAATTGTGAATCCACTTATCGATTTCAATGAGCGGACCGTTTACTAATACTTGCTGGGTAATCAAGAGAAAGCTAGCGAATAAGGTGGCTGACCAACGAAAGGCCCGCACCATTTGCGCACGGCGCCGATCGAGTACTTCTTGCATATTTATTCGACCGTTACGGATTTAGCTAAGTTACGAGGCTGATCGACATCGTTACCACGTGCAACTGCCATCTCGTAAGCGAATACTTGTAGCGGAACAGTTGCCAATATTGGTTGGAATAGCGGTGAGCAGGCTGGGATGCGAATGATGTGTTCGGCTCCCACAACTTCAGCGCCTTCGTGCGCGATAACAATTACGCGCGCACCACGTGCTTTAACTTCTTGGATATTGCTGAGCATCTTTTCATCGAGCGCGTGATCGCTACCTGAAGGCAAGATGGCAATAACCGGGGTGCCTTTTTCGCCATCAATTAAAGCGATTGAACCGTGCTTGAGTTCTCCCCCAGCAAAACCTTCGGCATGGATATAGGCGAGCTCCTTTAGCTTTAGCGCACCTTCAAGAACAACTGGGTAGCCAATATTGCGACCGATAAATAAAACCGTTTCAGACTTTGCAAAAGTGCGAGTTAACGCGCGAAGCGGTTCGACTGTCTCGAGAATTTGTTCGATCTTGCCAGGTAGTTCAAGCATCTCGTTATAGAGATCGCGTACTTGCGTATCGCTGAGTTCGCCACGAACCTGAGCTAAGTGCAATCCAATTAGGTCAACGGCGACGATCTGAGTTAGCAGCGCTTTGGTAGAAGCAACCGCAATTTCCGGGCCAGCATGTGTGTATAGAACAGCATCGGATTCGCGCGGAATAGTTGAGCTATTGGTGTTGCAGATCGCGAGTACGCGTGCCCCTGCTGCCTTGGCATGGCGGATCGCCATCAAGGTATCCATAGTTTCGCCAGATTGCGAAATAGCAATTACCAAAGTATTTGAATCAATAATTGGGTCGCGGTAGCGATATTCGCTTGCTATTTCTACTTCTACTGAAAGTTTTGCCCATTTTTCGATGACATATTTTGCGATCATGCCGGCGTGATATGCAGTGCCACAGGCGATTACGACAATTTTCTGGAGCGCTTTGATTTCCGCATCTGTCATATGAAGCTCATCGAGTTCGATCTTGCCGTTATCTGTTAAACGACCGATCAAGGTATCGGCAACTGCCTTTGGCTGTTCGAAGATTTCTTTGAGCATGAAGTGCGAGTAACCGCCCTTTTGTGCAGATGCTGAATCCCAAGTAATGGCATATTCCTTTGGCGTAATTGCTTTGCCATCAAGGCCAATAATGCTTATGCCAGCAGGAGTCATGGTGATGATTTCGTCTTGGCCAAGTTCAACCGCGCGCTTGGTGTAATCGATAAAGGCGGCAACATCGGATGCCATGAAGTTTTCGCCATCGCCTAGGCCAACCACAAGCGGTGAATTACGGCGCACGCCAACAATTACTTCAGGTGCATCAGCATGAACTGCCACCAAGGTAAATGAACCGCGTAAGCGCTTTACCGCATCCAACATTGCGGCGGTTAGATCACCACCATGGGTTTTGCGAAGTTCAGAGAGTAAATGTGCAACCGATTCGGTATCGGTATCTGATGAAAATTCGTGGCCCCGCGATTGGAGTTCGGCCTTTAACTCTGAATAATTTTCAATGATGCCGTTGTGAATAACGGCGAGTTTGCCTTCGTTATCGGTATGCGGATGGGCATTGCGATCGGTTGGTCCGCCATGTGTTGCCCAACGTGTGTGACCAATGCCAGAGTGAACAACCGGCATATTTGCAGGAAGTGAACCTTCGAGATTGTTTAATTTGCCAGCGCGCTTTTCAATAAATAGCGCACCGTTGGTGCCGAGCGCAATTCCTGCTGAGTCATAGCCACGATATTCGAGGCGACGAAGTCCTTCGATGAGCGGAGTAATTGCAGACTGTGGCCCTGTGTAACCCACAATTCCGCACACTTGAATTTACCCCAGCTCTGTTTGTACGACCTTTGCCAAGTCGTTTGCTATTTCGCTGGCTAGGTTATCACTCTGGGCTTCAACCATCACGCGGACAAGCGGTTCAGTGCCAGATGCTCTCAACAAAACGCGACCATGTTCGCCAAGTTTCGCTTCGGCAGCAAGGACCGCGGCTTTGATTGCTGCAGAATCTGCAAGGCGCTCTTTGGCAACGTTCTTAACATTTACTAATACTTGTGGGAAGCGAACCATTGACGAAGCCAGCTCTTGCAGAGTCTGTCCAGATTTAACAATTTCCTGCGCAAGTGCGAGTGCAGTCAATATTCCATCACCTGTTGTTGCAAATTCGTGCATGATCAAGTGGCCAGATTGCTCTCCACCAAGTGAATAACCCTTTTCCAGCATCTTCTCTAGAACATACCGATCACCAACAGCTGTTGTTTCAACGTTGATATCCGCGTTCTTCATGGCATGGAAGAAACCTAAGTTACTCATCACCGTTGCAACAATTGTGTTTTCCTTAAGAGAACCTGATGCTTTAAAGCCGCGGGCAAGAATTGTCATGATGACATCGCCATCTACTTCATTGCCTTGCGCATCAACAGCTAGCGCACGATCGGCATCACCGTCATGTGCGACTCCGAAGTCAGCGCCTTCGCGAAGCACCGCTGTGCGAAGTTGGTGCAAATGCGTAGATCCACAATCGTCGTTGATATTCCAACCATCTGGGGAATCAAAGATCGAAATAACTTCTGCGCCAGCGCGGCGATATGTTTCAGGTGCCACTGTTGAAGATGCACCATTTGCGCAATCAACGACCAGCTTCAGCCCTTTAAGTGGAGTTGTAACAGATGAAAGCAAGTGGGTGATGTAACGCTCGCGGGCACTTTCATCGGTAATGGCACGACCCACGCCGTGACCAGTTGGGCGCTCCCATGGTTCACCGATGCGCGCTTCAATCGCAGCTTCGATAGCGTCATCTAACTTTCCGCCACCGCGTGAAAACAATTTGATCCCGTTATCTGGCATTGGATTGTGCGAAGCCGAAATCATTACGCCGAGATCGGCACCGGATTCCGCAACTAAATGCGCGACTGCTGGTGTTGGTAGAACTCCTACGCGATAAACATCAACACCGGCGCTAGTTAAGCCGGCAACGACTGCTGCTTCGAGGAATTCACCAGATGCGCGCGAATCTTGGCCGACTACAGCTTTAGGTCGGTGTGATTTATCGGGATTAGATTCAACGAGAATATGTGCAGCGGCAACAGCGACATCAAGTGCTAATTCAGCAGTTAAATCACGATTGGCTAAGCCACGTATTCCATCGGTTCCAAAGAGAGCCACTTCTGTTCTGCGGCCTTTGAAAATTAACGCTTGCTGTATTGCGAACGCTTACGGGCCTTCTTGAGACCGTACTTCTTGCGCTCGATAACACGTGCATCACGTGAAAGGAATCCAGCCTTCTTAAGCGCTGGACGGTGTGCTTCAACATCAATCTCGTTTAGTGAACGAGCAACGCCGAGACGAAGTGCACCAGCTTGGCCAGATACTCCGCCACCGTTGATGCGAGCAAATACGTCGTACTGATTTTCTGCACCAACCGTGCGGAATGGCTCAGAGACTAGTTGCTGGTGAACTTTATTTGGGAAATAGTTTTCAAGAGTCTTACCGTTTACAACCCAACGACCTGTACCAGGCACTAGGCGAACGCGGGCAACTGCTTCTTTGCGACGACCAGTGCCTGCACCAGGTGCCTTGATTGCTGGGCGGTTGGTTGCAGCAGCTGGTGTTGCTGAAGAGTAAGAAGTAGGAACTTCGTTCTCGTCTAGATCTGTAACTTCGTTATAAGTTGTATCTGACATTTGTTATGAGTCCCTTACTTTGCGATCTGTGAAACTTGAGTGAATACATATGGTGTTGGTGATTGAGCAGCATGTGGATGCTCTGGACCTGCGTAAACCTTTAGCTTGGCTGCAACCTGCTGGCCGAGACGATTCTTAGGAAGCATTCCCTTGATCGCCTTTTCAACGGCGCGAGTTGGGTGCTTTTCAATAAGTTCGCCGTAAACAGTCGAAGTTAAACCGCCTGGGAAACCTGAGTGGCGATGTTCGAACTTTGAAAGCGCCTTGTTACCTGAAAGAGCGATCTTTTCTGCGTTGATGATTACAACGAAGTCGCCCATATCCATGTGTGGAGCAAATGTTGCCTTGTGCTTACCGCGAAGAAGAACAGCAGCATGTGTTGCAAGGCGGCCAAGAACTACATCTTGTGCATCGATGACGTGCCATTTACGGACGACATCTCCGGCCTTAGGACTGTATGTACGCATGCTTTATTACCTTCTTCTTTTAGTGAGCTTTGATAAATCTGGTGGTACTGCCTTCGGCACCGTATCTGGTGCAGAGGGGGAACTTTACCTTTCAGGCGTAGGTAAGGTCAAAATGGGCTATTTCCACGCATACGACCTGCGTCTTAGTGGTCGAAGATCGGCTCTGGGCTCTCATAGACCTGGCCGTTGGCCCCGAAGACCAAGAATCGGGTAAATCCGCGAGTAAACCAGCGATCGTGGGTGACTGAGAGGACTGTGCCCTCGTATCGATCTAACGCTTTCTCTAAACTCTCGGCGCTGGCCAGATCTAAGTTATCGGTTGGCTCATCGAGTAATAAAAGTGTGGAACCAGATAGTTCTAACAACAGCACTTGAAAACGCGCTTGTTGCCCACCGGAAAGTGAAGAGAACTTTTGCTCTGCTTGTTTATCGATCTCATATTTTCTAAGCACGCTCTTGGCAGGACCAAGTTGTAGTGAATAGGTTTCCCATAAAATTTCTAGCAAAGTCTTTGATTCGAATTCTGGGTGGGCATGGGTCTGTGCGAAATAACCAATTTCCACGCGCGCACCAACTTTAAAAGTACCGGTGTATTTAACTGTTTCATCGCCAGCAATCATGCGCAAAAAGTGAGATTTACCAGTGCCATTCTTTCCCAGCACTGCAATGCGATCGCCAAAGAAGACTTCAAAATTAAATGGTTCGGTTAGGTTTGCCAGCGATAAATTTTCGAAGGTTAGCGCGCGTAAACCTGTGCGACCACCACGTAGTCCAACCTTTACATCTTGTTCGATCGGTGGCGCTTCGGGCGCGCCAGCTTCTTCAAATTTGCGTAGGCGAGTCTGCATAGCGTGATATTTATTTGCCATATCAGGAGAAATCGCGGCTTGTACCTGTAGCGTCTTAACTAAATCAATTAGACGTTGATGTTCTTGCTCCCAGCGCAAAAGCATTTCCGCAAAGCGTTCGTTGCGCGCTTTGCGCGCCTCATGCCAAGTAGAGAATTTTCCACCATGCACCCACGTGGTGTTTCCGTTTACTCCTTGTTCCAGGGTAACAATTCGGGTTGCAGTATTTTCTAATAATTCGCGATCGTGGCTGACAAAGAGAACAGTCTTCTTTGTTGCACCGATAACTTCTTCCAGCCAGCGCTTTGATGGAACATCTAAATAGTTATCTGGTTCATCGAGCAATAGGACTTCTTCGGGGCCTTCAAGTAGCGCGCGCAGAACTAACTTTTTCTGCTCTCCCCCGGACAACGTATTTACTTTGCGAGTTGCAACTTGCTCAAAAGATTTATTTAACATCTCGGTGCAGCAAACATCCCAAATTAGCTCGAAGTCATAGCCTCCGGCATCGCCCCAATCGATAATCGCTTGGGCAAAGTTCATCTGATCTTTTTCAGAACCGGTTTCGTTCATGGCCGCTTCAGTTGAAACAACTTTTTCTGCCGCATCACGGATGCGCTTAGGAGCAATCGATAGCAAGAGATCGCGCACAGATGATTCATCGCGAACCGAGCCGATGAACTGGCGCATCACGCCAAGGCCGCCGGTGATTGATACTGCGCCTTCATCTGGCTTTAGATCGCCGCAGATCATACGGATGAGAGTTGTTTTACCCGAACCGTTGGGGCCGATTAAGGCAACCTTTGCGCCATCGCCAACGCGAAAAGAGACATCATTAAGTAATACCCGGCCATCGGATAAGGAATATTCGACAGCGTTTACATCGATGTGACCCATTAATTGTTCTCTTCTTCACGGCGCGCAACGGTTTTCTTAGCGCGTTCTAGTAACTCTGCGGCATCAGGGTAATCGACTTGATAGAGCGTTAACCCGCGCGCTGGAAACACCAGCGAATCACTGACCCTTTCTTTATTTTCTAGCAAAGTTGTTATCCATTCTGGCTCTTTGCGAGCATCAGCAACGCAGACAATTGCGCCAACTAGATTGCGCACCATCGAATAACAAAAGGCATCTGCAACGACATCGGCAACCAAATATCCTTCGCGATCGCGGCGCCATTGGTAGGTTTCAAGAGTTCGAATCGTTGTTCCGCCTTCACGGAATTTGCAAAATGCAGCATAGTCATGAGTGCCAAGAAGTAGCGCACTGGCATGGTTCATGGCATCAACATCGAGCGGGCGATACCAAGATGCAGTATTTAAACGAGCTAGCGGCTGAATTACTCTGTTTTCATCAAGAATGCGGTATTCGTAATAACGACGCAGCGCTGAGAATCGGGCGTGAAACGCAGGAGGTGCAATTTCGATTTTATTTACACGTACGTCTTCATCAAGGATTCGATTTAACTTATAACCCAGATCATTAAGGTCCATATCTTCGGGTACATCGACGTGGATTACTTGCCCAGTTGCATGCACTCCGGCGTCGGTGCGACCGGCCACGATAGTTTCAACGTTAATGCGCGCTATTTTGCTAAGGGCTTCTTCGACCGATGCTTGAACTGTGCGGCGATCTGGTTGAACTGCCCAACCGGAAAAGTTAGTTCCGTCGTAAGCGAGTTCTATCCGTAAACGACGAAACCCACTCTCGGGATAGAGAGTGGGTTCGGTCATTTAATTATTTGCTAACTAGTTAAAACTTGAGAATTACTTATCTTTCTCAGTTAGAACTTCGATTACCGCCATTGGTGCGTTATCGCCCTTGCGAGGACCAATCTTGGTGATACGTGTGTATCCGCCATCGCGAGTTGCAAAACGTGGACCGATTTCAGTAAAGAGTGTGTGAACAACGCTCTTGTTTGCGATGCGCGCCATTACTTCACGACGTGCTGGAAGATCGCCCTTCTTTGCGAAGGTGATTAGCTTTTCAGCCAATGGACGTAGGCGCTTAGCCTTTGCCTCTGTTGTTGTGATCTTTCCGTGCTCGAACAACTGCTCAGCAAGTGTGCGAAGGATTAGACGCTCATGTGATGGGCCGGAACCCAAACGAGGACCTTTAGTTGGTTTTGGCATTGTCTTATCTCCTAGGCCTGATCTGCTTCAGCGAAGTCGTCGTCTGATGCATTGAAGTTCTGGTGCTTTGTTGGATCGAATCCTGCTGGGCTGTCCTTAAGAGACATTCCCATTGAGACAAGCTTTGCCTTGATCTCATCGATGGACTTTGAACCAAAGTTACGGATATCGAGTAGGTCGGCCTCTGAACGGTTTACCAACTCGCCAACTGTGTGAATGCCTTCGCGCTTCAAGCAGTTGTATGAGCGAACTGTTAGATCGAGATCTTCGATTGGAAGTGCAAGATCAGCAGCAAGAGCAGCATCCATAACAGATGGCCCCATCTCGATACCTTCTGCATCAACGTTAAGTTCGCGAGCAAGTCCGAAGAGTTCAACTAGAGTCTTACCAGCTGATGCGACAGCATCGCGTGGCTTCATTGATGGCTTTGTTTCAACATCAACAACAAGACGATCGAAGTCAGTGCGCTGTTCAACGCGAGTTGCTTCTACCTTGTATGTAACCTTCAAAACTGGTGAATAGATTGAGTCAACAGGAATGCGACCGATTTCTGCTCCCGCTTGCTTGTTCTGTACAGCTGTGACGTAACCACGACCGCGCTCTACTGTGAGTTCGATTTCGAGGTTTGCCTTGCCGTTAAGTGTTGCGATGTGGAGTTCAGGGTTGTGAACTTCAACGCCACTTGGAACAGCGATATCAGCACCTGTTACGGCACCAGCACCTGACTTGCGGATGTAGATGACGCTTGGCTCGTCGTTATCTGATGAGAGCACCAAGTTCTTGATGTTCAAAACGATATCGGTGAGATCTTCCTTAACGCCTTCAAGAGTGGTGAACTCGTGGAGTGCACCAGCAACACGAATGCTTGTAACTGCTGCACCTGGAATAGATGAAAGCAGAGTACGGCGCATTGAGTTGCCGAGTGTGTATCCGAAACCTGGTTCTAGCGGTTCGATGATGAACCGTGAACGGTTTTCGGAGATTACTTCTTCACTGAGGGTTGGACGTTGTGCAATTAGCACTGCTGAGCCTCTTTCTTCTCGCGGAAATCCACTATTTGATTTCCTCTAAATGGGATAAAAAATTACTTGCTGTAGAGCTCAACAATGAGCTGTTCTTGAACTTGGGTATCGATTACTGAACGTGCAGGGACGCCGTGGATGATGATGCGCATCTGCGAACCAACAACCTCCATCCATGCTGGAACAGCTTTCTCGCCGAGTTCTGCGCTTGCCACGATAAATGGTGTGAGATCGAGTGACTTTGGAAGAACATCGATGATGTCCATCGGAGAAACGCGATATGAAGGAATGTTTACCTTCTTGCCATTTACGAGGAAGTGACTGTGACGAACCAACTGGCGCGCCATGTCACGGCTCTTTGCAAAGCCGGCACGGAATACAACGTTGTCGAGACGTGTCTCAAGAAGAACGAGAAGGTTTTCACCAGTCTTGCCCTGCTTGCGGTTTGCCTCTTCGTAGTAACCACGGAACTGCTTTTCGAGAACACCGTAGATACGTGCGCACTTCTGCTTCTCACGCATCTGCAATAGGTATTCAGATTCCTTGGAACGTCCACGACCATGTTGTCCTGGTGGATATGGACGAGATTCGATAGGACACTTTGGTCCATCGCACTTTGCGCCCTTAAGGAAGAGCTTTACTTTTTCGCGACGGCAACGCTTGCAGTCTGCTCCGGTATAACGAGCCATTTATTCTCTTCCTTCCTTAAACTCGACGTGGTTTCGGTGGGCGGCAGCCATTGTGTGGAGCTGGAGTTACATCTGAGATGGCTCCGACTTCTAGGCCTGCTGCTTGCAATGAACGAATTGCAGTTTCGCGTCCGGAACCTGGTCCCTTTACGAAAACATCTACTTTCTTAAGGCCGTGCTCCTGCGCGCGACGTGCTGCTGCTTCTGCTGCAAGCTGTGCTGCGAACGGAGTCGACTTACGTGAGCCCTTGTAACCAACTTGGCCAGATGATGCCCAAGAAATTACTGCGCCAGTTGGATCGGTGATAGAGATGATGGTGTTGTTAAAAGTGCTCTTAATGAACGCTTTTCCAGCAGCAATATTCTTCTTCTCTTTCTTGCGAGTCTTGACTTTGCCCTTTGCAGGAGCAGCAGACTTTGATTTAGGAGCGGCCATTACTTAGTCACCTTCTTCTTACCAGCAATTGCTTTACGTGGACCCTTACGAGTACGAGCGTTTGTATGTGTGCGCTGACCACGTACAGGAAGTCCCTTGCGGTGACGGATACCTTGGTAGCTCTGAATTTCAACTTTACGACGAATGTCGCCAGCGATTTCGCGGCGAAGATCGCCCTCAATCTTGTAGTTAGCTTCGATGTATTCACGAAGCTGTGCGAGTTCTGATTCTTGCAAATC
>JAHECV010000021.1 GCA_024641555.1 Candidatus Planktophila sp.
TTGATGATCTTTCATTTACCTTGCCGCGCAACGGAATCGTTGGCGTAATCGGGCCAAATGGTGCTGGAAAGACAACGCTCTTTAAGACCATTCTCGGACTGGAAAAAGCAGATGCCGGAAGCGTAAAGATTGGCGAGACTGTAAAGATCGCGTATGTAGATCAGTCTCGTGGTGGCATCGATCCAAGTAAATCGCTCTGGGAAGTTGTCTCAGATGGTTTGGACTTTATAAAAGTTGGATTGGTTGAAATGCCTTCACGTGCCTACGTCTCTGCCTTTGGTTTTAAGGGACCCGATCAACAGAAGAAAGCCGGTGTACTTTCAGGTGGAGAACGTAATCGCTTGAACTTGGCGCTAACGCTAAAACAAGGCGGAAACCTTTTGCTTCTCGATGAGCCTACAAACGATCTAGATGTTGAAACTTTAGGTTCGTTGGAAAATGCACTACTGGAGTTTCCAGGTTGCGCAGTCGTTATCTCCCACGACCGCTGGTTCCTAGATCGTGTAGCAACCCACATCTTGGCTTACGAAGGAGATTCCAAGTGGTTCTGGTTTGAAGGAAACTTTGAATCTTATGAAGAAAATAAGATTTCGCGACTTGGCGCCGATGCGGCGCGCCCTCATCGAGCCACGTACCGAAAGCTAACTCGCTAATGAAGTACATCAGCAAGCAATTCGTTCGCTGGGATGACCTAGATGCATTCGGGCATGTCAACAACGCAAAATATTTAATATTTGCGCAGGAGGCGCGCTTTCTTTGGGCAACTGAAGAATTTTCGGCAGCAATGCGCGAATCTTCGCTCATTGAAATGGTTGTTGCTCGTGCAGAAGTTGATTACATCGAACCAATTTATGACGGTGGAAGATTTGTAGACGTCGAAATCACCGTTGAAAAAATCGGAAACAGTTCCTTTAACATGCACTTTGTAATCTCTGATGCCGGAAAAGTCTTCGCTCATATTCGCACAGTGCAAGTTGCGGTTTCGTTAGATACTAAGAAATCTCGCCCTCTAACTGGCTCAGAAAGAGAATTTTTGAGTAAGTACTTAGAGACAATTTGATGAAATCTCGCCCTAGTCGTATTCACCCTGGCTGGTTTGCTGTTGCAGTAACTTTTGTCACGCTAATGGCTACAGCTGGTTTCAGATCTGCGCCCTCTGTCTTAATTGTTCCGCTCGAAGACGCTTTTGGCTGGTCACGCTCAGATATCTCTTTAGCAATCGCAATTAATGTACTTTTATTTGGTTTGGTTTCACCTTTTGCTGCGGCGTTAATGGAGAAATTTGGTATTCGCAAAGTTGTGATGTCTGCCCTAACCACCGTTTCAATCGGCGCTTTTCTTACAATTTTTATTCACGCCCCTTGGCAATTGATTGCAACTTGGGGAGTAATCGTCGGCACCGGCACAGGTTCCATGGCGCTGGTGTTTGCAGCAACCGTTGCCAATCGTTGGTTTGTATCAAAACGCGGCCTTGTGACCGGCTTGCTTACAGCTGCGAGTGCAACTGGCCAATTGATTTTCTTACCAGGGCTTTCACATTTAGCTCACACATATAGTTGGAAGAGCGTCTCGCTTACCGTTTCTACATTTGCAATATCGGTTGTTCCATTTATTTATTTTTTTCTTCGCGAAAAACCTGCAGATCTGGGCCTTCTACCCTATGGCGCACCCGCAGACTGGCAACCACCGGCCAAGAGCGAATTAAGCGCTGGAGCACTCGCTATCGATACCTTAAAACAAGGTTCAAAGAAGAAAGATTTTTGGTTTTTAGTCGGATCATTTTTTGTATGTGGACTTTCAACGAGCGGACTTATCGGAACTCACTTCATTCCGGCGGCACACGATCACGGAATGATGGATACCTTAGCGGCCTCACTTTTAGCGTTAGTCGGAGTTTTCGATGTCATCGGAACCTTGTTTAGCGGCTGGTTAACGGATCGATACGACCCACGAAAATTACTTTTCTTCTATTACGGATTACGCGGGCTATCGCTCTTTTTGCTGCCATCAATCCTCTTCAGCCATATCCATCCATCAACTTTAGTTTTTGTAATCTTCTATGGACTTGATTGGGTCGCGACAGTTCCTCCGACCATCATGCTCTGCCGTGCAGTTTTAGGTCCACCTCGCGCCAGCGTTGTCTATGGCTGGGTATTTGCTGCCCACCAAATTGGTGGCGCGGTGGCGGCCTTCGGCGCTGCAATCCTTCGTGTAAAACTCGGCGATTATGCAGTTGCGTTCTATATAAGTGGCGCCCTGTGCATTGTGACTGCATATTTTGTTTTGCAAATTGCAAAAGGTGTAGACGACAAGGTTTTGCGGACATGAAAACTTTCTACGAAGAAGTCGGGGGAGAGCCGTTCTTTAACGACTTCGTATCTCAGTTCTACGCACGAGTTGCAACAGATCCGATACTTCGCCCGATGTATCCAGAAAAGGATATGCATGGCGCTGCGATTCGCTTAAAGATGTTTCTTGAACAATATTGGGGCGGGCCGACTACCTACTCTGAAGAACGTGGTCATCCAAGGCTTCGCATGCGCCACGCAGGTTTCCATATCGACCTGGCAGCGCGTGATGCGTGGTTGCGATGTGCGCTAGGGGCGCTCGAAGGTATGGAGATGGATGAAATTCACCGAGTGCAATTACGTGAGTATTTAGAGATGGCAGCTCACGGAATGGTTAACGCGCCTGAGACGCATTTCCAATAACTAATATCTCGCCATTTCGAACATGCCAAAGCACGCCTTTTTTATCGCGGATAGTGGTAATTCTCAGACCAACTTTTTCAACAACACCTTCAATTTCTAAAGTTTTGATCTCATCGCCGACCCCATATTGATCTTCAATCAACATAAAGATTCCAGATAAAATATCTCGCACTAAAGTTTGGGCACCTAAACCGATTGCAACACCAATTACGCCAGCGGATGCAATTACCGGACCGAGGTTAAATCCGAACTCACCAAGAATCATGGCGAGAGCAATAATCCAGACCACAGCTTTAAGAATTGAAGTAAGCACCGAACCGGTAGTACGCGCGCGCTCGGCCTGACGTTTTGCAACGCCTGGTCCGGGTTTGAGATCCGTCGTTGCCAATTTGTTGACCGCGCGGTCGATGGCGCGTCTGCCAATACTGAGGCTGATCCAAGCCGCCACCATCACGCTAAATACGCGAAGCGGGGCACCGCTTAGCCATTCCAAGATATTGCGGGTCTGCTCGCTCATATCGCGAACTCTAACTAATTCTTTACCAAAAATTGACCTGCAAATACCCAGATCTGCGCCAATTTGGTGCAAGATAAAGCAATCAGCGCGAGCCACGCGCCTGAAAAACTTGAGGTAGCCATGTCACGTTCGTTGGTCTTAAACGCCACCTATGAACCACTAGGTGTTGTTACTGAACGCCGTGCGCTGCTCTTAATTCTTAACGCTCGTGCCACTATGGTCGAGTCATCTGGCAGTGTTTTGCATTTCTCGCAAGGGGAGATCGAACTGCCATCAGTTATTCGATTAAATAAATTTGTAAAAATTCCTTATCGCCACGCAGTTCCACTTTCCCGCCGCGCAATTTTTGCGCGCGATGGCGGACGGTGCGTCTACTGCAGCGCTCCCGCGACTTCGATTGATCATGTGATTCCACGTTCTCGTGGTGGAGGACACAATTGGGAGAACGTTGTCTCAGCCTGTCATAAGTGCAATCACTTAAAGGCAGATAAACCACTTAAAGAATTGGGATGGAGACTTCGCTCACTTCCACGCGAACCTGTTGGGGCGGCATGGCGAATCCTCGGAACCGGTCGTACAGATAATCGTTGGTTGCCGTACCTCGCACCATTCGGCGTGGCAGCAGCGACTGCTTAATTCGCTTAGACTTACGACCATGATGATTCATATCGCATCCGCAATTAATCTCTTGGCGCTAGATAACCAAGAAGATGGCACGATGGCAGGTGAAGGTCTGAGCGCCCTTCAAACTTTTACTTACTTTGTCGCAACACCGATAGCGCTCTTCGCGGTAATTGCTCTGCTGTCATATGTAAGCAGCGGAAATCGCAAGAAATCTAAGAACTCTGGTTCTTCAATAACTTCTATCGACTAGCATCAACTGCGCGAGCTTTGAGCGCGCGAGTCATTGCATCGCGACCTTCGGTCACCGTACGACGCAAGGCATGTGATGCATCTTTTCCGGTTACATCAAGCCAGTTTTGCGCTTTAGCAACCGTATCTTCGCTAATTGCCCACATTGGGAAAGTTAGAGTGGCGGTAGTTTCAGCGATTTCAAATCCCTTGGTCTGCCAAACTTTAAGGATTGAATCAAAGTACTCGTCAACGAAACCTTCTAGCAATTCCCAATGAATATTCTCGTTGAAACCACGGCACTTGTATGAATGAATTGTGTTGCTTAAATCATCGGTAGTTACAGATTTGAAAGCAGCAGCCTTAGCTTCACGATTCGGTAGCGCGGCATGGGCATATGCAACGTATTGCTTGCCATGTGCCGTTTTATCGCGATCTCCTTCAGCGGCAATATCTGCGGTGCTAAATACTCCGCGCTTTACTCCGCATAGGAATATATACCAACGTAAATCGGCATCAACAGTTAGGCCGTTGATTGAGCCGTCAAGAATCTCTTTCAAACGATTAAATTGCGCTGCAGTAAACGCATTGTTGGCAAATGCGCGTGCATATTGCAATTGGTGATCACTGCCTGGTTTAGCAGAATCTAAGAACCCTTCCGCGGCATTTGCCACTTTCAGGCGAATAGCATCGCGATTTTGCGGAGCCACATATGCCCAAATCGCAGTATCCATCTGCATAAAAGTTGCGGTGATCATTGAAATATCAGTCTCGCCCTTAAGGGTATTGAGTGCGATATTTATGTAATCACTTGCTGCCAATTCGCCATCGCGCGTTGAATCCCAGAGCGATGCCCAAATAAGCCCGCGAGCCAATGAATCATCGAGACGTCCTTCGTAACTCTGCATTGTCTTTACAGAGCGTTCATCGAAACGTAATTTTGCATAGCTTTGATCGTGATCGTTGATCAACAACAGATCAGCAGATTTCTTTCCGGCGAGCTCTTTAATCTCCGTTAGCTCACCTGCGATATTTACTTCAATGCTTTCGCGCCGTACCAAGGTGCCGTCATGAAGATCGAAGAGTCCGATAAATAGATTGTGCGGGCGAAGTTCTTTTGAACCAACTGGCATCGGTGGAACTTCTTGCTTAACCGCCACCGATAGGTAGTTATCTCCAACTAGTTTGACGATCGGGCGAAGAGTGTTTACCCCGGCTGTGCGAAGCCAAGTATCAACCCAAGCGGTCAAGTCTTTTCCGCTGGTTGCTTCAAGTTCGGTGATGAGATCGCTTAATTCGGTGTTCTTGTACGCGTGCTTGGCAAAATATGTGCGCAAACCGGAAATAAAGTTATCGCGACCAACGTGTGCCACCAGCTGTTGCAGGACAGAGGCGCCCTTGGCATAAGAAATGCCGTCGAAGTTTGTGCGCACATCATCTAGATCGGCCATTTCAACCGCGATGGGGTGCGTAGAAGTTAATTGATCTACACGGTAAGCCCAGTTCTTACGAACCGAGTTAAATTCTGCCCAAGCATGCTTATATTTAGTTGATTCGCTAACCGACATATACGAAGCCCATTCGGCGAATGATTCGTTTAGCCAAAGATCTTGCCACCATTTCATGGTTACTAGATCTCCAAACCACATGTGCGCCATTTCGTGGTGAATCGTTGTTGCCCGACTGATGTAATTTCTCTCGGTTACTTTGCTGCGAAATATCAGAACATCTTCGTGAAATGTTACGCAACCAACGTTCTCCATTGCGCCCCAGTTGTATTCGGCGACTGCAATTTGGTCGTACTTGCCAAACGGATAGGCCAGACCAAAGGTTTTTTCGAAATAAGCAAAACCTTGCTTGGTTACTTCGAAAATGTTTTCAGCATCTACGTGTTTGAAGAATGATTTACGGGCATAGATACCAAGAGGGATTGTTTTCTCGCCCTTGTACTCGTCATGCACCGATGTGTAAGGACCGGCCACGATCGCGGTGACGTAGGTAGAAATCACTTGTGAGGTAGCAAATTGAATAAACTTTCGATCTGGGTCCAAATCTTTGCTTGATTCGATTCCGTAGTTCGAAATTACCTCCCAATGCTTGGGCGTAATGGTGCTGATAGTAAAAGTTGCCTTTTGGTCAGGCTGGTCGAAGCAGGCATACATCCGTCGGGCATCGCCAGTTTCAAATTGGGTATACAAATAAACTTCACCGTCTGCTGGATCTACGAAACGATGCAAGCCTTCGCCAGAGTTTGAATAAATTCCTTCATGCTCGATCTCGAGAACATTCTCAGCCGCAAGAGGTGGAAGGAAAATAGATTCGCCATCGAATTTTGGATCAAAGTCGACCCCGTTTAATTTGGCGCTAATAACTCGCTTTCCGACACAATCAATGAAAGTCGTCGCGCCAGGCTTTAGACCAGCGAATTCAATCGTTGTCTTAACCAAGAAAGTTTCTGCGCCCGTAGTTAAATCAAGATCGATTTTATAGCTCGAAGTTTTGATTAACCCTGAACGCTGCGCTGCCTCAACTTGCGTGATATTTGTGCCTGACACGACTGCTCCTTTAAAAATGGTTTTACTGCCCGATGCATCGTTTTGCTCTCGTTAGTGTAATCGTGAAAGAGTTCTGGCGTGGAACCAGTTACTAACCGAAGTTATCGCTTGCGAGGTACGCGGATCACCCCTGCCCAACAGTTGGCCCGCGACTCCTATTGGGCAAAGTTCGGCATTGAATCCCAAGATTCCGTATTGGATCTAACAAAAGTTTTTGCCAAGACCCAGCCGGTTGTAATGGAGATTGGCTATGGCATGGGAGAAGCCACTTGGCAGATCGCAAAGAATAATACTGAGATTAATTATCTCGGCGTTGAAGTTCATATGCCGGGAGTCGGTAAGTTGATGGCCCGGTTA
>JAHECV010000015.1 GCA_024641555.1 Candidatus Planktophila sp.
GGTTTTCACCCACAACGGTGACGTGACCGACCTTTCGCCCTTTGCGGATCTCCTTCTTATATTGGTGGAACTTCAAGTTGGGATTTCGCGCCATTAAATGAAGGTAAGGACGATACATATCTGTCTTATCGCCGCCCAAGATATTTCCCATAACGGCGAAATCCGTGGTCATTGCTGGATCTCCTAAAGGAAGATCGAGAATAGCGCGAAGATGTTGTTCAAATTGGCTGGTCTTGGAGCCTTCTATAGTCCAGTGACCTGAGTTGTGGGGACGCATCGCTAATTCATTTATAAATAACTCGCTACCTTTAACAAACATCTCAACCGCCATAACTCCAATGAGTGAGAGTTCATTAGCAATTGATAACGCAAGATGTTGGGCCTTTTCGGCTAGTTCTGGCGAAAGCTTAGGTGCTGGTGAAATTGTACTTGTGCAAATTCCATCTGATTGAACTGTTTGCGTTGGTGCCCAAGTTACTGCCTGACCATGTGCGGATCTTGCAACCATTACCGCAATTTCAAAATCAAATAAGACTAGCTCTTCAATTAATAGTTGCGTTACTTCATTAAGTATTTCATCTAAATCATCGTGGTTCTTGATCTTCCAAACACCGCGCCCGTCATATCCCCCGCTAATACTCTTGGCTATAAACGGGAACTCAAGCAAATCATCGCCATCGTTGATGACTTTCCATTTTGGCGCTGGAAATGCAGCGAGTCGCTGACGCATTAACGCTTTATTCTGCGAATACTGAAAAGAATCTGATGTTGGAAATACTTTTACCCCAGCAGCCTCTAAGCCTTTGATTACCGCTAATGGAACAAGCTCGTGTTCAAAAGTGACGTAATCACAACGCTTTGAAAATTCTTTGAGCGAGTCAAGATCTCGATAATCGCCAATTACATGAGGGGCAATTTGCGCGGCGCTATCTTCGGGACTTTCGGCGAAGAGTAAAAGATTTACACCAAGTGCTTGCGCTGGGGCGGCGGTCATCCGCGCAAGTTGGCCAGCGCCGATGATGCCGACAGTCGGAAAGCGCTTGTTCACCCCGCTATCGTAGATGAACTACATCTCCCACGTTAACCTCAAAGCCGTCACTGAGAATAAGCGCGCCTTGTGTAGAAATCGCTTCCGCATCTCCCTCAATTGGATCACGCCCAATAACTTCTACACGCACTTTTTGCCCGATGGTCGCGCTAATCTGATGATATTTTTCTATGAAGTTTGTTCCTAACTCCCATTGGTTGAAGATATTTTCGAATTTGTTTAGAAAATTGCTTAGCAAGGAGTTGCGATCTAAATTTTTTGAATCAGCCAAAGCCAGCGAAATTGCAGTAGAGACTGGTAGTTCGGCTTTATTCATCGCGACATTTAAACCGATTCCAATAATTACTCCATCGCTAATTTGCTGAGCGAGTAATCCTGCAACCTTTTTTTCGCCAATCAAAATATCGTTAGGCCACTTAAGAGTTACTATCTCAGAAGTATTTTCTGAAATAACTTCGTGCATAGCGATAGCCGCAAGAAAAGATAGGAAACTCCAATCACTTTGCACTCGCTTTGGTTTTAGATAAAAGGAAAATAGGAGCGCACTTTGTGGTGGCGCTTCGAATGTTCTATCAAGGCGACCGCGTCCTGCGCTTTGAAATTCAGCCACAATTAATTCGCCAGATTTGGCTACTGAAGAGTTAACTAACTCGGCAAGATCGCTCTGCGTTGAAGCAGTGAGATCAACCACGCTTACCCGCCAGTACTGCGAAATTTTTCCGTCGATGATCGACTTATTAAGTGGCGCTCTTGGCGCATGCATGCCCACGACTAGTACCGTAGAGCCATGAGCCCAGATCTGCATACAACTTCAGGAAAAATTGAAGATCTCCGACTTCGTGTCGAGGAAGCGGTGCACGCCGGTTCGGCCCGCGCCGTAGAGAAGCAACACGCAAAGGGAAAGTTAACTGCCCGCGAACGTATTGATCTACTAGTTGATGCAGATTCTTTTACAGAGATCGACGAGTTCGCTCGCCATCGCTCTACTCAATTCGGCATGGAGAAGAACCGCCCATACGGAGATGGCGTTGTTATTGGAACAGCGACAGTCGATGGTCGACCAATTGCCCTTTACTCACAAGATTTCACAGTTATGGGCGGCAGCCTAGGTGAAGTCCATGCTGAAAAAATTGTGAAGATCGCCGAGTTCGCACTTAAGAGCGGAATTCCTTTAATCGGAATCAACGATTCGGGTGGAGCTCGTATTCAAGAGGGCGTTGCCTCACTAAATGGTTACGGAAAAATATTCCGTTTAAATACACGTTCATCTGGAGTTATTCCGCAGATCTCCCTGATTCTTGGTCCTTGTGCGGGCGGATCTGCCTATTCACCCGCTCTCACCGACTTCACCGTTATGGTTAATGAAACATCGCATATGTTTATTACCGGTCCAGATGTAATAAAGACGGTTACTGGCGAAGATGTTGGAATGGAAGAACTTGGCGGAGGACTTACTCACAATACCCGCTCTGGAAACGCGCATTACCTTGCTGATAGCGAAGCAGATGCCATTGACTACGTCAAAGCGCTACTTTCTTATCTGCCATCGAACAATATGGACGGTTCCCCGCATCTTCCACCAACTCAAAATCTAGATCAAACTCCAGAAGATGCTGCACTCGATAATTTAATTCCAGATAGCCCTAACCAGCCTTACGATATGAAAACGTTGATAACCACCTTGGTGGATGAAGGCGAATTCCTAGAAGTCCATGCCTTGTATGCGCCAAATATCATCGTTGGGTTTGCGCGCATTGAAGGCGAATCAGTCGGAATTATTGCTAACCAGCCTTCGCAATTGGCTGGAACTTTAGATATTAATTCCAGCGAAAAGGCGGCTCGATTCTTACGTTTCTGTGATGCCTTCAATATCCCAATTCTCACCTTGGTAGATGTTCCAGGATTCTTACCTGGTACCGAACAAGAATGGAATGGAATTATTCGGCGCGGAGCAAAATTACTTTACGCATATGCCGAAGCTTCTGTTCCGCTAGTAACGCTAATTACTCGCAAGGCATATGGCGGAGCATTCATAGTTATGGGATCAAAGTACCTAGGAAGCGATATCAACTTTGCGTGGCCAAGTGCTGAAATTGCAGTTATGGGTGCACAAGGCGCGGTAAATATTTTGTATCGCAAGGAGATCGCTGATGCCAAGGATCCCGAAAAGGTTCGCGCAGAACTAGTCTCGGATTACACCGAAACGCTTTCAAATCCATATGCTGCAGCAGAGCGCGGAACAATCGATAGCGTAATTGAACCCCACCAATCTCGCGCATATATCACTAAAGCTTTCCGTACACTAAAAACCAAGCGCGATGTTTTGCCGGCACGTAAACATGGAAATATTCCACTGTAATGAAATTTACGATCACATCTGGCAAGCCAACTGATGAGGAATTGCTCGCTCTAAAGGCGGCAATCGATCACCACAAGATGCAGAACTTGGTGCCGGTAATCAAGCGCAGCGTCTTTGGGCTACCTCAACTACGCCAGCCACTTCCCCACCAAATAACCTTTGGCGCTCGTAGAAAATCTAACTAATGCCAAAGATAGTTCTCGCCTCACAATCAACTTCGCGGCGTCGCCTTCTCGAAAGCGCTGGTCTCAAGCCCACAATTATCGTGAGTAACGTTGATGAAGAAACCGAATTCTTCAACGCCATGACGCCTAGCGATATGGTTATAGCCTTGGCAGTTACTAAAGCGCATACGGTTCGCGAACAAATCGATTACCCCGCGCTGATTATTGGTTGCGATTCAACTTTTGATGTAGATGGAACTTCATTTGGAAAACCCGGGACTCCCGCTATCGCTCGCGAACGTGCCAAAGTAATTAGTGGTCGATCCGGGCTACTTCATACAGGGCATTGCATTATCGATACCGCTCAAGGTCGTGAAATCGCAGATCGCGTTACGACAAAGGTAACTTTCTCTGAAATGACGGACCAGGAAATTGAAGATTACATCGCCTCTGAAGAACCACTTCATGTGGCCGGGGGTTTTACTCTCGATGGCTTTGGTTCGCCATTTATTCCAATTATTGAAGGCGATTACACAAACGTTGTCGGAATTTCAATGCCTTTTCTACGTTCAGCAATGTCACAACTTGGCTATTCTTGGCCAGAAGTTAAGGAGATGCGATGAAGCGCGTTCTGATTGCAAATCGCGGCGAAATTGCGGTCCGCGTCATTCGCGCTTGCCGCGATCACGGCATCGAAAGCGTTGCGATTTATTCTGATGAAGATCGAGATGCAATCCACACGAAGAGCGCAGATTTTGCATTCTCGTTAAATGGAGTTACCGCCACTCAAACATATTTAGATATTGCAAAAATTATTGCACTTGCCAAAGAATCAGGAGCAGATGCCGTTCACCCAGGTTATGGATTCTTATCCGAACGCGCAGATTTTGCCCAGGCGGTAATCGATGCGGGTTTAACTTGGATCGGTCCACCGCCTGCAGCAATTAGCGCACTCGGTGACAAGGTATCTGCCCGACGAATCGCTGCAAAAGCGGGAGCTCCACTAGTTGCAGGAACAAAAGATCCAGTAGCGGGCGCGGATGAAGTAATTGCCTTCGCAAAAGAACACGGCCTGCCAGTTGCGATTAAGGCTGCCTTTGGTGGCGGCGGACGTGGTCTAAAAGTTGCACGAACCATGGAGGAAATTCCCGAGCTATTTGCCTCCGCGGTGCGCGAAGCGATCGCTGGGTTTGGCCGCGGTGAATGCTTTGTCGAACGCTATTTAGATAAGCCCCGCCATGTGGAAACCCAAGTTTTAGTTGACCAGCATGGCGATGCTGTAGTCGTAAGTACACGTGACTGTTCTCTGCAACGCCGCCATCAGAAGTTAGTTGAAGAAGCTCCGGCTCCATTCTTAACAGATGCGCAAAACGAAGAGCTCTATCGCTCGAGCAAGGCCATCATGAAAGAGGCTGGCTATGTTGGAGCCGGCACGTGTGAGTTCCTAGTGGGACTCGACGGAACCATCTCTTTCCTTGAAGTAAATACCCGCTTGCAGGTGGAACATCCGGTAAGTGAAGAAGTAACGGGCATCGATTTAGTTCGCGAACAGTTCCGCATCGCCATGGGCGAAAAACTTGGTTTCACTGATCCTGAAATTCGCGGACATTCACTTGAATTCCGCATCAACGGCGAGGATCCGGGTCGCTCATTCTTGCCTGCACCTGGGCGAATCACGCAATGGAATTTACCGACTGGCCCTGGTGTTCGTATCGATGCCGGCTTTAAAAATGGTGACACCATCGGCGGGAATTTCGATTCACTACTCGCCAAGTTAATTGTTACCGGGGCAACTCGCAAGCAAGCAATCGAACGCGCTCGTCGCGCTCTCGCAGAATTTGAAGTAGATGGGTTGGCAACCGCAATCCCATTCCATCGCGCAATCTTGGAAGATCCTGCATATACCGAAAACTTTAAGGTCTATACAAGTTATATTGAAAATGAATTTAAAAACGATATTCCAGCATTTTCGGCAACGCCTGTACCCGTAACCACAAAAATTGCGGCCGAACACTTAGTCGCTGAAGTAAATGGCAAGCGCTTTGAAGTAAAACTGCACACTCCAGAGCCAGTTGGGAAGCGCCATCGCGTTAAGCAATCAAAAGTTGGGGGCGCAAGCGGTTCTGGTCTTTCAAGTCCGATGCAAGGTACGGTTGTCAAGGTTGCTGTTGCCGAAGGAGCCGAAGTTCAAGCCGGAGATTTAATAATTGTTTTGGAAGCGATGAAGATGGAGCAACCTCTAATCGCACACAAATCTGGCAAGGTAGCAAACCTCAAAGCAGTTATTGGTGAGACGGTTTCCAGCGGCACAGTTCTGTGCGACATTCTCGACGCTTAACCTCTCGAATTACCTAAACTTAACCGCAATTCACAAGTCGATTTAATCAAGTTAGGCTGTGTCTATGAACGCGCAGCTCTTGGCAGAAGTCCAAGCTTGGATCGCCGATGATCCTGATCCCAAGACCGCCGCGGAGTTATCGAAACTTATTGAATTAGGCGATGAAACGACTTTAAGAAAGCACTTTGCGGGATTTCTCCAATTTGGAACTGCCGGTCTTCGTGGCCCGATCGGTCCTGGTCCTTCCTGTATGAATCGAGCTGTAGTTGGCCGCACCGCAGCAGGACTTGTCGCTTATATGAAAGAGCGCGGCATGAACCGCGTAGTCATAGGGCGAGATGCGCGTTATGGATCTGAGGATTTCACTGAAGAATCTGCCCAGATTTTTTCGGGCGCGGGATTTGAAGTTTTTGTACTGCCTAGGCCGTTACCAACTCCAGTATTGGCATTTGCAACTCATGATTTGAAATGTGATGTTGGAGTAATGGTCACTGCCAGCCACAACCCACCGCAAGATAATGGCTACAAGGTTTACATCGGGCCAACCGCCGATGGCATCGATTACGCTGCATCACAAATTATCAATCCAACTGATGGTTTTATCGCGCAGGCGATATCTGAAGTGAAATCTCTTGCTGACCAGGCAAGAGGATCAACTTGGACAGTCCTAGATGACTCTGTAGTAGATAAATACATAGCGCGCACTGCCGAACTCGCGCCACGTCCCGGTTCTCTGAAGATCGTTTACACCGCGATGCATGGCGTTGGTACTGAAACTTTAGAAAAGTCATTCGCAAAGGCTGGTTTTCCTAAATTAATTTTAGTAACTGAACAAGCACAACCAGATCCAGATTTTCCAACTGTGGCATTTCCCAATCCCGAAGAGCCCGGCGCAATCGATTTAGCGCTAGCAAAGGCTCGTGAGGTTGGAGCTGATTTAGTTATTGCAAATGATCCCGATGCCGACCGCTGCGCTGCAGCAGTGAATGATCCAAATGGTGGTTGGCGTATGTTGCGCGGTGATGAACTTGGCGTAATTTTCGGAGAGTGGATTGCGCGCTCGATGGCTGCGGATGGCTCAAAGACTGGCGCTTTTGGAAACTCCATAGTTTCATCATCGGCGCTGCGCAAAATTGCCGCGCACTACGTCATTGACTTTAAAGAGGTCTTAACAGGCTTTAAATGGTTGGCTAAGATCGAGGATCTAGCTTTTGGATATGAAGAAGCGATCGGTTATGCCGTTGATTCTGAAACGGTCAACGATAAAGATGGCGTTTCTGCAGCGCTTTTCTTGGCGCAGATAGCAACTGATCTAAGCGTGCAAGGTAAAACCTTGGTTGATTTATTAAACGAAATTTGGGAGCGCCATGGCTTCCATGGCACCGAACAGATTTCGATTCGCGTTAGCGAAATGTCCCGTATAACTGAGTTATTAGCTGGACTTCGCAAAAACCCACCAGCAGAAATTGCCGGACGTTCGGTATCTTCGATTGAAGATTTAGCAGCGCCTACCGACGGTTTGCCACCTACCGACGGTTTACGGATCTGGCTAGATGGCGGAATCCGCATAATTATTCGACCAAGCGGCACTGAGGCTAAGATGAAGTGTTACATCGAAGTGATTACCAAAGATGCGCACTCTGCTAACGCTTTGCTTGACCAGTTACGCCAACCACTTAAGGATTTTCTCTCATGAACTTCTACGGAATAGTCGATGGCAGTGAAGGTTCGTTAAAAAACTTTCTCTCACAACTTCCTGGAGTAGATCAAGTCGGCGCTGAAGCTCGAGCAGCGATGCTAGCTACTCGCAGCATTAAGACAACCAGCAAGCGTTGGGCGATTGACACCGCTATATCAATGGTTGATTTAACAACTTTGGAAGGTGCTGATACACCTGGAAAAGTTCGGGCGCTTTGTACTAAAGCAGTACGCCCTGATCCAAGTGACTTAACAATTCCGAGTGTTGGTGCAGTTTGTGTTTACAACGATATGGTTGCAATTGCTCGTACACATTTAGATGCGATTGGTGGAAAACACGTTCCTGTTGCTGCCGTTTCCACCGCTTTCCCGTCAGGGCGCGCCTCAATGGAGGTAAAGATTCAAGATACCCAAGATGCGATCGATGCCGGCGCTGCCGAAATTGATATGGTCATCGACCGTGGTGCTTTCTTATCTGGCCAATTTGGCCTGGTTTTTGATGAGATCGTAAAGATTCGTGAAGTCTGCGGTGATCGCGCTCATCTCAAAGTTATCTTTGAAACTGGCGAGCTAGTTACCTACGACAATGTTCGCAAGGCCTCATATTTAGCGATGTTGGCTGGGGCTGACTTCATCAAGACATCTACCGGAAAAGTAGCGCCTGCTGCTACTCCCCCAGTTGTTCTTGTGATGTTAGAGGCGGTCCGTGATTTCTATGCGATGACCAATCGACGTATCGGCGTTAAGCCCGCTGGCGGAATTAGAAATACTAAAGATGCGATCAAACAGTTGGTTCTTGTTAATGAAACCGCTGGTGCAGAATGGCTAACCCCCGAATTTTTCCGAATCGGTGCCAGCGCACTTTTGAACGATCTGCTGATGCAACGCATGAAAATGGATGATGGCTACTACGCTAGCCCTAACTACGTAACGATCGATTAAGAGAAGGCGCCCAAGGAACTGTCATGACTTTCGAATATGCACCAGCACCCGAGTCTCGCTCGATCGTCTCAATTAAGCCAAAGTATGGCCACTTTATCGATGGCAAGTTTGTTAACGGGCGTAATCACTTCGCCACCGTTAACCCGGCTACTGAAGAAGTACTCAGTCGGATCGCTCTCGGAAGCGTAAGCGATGTTGATAAGGCGGTAATCGCAGCGCAGAAGGCGTATACCAAGACTTGGTCAAAACTCTCTGGTAAAGAACGCGGTAAGTACCTTTATCGCATCGCGCGCATCTTGCAAGAACGCGCCCGCGAATTTGCGGTACTTGAGACTTTAGATAACGGTAAGCCGATTCGCGAAACCCGTGATATCGATATTCCACTTGTTGCCGCGCATTTTTTCTACCATGCCGGTTGGGCTGACAAATTGGATTATGCAGGTATGGGAAAGTCACCACAACCGCATGGCGTCGCTGGCCAGATTATTCCCTGGAACTTTCCGTTACTCATGTTGGCATGGAAAGTAGCGCCAGCGCTGGCAACTGGCAACACCGTTGTCTTAAAGCCAGCCGAAACAACTTCGTTAACCGCGCTCTTATTCGCCGAGGTATGCCAGCAGGCAGAGCTTCCAAATGGCGTAGTAAATATCGTTACTGGTGATGGCTCAACGGGATCTGCGATCGTCAACCATCCCGGAATCCATAAGATTGCATTTACTGGTTCCACCGAAGTCGGCAAGAAGATTGCACGTGCGATCGCGGGTACCAATAAGAAAGCAACGCTCGAACTAGGCGGAAAAGGCGCAAATATCGTCTTTGATGATGCGCCGATCGATGAGACGGTAGAAGGCATTGTTAATGGCATCTTCTTCAACCAGGGCCATGTCTGCTGTGCTGGATCGCGCTTGATTTTGCAAGAAGGTATTGCTGATGAGATTACTGAAAAGTTAAAGGCGCGTATGTCCAAGATTCGCGTGGGCGATCCACTAGATAAGAACACAGATCTTGGAGCAATAAATTCGCGCGAGCAGTTAAGCAAAATTAACGAACTTTCCGCAACTGGTGATGCTGAAGGCGCAGAACGTTGGAGCCCGGCTTGTAACCTCTCCGATAAAGGCTTTTGGTTTGCACCAACTATCTTTACCGGTGTAACGCAAGCACATCGCATTGCACGAGAAGAAATCTTCGGGCCAGTACTTTCAATCCTTACCTTCCGCACACCACAAGAGGCGATTGAAAAGGCTAACAACACTCCATTTGGTTTATCCGCCGGCGTCTGGAGCGAGAAAGGTTCGCGAATTTTATGGGCTACTCAGCAACTGCGTGCTGGAGTTATCTGGGCAAACACATTTAATAAATTTGATCCAACCTCACCATTTGGTGGATATAAAGAATCTGGTTGGGGACGCGAAGGCGGAAAACATGGCCTTGCTTCTTATTTGAAGGAGGGAAAGTAAATGTCACGTCTTGAAGTAAAGAAGACTTACAAGCTCTATATCAACGGAGCCTTCCCGCGCAGTGAATCTGGACGCATCTACGAAGTTACCGACGCTAAAGGAAACTTCATCGCAAATCCGGCACTTGCATCTCGCAAGGATCTACGTGATGCAGTCGTGGCCGCACGTGCCGCACATCCCGGCTGGGCAAAGGCAACTGCCTATAACCGTGGGCAAATTCTTTATCGCATCGCCGAAATGCTCGAAGGTCGCGCCGATCAGATCGCAAATGAAATTTCTGCAACATCGGCTGTAACTCCTAAGAAAGCGCACGATCAACTCTTGGCAGCGATTGATCGCTGGGTTTGGTATGCCGGCTGGAGCGATAAGTTAGCGGCGGCATTTGGCTCTACCAACCCAGTGGCTGGCCCTTATTACAACTTCACCATCCCAGAAGCACAAGGTGTAATCGCTGTGGCACCGAGCGATAACTTTTTAAGTTTCATTGACTCCATTGCACCAGTGATTACCTCTGGTAATTCTGTGATCGCACTTGTTCCTGGAGCCAGCGCTGTGCCAGCGATGACCTTTGCTGAAGTATTAGCCACCAGCGATCTGCCTCATGGCGTAATCAATATTCTGACCGGATCGCACGATGAATTAGCTCCTTGGGCCGCCTCTCATATGGATATTGATGGCATGGATATTTCGGGTATTGAAAAGAAGAAGCGTGCCGCGCTCAAAGAAGTTGGCGCCGAAAATTTAAAGCGTATCCATAACTTTGATGACGCACAGAGCCCAAATCGAATCTACGCCTTTATGGAAGCAAAAACGGTCTGGCACCCAATCGGGGTTTGAGAATTATTCAGCAGAGATCTTGGCAAAACCAGGTTTAACGATTTCATCAATAATCGCTAGGCGCTCTTCAAAGGGAATAAAGGCGCTCTTTAGCGCATTAATAGTGACGCGCTGTAAATCAAGGAAACTCCAGTTAAACGCCTTAACTAATTCGTTCATCTCGCGAGTCATCGAAGTAGCCGACATTAAGCGATTATCGGTATTTACAGTAACTCGGAAACGCAACTTAGCTAGATCTCCAATTGGATGATCGGCAAAGTTGGCCGCGGCACCGGTCTGGATATTCGAAGATGGACACATCTCAAGTGGAATACGGCGGTCACGCACATATGCCGCAAGTTTTCCAAGGCGCGCTGGTGTGTGATTTAAATCGATATCGTCAATGATTCGCACACCGTGGCCTAATCGTTCGGCACCACAGAGTTGAATCGCTTCCCAAATAGAAGGAAGTCCATAGGCTTCGCCTGCGTGAATTGTGAAATGTGCATTTTCACGGCGGAGATATTCAAAGGTATCGAGTTGATCGCTTGGTGGAAAACCATCTTCTGGGCCGGCAATATCAAAGCCAACGACGCCGCGATCGCGGAATTTAACTGCTAATTCCGCTACTTCCTGAGAAAGATTATTCTGGCGCATTCCGCAGAGAAGCAAAACTACGCGAGCCTTTGCGCCACTATGTGCAACTTCCTGCTCGCCCTCTTGAAAACCTTGCAGGATCGCTTCGATAACTTGAGAAAGAGTTAAACCTTTTTCGGTTAACAACTCTGGAGCCATTCGGACTTCAGCATAGACAACGCCATCTTCGGCTAAATCGATTACGCATTCACGAGAAACGCGAATTATGTCGGCAGGACGTTGCATAACGGCGACGGTATGAGCAAAAGTTTCGAGGTAGCGAACCAGCGAACCTGAATCACACGAAACACGAAACCACTCTGCTAATTCAGTCGCATCATAGGTTGGTAGTTCATGACCGATCTCTTTGGCAATATCTATAATTGTTTGTGGGCGCAGTCCACCATCTAAGTGATCGTGGAGCAGCGCCTTAGGTAGACGTTTTACTTGTTCTGGGGTTGGAATTGAATTTAAAGTGCTCATCCTTCGATCCGTTCGATAACTAGCGGCAGACGATTCACTTTTCCACCTTCTTCAATTGCAATGGCGCCATCTAATATTTCCAGAGCTCTTTCAAAACGTGCTGGCTCATCGGTATGCAAAGTTAGCAGTGGTGCGCCTGCTTGAAGATAATCTCCAGGCTTGGCATGTATCTCAATACCCGCGCCTGCCTGAACTTTCTCCCCTTGCTTAGAACGACCCGCGCCTAAACGCCAGGCGCTGACGCCGACTTTCATCGCATCCATCGTCGTCATAGTTCCTGAATTCTTTGCGGTAATAACATGTTGTTCGCGCGCAACGGGCAACTTTGCATCTGGATCTCCGCCTTGTGCCGCGATCATGCGCCGCCAGTGATCCATCGCCGAACCATCCTGCAGAGCAACTGCGGGATCTTTGCCAACGATTCCAGCAGCATCAATCATTTCCCGCGCCAACAAAATGGTTAGCTCAACAACATCGGCAGGTCCGCCACCGGCTAAAACCTCAATAGATTCGCGTACTTCAAGAGCGTTGCCCGCAGTCAAACCAAGTGGGACATCCATGGCAGTAACAAGTGCACGCGTTTTTACTCCGGCATCGATTCCGAGTTGAACCATCGTGCGGGCGAGTTCTGCCGCTTTTTTAGGATCGCTCATAAATGCGCCGCTACCAGTTTTAACATCAAGCACCAGCGCCGATGTTCCTTCGGCAATCTTCTTCGACATAATTGAGGAAGCAATCAATGGAATAGCTTCAACTGTTGCCGTTACATCACGAAGTGCATAAAGCTTCTTATCTGCAGGGGCCAGTCCCGCGCCGGCAGCACAAATAACTGCGCCAGTATCTTGTAAAACTTTTAGCATCTCTTCATTAGATAGCGAAGCGCGCCAACCGGGAATTGATTCGAGCTTGTCGAGCGTGCCACCGGTATGCCCAAGGCCACGACCAGAAAGTTGTGGAACTGCACCACCACATGCGGCAACCAGCGGTGCCAGCGGAAGAGTGATCTTGTCGCCAACCCCTCCAGTGGAATGTTTATCAGCAGTTGGGCGATCGAGCATCGACCAGTTCATGCGTTCGCCGGAATTAATCATCGCAGTAGTCCAGCGCGAAATTTCGCGAGAGTTCATTCCGTTTAGCAAAATCGCCATTAGTAGCGCCGACATTTGTTCGTCAGCGATAACCCCACGTGTGTAGGCATCTACTGTCCAGTCGATCTGTTTATCGGTAAGTTCGTTGCGATCGCGCTTTGCCGCGATGATTTCTACCGCTGCAAAAGGCTCGAGTGATGTATTAGTCAAGACGCTTTTCTATCTCTTCTGGTCCGAATGCCCATGGCAATAAATCGGCAAGTGTTTTAATTCCATCATCAGTAGCTAATTGCAGTTTTGATCCGCCATGTTCTTGCAATAGCTGGCGGCAACGACCACACGGCATCAGAAGATTTCCAGAAATATCAACGCAGGCGAATGCAATTAAGCGTCCCCCACCCGAGTTAATTAGAGAAGAAACCAATCCGCATTCTGCGCATAAAGTAAGGCCATAACTAGCATTTTCTACATTGCACCCGGTGACAATGCGCCCGTCATCTACTAGCGCCGCAACGCCGACGGGAAATTTGGAATATGGCGCATAAGCCTGCTTCATGGCAGCGGTTGCCTGCTCTTTTAGTAACTCCCAATTAACGAGCATAAGCCGCACTCGCTGCTGCATTGATCGCTGCAGTTTGAGCAGCGAGAGTCTTCGATTTAATTACGATTTCAATTCCTTTATCTGCGATGCCGTAACGATGTCCGTACACTCCCGCTTTGGCATCGAGCACATCAGATAGTTGGCTTTTGTTAACGGCCTTGCCGATGATTGCAGCGACCGCGATATCTACTCGTTTTACAACCGATGCGATCAAATATTTTGAAGTTGTCGGAGCCACAGTTAGATATAAATCTGGCTCGGTAATAATGACGCTTACATCCTGGGCGCCTTTCTTGCGGTTCTTAGCGGTATTTGCCTTAACCACCGCTTCGAAAAGGCCATCAGCAGAACCAGTTGTAGCGTCATAGATAACGTCTATCCCAAGAGTGATGAGCGCTTTGGCAGATATCGCAGATTCGGTTGCGGTGTACTTAACGAATGTGCGCACGCCCTTTTTCGCCGCGGCCACGCCTAGTAGAAATCCATTTTCATAACCATCAGCATTAGATGGCGTTGTGATCATAGCGACCTTTCCGCTCTTGCTAGTCAACGCTGCGCTATAGCCAGCAAGAAATGCTGCTTCGCTATCTGAAAAGGTAATTGAGGTGACATTTAAAGCAGCGATCGATGCATCGCCAATTATTGCAAACTGTGTATTTGGAAATTCAACGGCAAGCGGAGCAATAATCTTGGCGTATTGGTCACCGACTGCGATGATTGCGGCACAACTCTTAGAGGTTAGGGCTCGTAATCGTTTTTCCCGATCCGCATTTGTGTCATCAGTTACGACGCCTTCAAAGGTAAAGGTGTACTGGTTCTGCGCTTTCTTGACGCCAGCCAGCGTCGCATCGTTATAGCCGCGATCTCCTGGGCCGCCAGTGTCATATGCAATACAGATATTTGTTGCGGCGCGAGCAGTTGGCGCAGCAAAGACCGAGAGCGCAATAGCTGATGCGGCAATCATTGCGCGAAGTTTCATTAGAGAACCAAGCCAAGATTCTTGTAAGTTGTAGCAACGGTAGCGCTGGCAACTTGGCGCGCCTTGTCCGCACCTTCATGAAGAACCTTTATGAGATGCGCTTCATCTTGCAAGAGTTCTAGCGCCTGCGCACGAATTGGTCGTAGGTACTCGACAACTGCTTCAGCGACTGCGCCCTTGAAATCTCCATAACCTTTTCCGGCAAACTCATTTTCTAGATCTGCAATCGACTTGCCAGAAAGCGCAGAGTGGATAGTGAGGAGATTACTTATTCCTGGTTTTTCTTTCTCGTCAAAAGTTACTTCGCGCCCCGCATCAGTTGTGGCGCTCTTGATTTTCTTGGTATTTGCCTCAGGCGTATCCATAATTTCTAAAACGCCGGCTACTGAGCCCGATGATTTACTCATCTTATTGGTTGGCTCTTGGAGGTCGTAGATTTTTGCGCCAGATTTAAGGATGTAACCTTCAGGGATTCTAAAAGTTTCACCGAAGCGTGAATTAAATCTAGTTGCGAGATCGCGAGTTAACTCGATGTGCTGACGTTGGTCTTCGCCAACCGGAACTTGATGCGCTTGATAAAGCAAGATATCTGCAGCTTGTAACATCGGATAGGTAAACAAGCCTACGCGCGCTGAATCAGCGCCACCTTTGGCGGACTTATCTTTAAATTGAGTCATGCGATTAGCTTCACCGAATCCAGCGATACATTCCATAATCCAACCGAGTTGGTTATGTTCGGCAACGTGTGACTGAACAAAGAGCGTTGATTTCTCTGGTGAAATACCGAGCGCGATTAGCTGCGCAGCTGAAGAAAGGATTCGTCGACGCAACAGTGCGGGGTCGATATCACCAGTCAGCGCATGGAGATCAACGATGCAGTAAAAGGCATCGTTGCCGCTTTGTAGATCCACCCACTGCTTTAAGGCGCCGAGATAATTGCCCAGGTGGAAGGAGTCACTTGTGGGTTGGATCCCCGAGAGAACTCGCTTCTGCGTCATAGTTGTAATTCTCGCATGAATCGCTAGTTACGCGATATCAATAACTGACCCGCGCGCTTGCCTTCCATAGTTAAAACGGTGATTCGAATCCCGTTAACGCCAACTACATCGTGTTCTACAGGAATTCTTCCCAGGAAATGCATCACAAATCCGCTCGCTGTTTCATATGGGCCTTCAGGGATTTCAATGCCGGTTTCCTCGCGCAAATCATCGATAGAAATCAACCCGTCAACCTCGAAATCACCTGTGCGGGACTCAATAGATACCTCTGCCTCATCGATGTCGTATTCATCTTTAATATCGCCGATCAAGCATTCCACTAAATCTTCGAGGGTAACGATGCCATCAGTTCCACCGTATTCGTCTAGGACGATTGCTAAATGCTGGCGCTGATTGCGCATCTCAGTTAGAGCAGGCAAGACGCCTTTAGTGCCCGGCAGAAACATAATATTGCGAACCAGCTCTTGAATCTTGCCGCCGGCGCTAACCAACGATGTATCGAGCAAATCACGCACATGGATAAATCCGATTACTTCATCGGTTGATCCACGAACAACTGGATAACGTGAGTGCGCACGATCTACGGCGAGCGCAATCGCCTTACCAACAGTAAGTGATGCATCCATAAAATCAACTTCGGTACGCGGCACCATAACTTCATGGACCTGGCGTTCCGAGGCGTTAAATACTTCTTCGACAATATCGCGTTCTTCGGCTGTCAGCGCGGCATGGCCCGTAACTAGATCGAGTAACTCTTCTTCCGACATCTGGCTACGTTGTTCCTTTGGGTCAACGCCAAAGATACGTACGACGATATCGGTCGACCGCGAAAGCAACCAAATAATTGGGCGAAAAAGTTTTGCTGTTAAATCAATTGCTCCAGCGCTCCAAAGTGAAATTTCTTCAGTGCGAAAGAGCGCCAAGCGCTTTGGGACAAGCTCGCCAAATACCAATGAGAAGTAGGCAATGATTAAAGTTACGCCAATTAGCGAAGTCACATTTGCGGCATCGTCAGAAAGTCCTAGATCAATCAACTTTGGAATTACATAGACTCCAAGTTTTTCCGCACCGAGTGCGGCCGATAAAAATCCACAAACGGTTACGCCAACTTGGGCGGCAGCTAAGAAGCGATTTGGATTGGTTGCCAGTTGTGCGACTTTTGCGCCACGTTTACCTCTACTTGATAGTTGGCGGATCTGGCTTTCACGGAGTGAGATGAGAGCGATTTCAGCGGCCACAAAGAGTGCGCCGAGCAGAATTAGGCCGGCTACGGTGGCTAGATCGCCTAGTAAAGAACCGATCGGGTAAGGGTCCATGGTGGGTTAATTCTAAGGCTTGTAACGCGCAGGTGGCTATTTTCCGCGCCTCTTCCCTTCTCACCCACGCGTGGCATATCCTTTGCGAGCCTAGCCAACCGGCTAGCACCTTCATCCTCGGACCGTCGGGCACGTACCTGCCCGGAGAAGGAGATACCTTAAATGGCATCTGTTGTATTCGAAAACGCAACACGTATCTACCCAGGCACAACCAAACCTGCAGTCGACAAGTTAAACCTCACCGTTAAAGACGGCGAATTCTTGGTTCTTGTTGGCCCATCAGGTTGCGGTAAGTCAACATCACTTCGTATGTTGGCGGGGCTAGAAGAAATCGACGAAGGTCGCATTCTAATCGGTGATCGTGATGTAACAAACGTTGCTCCAAAAGATCGCGATATCGCAATGGTTTTCCAGTCATATGCGCTTTACCCACACATGACTGTTGCCGAGAACATGGGATTCGCACTTAAGATCGCTGGAGTTGCAAAGGAAGAGCGCGATAAGCGCGTTAATGAAGCAGCGAAGTTGCTCGACCTTGAGCCATATCTAGAGCGCAAACCAAAGGCTCTCTCAGGTGGACAGCGTCAGCGCGTTGCTATGGGCCGTGCGATTGTTCGCGAGCCACAGGTCTTCCTTATGGACGAACCACTTTCAAACCTTGATGCGAAGTTGCGCGTTGCAACTCGTACCCAAATCGCTGCGCTACAGCGCCGTCTCGGAATCACAACTGTTTACGTAACTCACGACCAGGTTGAAGCTATGACCATGGGTGATCGCGTTGCAGTTCTTAAAGATGGCCTTCTGCAGCAAGTCGATACACCACGCAATCTCTATGACACACCTGCAAATGCATTCGTAGCTGGCTTTATCGGTTCTCCTGCAATGAACCTTCTCTCTGCTCCTGTTAGCGGCGGAAAGGCGATGCTTGGAGATCTCGCTGTTGATGTTCCAGCATCTGCTGGCGCATCTGTAACAGTTGGAATCCGTCCAGAAGGCTTCGCTCCAGCTTCAAAGGGCTTTAACGTAATCGTTGAAGTTGTTGAAGAACTCGGCGCAGATGCATTCGTATACGGAAAGCCTGCAGATTCATCTGTGAAGTTTGCAAACTCAACTGATGAAGGCGCACAAGTAATTGTTCGCTGGGACCCAAAGAACCCACCAAAGCCAGGCGACACAGTAACTGTCACTGCAGCAGCGGCATCAGTTCACCTCTTCAGCGCTTCAACTGGAGAACGTCTTAAGTAAAACCCCTTAAATAAATAACCCCCGTCACATATGTGGCGGGGGTTATTTATTACCTATCTTTAAAGCGCTTTAAAAGGGTGAGCAAATTCTGTTTCTTCGGTTGCCTCTAACTCCAACAACCGGTTCCATTTAGCGGTGCGCTCTGAACCGTGAGTTGAACCGACTTTAATCTGCTGGGCGCGCCAACCTGTTGCTAAATCTGCCAGCCACGAATCTTCAGTTTCGCCACTTCGCGCAGAGACAACCGTGGCAAAGTTATTTTCATGGGCATGTTCAAGTACGCGATTAGTAGATGTAAGTAGCCCGTTTTGATTGGCCTTAATCAAAATTGCGTTGGCGCTCTTTTCGAGTATGCCACGTTCTAAACGGTGCAAATTTGTTGTAAAGAGATCATCGCCCAGAATTTGCAGATGCTGCGGTGCGCTAGCTGCAAAGGCAGACCAAGACTCCCAATCATCTTCGGCAAAAGGATCTTCAATTGATGAGATCGGGTAAGTGGTGACTAGAGCGAGCATCTCTTCGACAAATTGTTCAGGTGAATAAATCTGACCAGCAGTGGTAAGTGAGTACTTGTTATCTGTAAAGAATTGGGTGGATGCAATATCTAGGGCGAGCGAAACGTTTCCAGAGAGACCAAGTTCTTCGATCTGCGCCAATACAAATTCGCAGGCATCATCCGTAGTGGGAAATGAGAGGCCGAGGCCACCCTCATCGGCAACGAGATGCGTTACTCCATGATCCTTTCCATCACGCGCTGCGCGTTCGCGAATCGCAACGATCCAAGAAAGCGCTTCGGCAAAGTTCTTTGCTGCGTGTGGAACAACAAGTACATCTTGAATATCTAGGCTGCGATTGGCATGGGCTCCCCCAGATAAAATATTTACCATCGGCATCGGTAGTAAGAGCGCGCCCTCGGGTTGGAAAAATCTCGCAAGCGATTTACCCGTTGCGTGCGCTGCCGCTTTGGCAACAGCTAGCGATGTAGCCAAAGTTGCATTGGCGCCAATCTTTTGATGCCCTGGAGTTGGGTCAATCTCAACCAGCAAGCCATCAATGGCTGCCAAGTTAAGGCTATGCCCCAACAACTTTGGCGCAATTTTCTTATTTATATTTTCTACCGCTTGATAAACCGAGAGTCCGCCAAAGAATTTTTCAGCACGATCTGATCCGACATCACGCAGCTCATGTGCTTCATGCGCTCCAGTTGATGCTCCTGATGGAACTCGCGCTGTGTGAAGAGATCCATCGCTCAAAGTTAGAGTTACCGCAACGGTTGGTCGACCACGCGAATCCAAAACCTGGTAGCCCAAAACTTTCTTTATATTCATCTCATACACCTTTTGCTTGATCAAATAGTTCGGCAAAGCTCCTGCTTGAGCCTAACAGGGCAGACTTAGTTAAATTCATTAAGCATTCGGCTTGCTCCGGCGAAAGGTAATTTACGGGTGATACCCCTTCAACTCTGGCTAAGGCAATTAGGGCGGTGTGCTTGGAAAGGTTTGCAGAGATAACAAGTCGAGTTGTCTGGCTGTATTTGTTAAAGAACTCTGTAGCGGTTTGTACAAGCAACTCTTTACTTTCTTGTTTATCTGTAGCAATAATTTTGCAAAGTAAGTGTGCGGACAGGAATGCTAAATCAAAGACCGGATTGCCAGTGTGGGCTACTTCAAAATCTAGAACAACTGGGCTGTGATCAGTTGTGGCCATGATGTTCTTGGGCGAGAAATCACCATGCACTAAAGCAATTTTCTCAGTAGTGATCTCATCGATTAACTCGTTGATTGAGTCTTGCAGATTTATATTCTTACTAGCAACGGCGCGATAGAAAGGGCTAACACGTAATTGTTCAAAGAGTTCTCCCTCTAAGAATTTGAGTTTGATTGCAGCATCAACTGCGGTCGCGTTATGCCATTTAGCAAGCACTTCTCCGAGCTTGGCACCCATCTCGGGGTGGATCCGCCCTTCCAACATATCGCTCTTCCAGTTGGTGCAACTGCGCGGAAGTCGTGACATGGTCAGGGTAAATGCTTCTGGATCGCAATCAATTAACTGCGGCACGTTATCTGGCGTTATCGCGTGATAGACCTGCATTGCATCTGCTTCAACAATTGCGCGGCGTTGATCGGCCACCCATTTCGCCTTGGTCTTTAACTCTGGCAAGGCTTGTTTAACGACGAGATCTATTTCGGAGTTTGAAACCGCCAGCACAACGCAGGAAACGCCACCTGTGAGAACTTCCACGGTGGCGTTACCTGTCAATAAATTGCGCTCAGTTAGGTATGGGATTACCGAACTTTCATCGAGCACGAGATTTTGTTACTTAACCCTTTAACGATCCTGACAAGAGGCCACGCAAGAAGTAACGTCCTAAGAATAGGTAGACGAGCAACGTTGGGATCGAAACGATCAACGATGCGGTCATGTTATTTCCGTAGTAAACCTGGTTGCCAGAACCGGTGATGAAGTTAAGCGCTGTCGTTGCAACAGATAACTTAGGTGAACCACCGGTTAAGAAGATCGCAAATAGGAAGTCGTTCCAGGCAGATGTGAACTGCCAGATAAGAACAACCACGAAGCCTGGAATTGAGAGCGGCAAGAAGATAGTGCGGAAGATACGAACCATTCCGGCGCCATCAACGCGCGCTGCTTCAATTAACTCGTTAGGAATTGCAGCGTAGTAATTGCGGAAGATCAAGGTACAGATTGGAATACCGTATATAACGTGGGCAAATACCAATACATAAATTGATCCACCAATTCCAGCCCAAGCATTGAACTTGGTCAAAGGAATCATGATCGCTTGGTACGGAATGAACATACCAAAGAGGAAAGTTGTAAAGATAAAAGTAGATCCCTTAAAGCGCCACTTGGCGAATACGAATCCGTTAATTGACCCGATTATCGCTGAGATAACAGATGACTGCACCACAAAGAAAAGTGTGCGCAGCATCGGCTCTTTTAGAATATCCCAAGTTGGGCCCCACGCGCTGAAATCTAATTTCTTCGGAGGCAAAAAGGCCGCAGATTGAGATACGCCAGTGATTCCTTTAACGGAGTTGATCACCATGATGTAAATCGGAAGAGCGGCAATTACGAAGAGAATCGATAGCGCGATATAACGGAATACCAGCCAGAACTGACCTTTACCGTCGAGCTTTTTCTTATTGCGAATATCGATTTTACGTTCAACGCGAGATGCGAGATCTGAACTCATTTGTTCGCCTCCTCAGTCTTGTTGACATAGATTAGATATGGAATAACTGCTACCGCGATCATCAAGAGAATCAAGATCGCGATCGCCGCGCCCTTGGCGTAATTCTGGAAGTCGAAGATAACTTGCCACATGTAGATAGCTAAAACCTTGGTGACATAGCTCTTACTTGCGATACCGAAGATTAAATCGAAGACCTTCATGGAGATATGTCCCAAAATAATCAAAACGGTAAGGAATGTTGGAGAAAGTTGTGGGAACAAGATATGGCGATAGATCTTGAATTCCGTTGCGCCATCGACTCGAGCGGCTTCACGAAGATCATCAGGGATGCCGCGGAAGCCTGCTAAGAAGAGCGCCATGACATAACCAGACATCTGCCAAATTGCAGGCAACGCCATTGCATACATGGTGCCAGCCTCTGATGTGTACCAGTCATTCTGCAGGAATCCGAGGTGCGCCTTTATGAGCAACATATTTAGACCAGTTGCATTTTCATCGCGCGCTGAATCCATCAACCAACGCCAGGAAGTACCCATTGCGATAAATGAGATCGCCATTGGGTAGAGGTAAGTTGAACGGAAGAATCCTTCGCCCTTAATTCCCTTTTCGAGCAGGAGCGACATAATCAAACCGGAGAGCAAGCATCCGATCATAAATACGCCAGTAAATTTGAGGAGGTTTCCGAGTGCGTGTGTAAATTCTGGATCTTGCCAAAGTTCGCGGTAATTAGTTAGACCAACGAATTGAATATCTGTGGCCCATGCATTGGTGCGGTTCTGCAGAGATTCGCGAACGGTGTAACCAATCATTCCGTATACGAATACCGCCATCGCAAGAATTGATGGGAGTACGAAAAAGAATCCGCCCCAAGGGCTATGGACTCGATTTTTCTTTACTTTCACTTATTTCACGCCTCTCAAAATTATCTAAAAGTCAGAAGTTCTGGCGGAGCCTTTTCGGCCCCGCCAGAACCATCTGAACTACTTTCTTTTCTACAAACTAGAAAGAGTTAATTAGTTAACTAATTAACCGTTCTTGTTAGCGGTGTAAGCAGCAACGAGAGCCTTAGCGAATCCCTTTGCATCCTTTGCGCCACCTGTGTAGAAGCGACCAACTGCAGCGTCGTATGCAGCCATACCAGCGTTACCGTAGTTAACACCGTGGACTGTTGAACCGACTAGGCGATCAACCTTCCATGACTTCATTGCTGCCTGTAGGTAGCTGTCGTAGAGCTTAGGATTTGAATCCTTACGCACTGCGATAGAACCCTTCTTAGGGTTGAAGGCATCTTGTCCAGCCAAAGATCCGCAGACCTTCAACCAGGCGATACCTGCATCGCGGTTTACAGCGCCCTTAGGCAATGTAAATGAGTCTGAGAGCCACTGGTAAACACCCTTGGTTCCTGGACCTGGAGCCCATGTGTAGTCAACGCCTAGCTTTAGGCCTTCTGACTGCCACTGTGATGAAGCCCAGTCACCCATGATGAAGAATCCGGCCTTGCCTGTTGTTACAAGCTTGCCAGCATCTGGCCAGTCAAGTGACTTGCTTGAGTTTCCGTAAGCAAGAATCTTTCCTAGGTATGTGATTGCCTTAGCAACTTCTGGACCATCCCACTTTGTCTTTCCGTTCCATAGACCATTGAACTTATCTGGTCCCATTGAAGCAAGAAGTACGTAGTCGAATAGGTGAGCGATCGCCCAGTCTCCGTTACCAGCAAGTGCAATTCCGTCGATTCCGACCTTCTTGAACTTAGCCATGTCAGCAAGCATTGCATCGAGTGACTCTGGAGCCTTAGTGATTCCAGCCTTCTTTGCAGCTGCTGGGTTCCACCATAGAACGTTTGCACGGTGGATATTTACAGGAACTGAGTAAATCTTTCCGTTTGTTGTAAGTGTCTTAATCAAATCTGCTGGGAATACTTTGTCCCAACCTTCTGCTTTGTAAAGTGATGAAAGGTCTTCAACCTGTCCAGCCTTTACGTAAGATGAAAGTTCTGCGCCAGCGTGTGCCTGGAATGTGTCAGGTGGATTGCCAGCTTGCATACGTGATACAAGAACACCCTTTGCGTTTACGCCAGCTGCACCAGCAACTGTTGCGTTAACGAATGGTGTGTTTGGGTTTAGACGGTTGAACTCAGTAGTCATTCCTGCAAGACCTGCAGCTTCTCCGCCTGATGCCCACCAGGTGAAGATTTCGAGTTGCTTATCAGTTGCAGCAGATGATGCTGGAGCTGTTGTCACAACAAGTGCAAGTGCAGCGAATACTGCTGCTACTTTGGACTTCTTTAGCATGTAACGCCTTTCTCGATGTAGAGGGATTTCCTACTACGGGATATGTATCACCTTGGATTTATGGGGACCAAGGGTTTACATAGCGCCATCTTTCTTTGGGCGCGCGAGAGAGTCAACCTACTTTGCCCCTTTGGCGATAACGATTCGGTTACGAAGGCAGGGGCGAAACGGCCCTTAGGGCCAGCTTTTTAGATGTAAATCAGGTCAGCGAAGAGAGCTTGTAATAGGCGCCATTCCACTTGATTTCCTTATGGAATTGCTCGCTAACGGTCGAGGCGCTGATCCGCAGGTGCTCGACCTGGGCGATATTGGCGAAGTCATTTAAGGTCTCAATATCGAGGGCGGTGCTAAGGACGGTGTGGTGCGAGCCGCCGGCGTAGATCCAGGATTCAGCTGAAGTAGCAAGAGATGGGGCGGGCTTCCAGACTGCGCAGGCAACCGGCAGTTTCTTCAACTCTTTATCTGGCTTAACAACTTCTATGTCGTTGGAAACTATGCGGAAGCGATCACCTAGATCCATCAAACCAACGACGCGACCATGCGCCGGCGTCGCGCTGAAAACTAAGCGAACTGGATCGTCTTTTCCTCCGATTCCAAGTGGATGGATTTCACACTTTGGTTTCTGATCGGAAATAGTCGGACAGACTTCGAGCATATGCGCGCCTAAAACCTTGGGTTCGCCAGGACCGAAGTGATAGGTGTAGTCCTCCATAAATGAAGTTCCACCTTTAAGACCTTCAGTCATGCTCTTGATTATGCGAAGCAGCGCAGAAGTTTTCCAATCGCCTTCTCCACCAAATCCATAACCCTTAGCCATCATGCGTTGAACTGCTAAACCAGGTAATTGTTTTAGCGCACCAAGATCTTCGAAGTTAGTTGTGAATGCGGTGAAGTTTCCGGCTTCCAAGAAACGTTCGAGTGCAATTTCAAGTGATGCTTGATAGCGAAGCGAGTCATGGCGGGCGCCGCCTTTTTTGAGTTCGGCTGAGACATCGAAGATCTTTTCATATTCGCCAACTAATGTATCGATGGCGCTTTCTTCGACGGCAGCGACTGCATCGACAAGAGCGTTAACGCCATAGGCTTCGATAGACATACCCAGTGAAATCTGCGCACTTGTCTTATCGCCATCGGTAACTGCGACGTAACGCATATTGTCGCCAAAGCGCGCCAGCTTTAGGTTTTGCGCAGTATGCCAACCAATGGCAGCGCGCATCCAATGTGCAATGCGAGTGGTAGCCGACTTATCAGAAACGTGGCCCGCTACGACTTTGCGCGCCATATGAAGTCGCGCTTGTACATGGCCATGTTCGCGGTCTCCGTGGGCTGCTTGGTTTAGATTCATGAAATCCATGTCGATGGTTTCCCAAGGAAGTTCCGCGTTTGCTTGGGTATTTAAATGCAAGATTGGAACTTGCAGCGCATTTAGGCCGCCGATCCACATCTTCGCCGGAGAAAATGTATGCATCCAAGTAATAACACCGATGCAATTTGGGTCAGCCGAAGCTTCTAAACAAAGGGCTTTAATCGCTTCTGGGGTTGTTAATACTGGTTTCCAGGTGGCTTTGATTGGAAGATCACTTGCTGAATTAAGTGTTGCAACCACTTGTTTAGATTGTTCGGCAACTTGAGCCAAGATATCTTCACCGTAAAGTGGTTGGCTTCCTGTGAGAAACCAAACTTCTAAACCTTTTTCGCTAAGTGATTTCATTCTGCAGATAGTACATGAGTGCTAGTTATAGGGAAATGGTTCCTCGCTCATTTCAAACTCTCCGCGCAAAATATGTACTTTGCCGGTGCCGTACTTGCGCCACTTATCGGTTAGCACCAGCGCGGTATTTTCATCGATGCCCAACAAGGTGGTCTCAGCGTCTTTACGAAGAACCGCGGCAGTTACGCGATCAGGTAACCAGCCTAAGAATTTGTCGTAGTGTGGAATGACTTCAATCTCTGGCAAGAGGTTTAAGCCTGCACTTATATGAGACCTGCGAATCCCAATTATCTTTCCCCCAAAGGCCATCGCTCCGGCAGAACATCCCGCAAGCGATGCGCCTTCGCGCCAGCTTTGAACGATCGCATCCCACATCGGAGTTTCGCTAAATACATCTGCTAAATGAACTGGGTCTCCCCCAGAAAAGTAAATCAAACCTGCGCTCTTGATCTCTGCGATCCACTGCTCATTAAAAGCGTATTCACGTGTAATCACGGGTAGATATTTAACTTCGCAGCCAATACGTGCGCCTTGGTCTGCGCCGCGTTGTCGCCAAAAATCTAAACGATCTGCACCTTCTTTTCCGGCGGCAGTGGGAATTTGAATATAGGTATTTGCCTTACCGCGAGAAATGCCAATGCGTAGGAGCTCTGCTTCGAGCTGCTGCGCTTCGGGTAAATATTCTCCAGAACCAACTAGCGCTAGCGCACCTGGTTGGTTGATATTCATCTTTAAGGCAACTTAAGCCATTGCAACTTTCAAGTTTTCGTCAATTGAATTGAGGAACTCTTGAGTAGTTTGATACGGCGCATCCTTTGAGATGAGAAGCGATAGGTCTTTGGTCATCTTTCCTTGCTCAACTGTTTGGATACATACGCGCTCGAGAGTTGCGCAGAATTTAGCGAGTTCGGCGTTGTTATCTAACTTGGCGCGGTGGGCCAGGCCTTGGGTCCAAGCGAAGATAGATGCGATCGGGTTGGTTGAAGTTGCCTTACCTGCTTGGTGATCGCGGTAGTGGCGAGTAACCGTGCCGTGGGCTGCCTCTGATTCACAGATCTTTCCATCTGGAGTCATAAGCACTGAGGTCATCAAACCAAGTGAGCCATAACCCTGTGCGACGGTGTCTGATTGAACATCGCCATCGTAGTTCTTGCATGCCCAGACATATCCACCTTCCATACGAAGTGACATAGCGACCATGTCATCGATTAGGCGGTGCTCGTACCAAATACCGGCAGCGTCAAATTGCGCTTTAAATTCGGCTTGGTAAATCTCTTCAAAGATATCTTTGAAGCGACCGTCATATGCCTTAAGAATTGTGTTTTTAGTTGAAAGATAAACTGGGAACTTACGAAGAAGTCCATAGTTAAGTGAAGCTCGCGCAAAGTCGCGAATTGAATCATCGACGTTGTACATGGCCATTGCCACACCTGAAGATTCGAAATTGAAAACTTCAGTGTTAATTGGTGCAGAACCATCTTCTGGAACAAAAGAGATAGTTAGCTTGCCTGGGCCAGGAACCTTGAAATCACTTGCTCGGTACTGATCGCCGAAAGCATGACGGCCGATAACGATTGGCTTAGTCCAGTGCGGCACCAAACGTGGCACATTTGAAATGATGATTGGCTCGCGGAAGATTACGCCGCCCAAGATATTGCGGATGGTTCCGTTTGGAGACTTCCACATCTTCTTTAGGCCAAACTCTGCAACTCGTGCTTCGTCAGGTGTAATAGTTGCGCACTTGATACCGACGCCATGCTTTTGAATTGCGCGAGCAGAATCAATTGTTACCTGATCATCTGTGGCATCGCGGTGTTCCATACCAAGGTCGTAGTACTCGAGGTTTACATCGAGGTAAGGAAGGATCAAGGAGTCTTTGATGAACTGCCACATGATGCGGGTCATCTCATCGCCATCTAGCTCGACAACGGTTCCGGTTACTTTGATTTTGCTCATATTTATTCCTTACTAGAGAGCCTGAACATCGGCTTGCTTGGCGCGGACTGCTTCAGCAGCTTCCTTTAGCCCAGCAAGTTCTGAATCAGTGAGTTTAGTTTCGACAACTTTCTTTACGCCAGAGCGACCGATCTCGGCTTCCACACCGAGGTAAACCCCAGAAATACCGTATTCGCCATCAACCCATGCACAGACTGGCATTACCGCGCCGGAATCATCAATCACGGCTTTCGCCATACGAGCTGCAGCAGCCGACGGTGCATAGTAAGCAGAGCCTGTCTTTAGAAGTGCAACAACTTCTGCGCCACCATTGCGAGTACGGTCAACAAGTTCATCAATTTCAGGTTGGGAGAGAAGTTCAGAAAGAGGCTTGCCAGCAACGGTGCAACGACTTGGGACTGGCACCATGGTGTCACCATGTGAACCAAGAGTTAGCGTCTTTACTGAACCAACCGCGACGCCGAGTTTTTCGGCAACAAAGTTTGTAAAGCGCGCAGTGTCGAGCATTCCTGCCTGACCCATTACGCGGTTCTTTGGAAAGTTGGTTGCGATCTGAGTAAGCGCAGTCATCTCATCGAGTGGATTTGAAACCACGATGATCACCGCATTTGGGGAATGCTTTGCGATATTTTCGGCTACGCCACGAACGATCCCGGCGTTTACGCCGATTAGATCCATGCGGCTCATGCCTGGTTTGCGAGGAAGTCCGGCGGTAATTACAACGACATCAGAGTTTGCAGTTGCTTCATATCCTGCGCCATCGGAAGTTGTTGTTGCACCGATGACCTTAGTTTCGAAACCTTCGATAGAACGTGATTGGTTCATATCAAGAGCCAAACCTTCAGGCTTTCCTTCGAGAATATCTGTGAGTACAACGGTTTCGAAAATGTTGTATTCGGCTAGACGAAGGGCGGTTGTTGAGCCGTAGAAACCAGCTCCGACAACGGTGACTTTTCCGGAAATTGCATTTTCTGATTTAGATGGTGCAGACATGACCGACTCTTTCTCTTACATTTCTCTTGATATCGAGAGAAACTCTACAACCCACGCGGAAGTGAGATCGCCACGGCCAAGAGGGCTAGCGCTATTCCGAGGGCTAAATACCGTTCAACTTTTCCAGTTTTCCAATGTGCGATCGCAATCACACCCATACCTACCGCTATCGCAATCGAGCCGAGGCGAACAAAGGAAGCCACCCCAGCTAGAAATCCCAGCCCGATAACTAGGTATGCCAGGCGCACGCCAAGTGAGTTTATCTCTCGCATGCTTCAACCACATTCTGCAATAACATCGCACGCGTCATCGGACCGACGCCACCTGGCATCGGCGCAATAAAAGATGCCACGTTTCTGACACCTGGGTCGACATCGCCAAGTAGCCCTTCAGCAGTTCGTGAAATTCCCACGTCGAGAACTGCGGCACCAGATTTAATGTGATCTGCTTTAAGGAAATGAGCGCTGCCAATTGCGGCGATAACAATATCGGCGCGCTTGGTATGTGCCAGTAAATCTCTTGTGCCAGTGTGAGTCAAAGTAACTGTGGCATTTTCTTGTTTGCGCGTTAGCAGCAAACCAAGTGGGCGTCCAACGGTCAAGCCGCGACCGATAACTACGACTTCAGCGCCCGCTAGTGGAATTTTGTAGTGGTTTATTAATTCAACGATGCCACGTGGTGTGCAAGGAAGTGGCGCGTCATAACCGGCAACTAAACGACCGAGGTTCATGGGGTGCAGGCCATCAGCATCTTTGGCGGGATCAATCGCTTCCAATACCGTTTGAGTATCAATTCCCATCGGCAACGGCAGCTGAACGATATAGCCAGTGCATTCTTTAGAGTTATTTAAATCTTTAATCGCCGCTAGAACATCGGCTTGCGATGCATCTTCGTTTAGGTCAACGCGAATCGAGTTGATTCCGACTTCCTGGCAATCGCGATGTTTGCCAGCAACATAGGAGTGCGATCCTGGATCGCCACCGACTAGAACTGTTCCGAGACCGGGGGTGATCCCCTTGGCTTTAAGTGCAGAAACGCGAACCGCAAGTTGGCCTTTGATGGTTGCGGCAAGCGCTTTGCCATCAAGGATCGTTGCTGTCATAACTCCAGATCCTATTAGAGATGGTTGTTAGTAGCGAAGTTAGGCGTGCGAGAAGTGACGCGTACTCGTGAAAAACATTGCAATTCCTGCTGCGTTAGCCGCCGCAATTACCTCTTCATCGCGCACGCTGCCACCTGGCTGAACAACTGCAGTAACACCAGCATCAATCAGAATCTGAAGTCCATCTGCAAATGGGAAGAAGGCATCGCTGGCCGCGACCGTTCCAACAACGCGATCACCGGCGCGAGCGACTGCGAGCTTTGCCGAATCAACACGATTTACTTGGCCCATTCCGATTCCAATTGCCGCGCCGTTATGCGCCAACAAGATTGCATTACTTTTTACAGCGCGCACAGAGCGCCAGGCAAACTCGAGATCGGCTAAAACCTCAGCAGAAACTGCAGCACCGGTTACTTGTTTCCAATTTGCAGAAGAATCGCCTTCGGCATTTATCTTGTCGGTATCTTGCAGAAGAACTCCGCCCGAAACTGGACGGATTTCAAATGGTGAAATAAATGTATTGGCGCAGGTCAGAATACGGATCGAAGGTTTGCGCGAAAGAATTTCCAGCGCTTCTGGTTCGTATTCGGGGGCGATGATTACTTCGGTAAAAATCTGCGAAAGTGGTTCGGCCATTGCCACGGTTACTTTGCGATTTGCCGCGACTACTCCCCCGAACGCTGAAACTGGATCGCAAGCGTGCGCTGCCAAATAGGCGCTAGCAATATCTTTTCCAGTTGCGATGCCGCAGGGATTGGCATGTTTAATAATTGCAACACAAGGTTGGCTGTGATCAAGCGCGGCCCGCCAAGCGGCATCGGCATCGGTGTAGTTATTAAATGACATCTCTTTACCGTGGTTCTGCACCGCGTTAACAATTCCAGGTGGGCCACCGCGATAGATTGCCGCCTTTTGATGTGGGTTCTCGCCGTAACGAAGCGAACTTTGGCGGTTCCAGATCAAACCAAACCAATCTGGAATATCCATACTGATCTGTGTGCCAAGCCAACTAGCTATCGTTAAATCGTATTCCGCGGTTGTGCGGAAAACTTCGAGAGCAAAGCGGCGACGTTCATCGAGCGTTGTTCCGCCAGCCTTTATTGCTGCAAACAAGTCTTCGTATTGCGAGACCTTAGAGATAACTGCAACAGAACCGTGATTCTTTGCGGCACCACGTAACATAGAAGGTCCGCCGATATCAATTTGTTCTATACATTCGGCATATTCAGCGCCAGAGATAATCGTCTGCAAAAACGGATAGAGATTGATCACCACTAAATCAAAAGGTTCGATATCTAAATCTGCAATCGCCGCTAAATGCTCGGGGTTATCTTGATCCGCCAATATTCCTGAGTGAATCTTGGGATGCAGTGTTTTCACGCGACCGCCCATAATTTCAGGAAATCCGGTGTATGAACTAACTTCGGTTACCGCATAACCGGCTTGAGCTAAAGTCTGGGCAGTTGAGCCGGTAGAAATGATTTCAATATTGGCTTCGGTTAAGACTTTGCCGAGTTCAAGGAGGCGATCTTTATCGTAAACGCTGACAAGTGCGCGACGGATAGCTTTGCGGTCAGTCATGAGACCTCACAAGATCGGTAAG
>JAHECV010000022.1 GCA_024641555.1 Candidatus Planktophila sp.
TTCACGACCTGGGCTGCTGCCGGTGGCGGAGAAGTTTGGGCAAAGTTTCGCGCTGGATCGGTTGCACCTGTCGAGCTATTCGAGGCGTATCAAGCAACTTCCAATCGACACCCATTGCCAGGTTTAGATCCAGAACCATGCACAGAACAGATGGGGGTTAGTGGGCCTTGGTATTTGCGCCTACCTCATTTCAAAATGGAGTTCACTCCAAGTGCGGGTGATGAAATTCAAAGCGAATTCTTCGTTGCGCGTAAAGATGCACCTGCTGCGCTGCGAGCTCTGGAAAAAATTGCCCCACAGATAAATGAGATTCTGTGGGTAAGCGAGATAAGAGCGATTGCTGCCGATGAACTCTGGATGAGCCCACATTATCAGCGCGACTCAATTGGAATTCACTTCACCTGGAAGAAAGTTGATGCCGTTTACGAAATGGTGAAAATTGTCGAAGAAACGCTGTCACCTTTTAAATATCGTCCACACCTCGGAAAGGTATTTTCTGCAGGCACCGACTATCTCAGATCGGTCATGCCAAAGTTTGAAGATTTTAAAAAATTGGTACTAGAAGTTGATCCGTCTAATAAATTTGGAAACGAATTTACAGATAAATTATTGGGGCGTTAAATTTCTAGCTTATAACCTAGTCCGCGAATGGTATGAATAATCTTGGGATTTGCAGGGTCTTCTTCAATCTTTGCCCGCAGACGTTTAATGTGAACATCAAGCGTTTTAGTATCGCCAAAGTAATCATTTCCCCAGACGCGATCAATTAATTGGCTACGCGTCAACACTCGTCCACTATTTCGCATTAGAAACTCTAAAAGTTCAAATTCCTTTAACGGAAAAGTGACCGGAATAGAATTGACTGTAACTTCATGCTTATCTAGATCCATGCGCACTGTTCCAGCAGCGAGATGTGAACCTTCATCAACAATTGATGAGTCATTTGAATTTCGGCGCATTACCGCTTTCATGCGCGCGAGCAATTCGCGAGAGGAATAAGGCTTGGTGACATAATCATCGGCGCCAAGTTCTAGTCCAACCACTTTATCGATTTCAGAATCTTTAGCTGTCAGCATAATTATTGGAACCTGAGAAGTGGATCGAATGACGCGGCAGACTTCCGTTCCAGAGACTTCCGGAATCATTAGGTCGAGCAGAATTAGGTCAGGTGCAAAAGAGTTAAATGAATCGATTGCTTCCTTACCATTTATAGCCACTTCTACTTCATAGCTTTCCTTTTTAAGTAGATACGCCAGTGCATCTGAAAATGAAATTTCATCTTCAACTATAAGAACTTTTGTCATGCTCTACCTTCTTCGCTTGATTGAATTGGAAGCCTTATTGAAAATGTGCTGCCGACATTTTCGGCGCTCCAGACTGAAATTTCGCCACCATGCTTGGAGATGATGTGTTTTACTATTGAAAGACCGAGGCCCGTGCCCCCGGTTTCACGCGAGCGTGCAGGATCTACGCGATAGAAACGTTCGAATATTCGCTCAATTTCAGAGTCGGGAATTCCAATTCCTTGATCGGCTATCGAAATCGTGACAATTTTTCCTTCAGTTTTTGTACTTATTGAGACCTGAGTATCTGGTGGTGAATAGTTGATGGCATTTTCAATCAAATTATGAAAAGCCATTGTCAATTGATCACGATCGCCAAGGACTTGTGGGTCACTTCCATTTGAATAATTTAAACCGATTCTTCGGGAATCGGCGGTTGTTCGGCATTGATCAAGTGCTTCTTTCAATAGTTCAGATACTGAAAGCAATTGCGCTTCTTGTAAGGGATCAGAATCTTGCACTCTAGACAGCTGAATAATCTCTTGCACTAAATCGGTAAGGCGTTTTGCTTCGATCTGCATTCGAGTGGCAAATTTGGTTACCGCCTCCGAATCATCTTTGGCACCGAGCACCGCTTCACTTAAAAGTGAAAGCGCACCAATCGGAGTTTTCAACTCGTGTGAGATATTTGCAACAAAGTCTCGGCGAACTTCATGAACTCTCTGCGCTTCACTTTCATCGCGCAGCAGAACGAGAACTAAATCATTCTCGGTCAGTGGAATTACATTTACAGTTATCTCTCGCTTGCCTTCGCCAATTGGTCCGCGGGCAATTTCGATTGTGCCGGTCTGCTTGGCGTTCGTCCTGCGCACAACGCGAATCGACGCGAGTAGCTCTTCACTCTGTATCCGACCATCTCGCAAAATTCCAATATTGGCCGCTTCTTCGCTGGCAAAGATAGCGACCTCACCAGGTGCCAAAATAAGGCTGGCGCCATCTAGCTGGGTAAGCGCATTTAGCAGTAAAGCGGGCATTTCTCGCCCGCCGCGCTCAGCCAAACTCTTCTTGCGAGACCACATATCCCAACTCTATAGCCCCAGGTTGCAGCCAATCGATCAGTTCACCTTCCGTTAACCATCTCTTGGGAGAGCGTTAATCCCTGCACCTTAGCGTGCGGCCATGCCTTTAATTAGATCAGTTTTCCAAGACGAACTCGACGGCGTCTCCCAAACCCTCTTCGAATTAAGCGTGATGGTTTCAGATTCAATGGCGAAAGCAACACGTGCCATTATGGAGAAGAACCTTTCACTAGCTGAAGAAGTTATTTCATCCGATGAAAAAATCGACACGGTGCAACATGATTTAGATGCACGAATCATCGACATCATCGCCCGCCAGCAACCGGTTGCATCAGATCTTCGTGCGCTCATCACCGCACTTCGCATGTCAGCAGATCTCGAGCGCATGGGAGACCTTGCGCACCACGTTGCAAAAGTGGTTCGCCTACGCCACCCGGCGCCAGCCGTTCCTGATCAAGTAATCAAGCTGGTTGAAGCGATGGGTGAAACCGCCGAAAAAATTGCAACTAAGACCGGCGTAGTTATTTCTACTCGTGACACTGTGCTGGCTGCCCAAGTTGAAAAAGATGACGACGAGATGGATCTCTTGCATCGTCAATTGATTTCTGCGCTCATTGCTCCATCTTGGGAACACGGAGTAGAGACTGCAATTGATCTAACTTTGCTCGGCCGTTATTACGAGCGTTACGCCGACCACGCGGTTTCGGTTGCCCGACGCGTAATCTTCTTGGTCACCGGGAAGTTTGCATAAAGTGTCAACCACAAAAGTCATTCCAGCACCGCGAGAAATATCTACGGAACCAAGACGTTCCGACAAGGTTTTTCGTGGTGTCGTTACTAGCGGAGGTTTATCTTCGCTAGTAATACTGGGACTGATTGCGCTTTTCTTGGCCTATCGTGGCTATGAAGTCTTACGTCAAGAAGGCATCGGATTTATCACCCACGCTGAATGGGCGATTACCACCGATGACCAAGGCAACGTATTAGAAAGCCATTTTGGTTTAGCGGCCATGCTCGTTGGCACAATTTTATGTTCGTTGGTAGCGGTCGTAATTGCGCTTCCAGTTTCGGTTTTCTCTGCGCTCTTTCTAAACTTTTACGCGCCGGCTTGGATGAAGAAAATATTAGTAGGCGTTATTGACATGATGGCGGCATTCCCCTCAATTCTCTTCGGTATTTGGGGTTTTCTGGTACTAATGCCGAGCGTTGAGTACTGGGGAAAGCTAATCAATAAATATTTGGGCTGGATTCCTTTTTTTGAAGTGAAACCATATTTTTTTACTCGCTCGCCATTTGTAGCCGGCGTAGTACTTGCCATCATGATTATTCCAATTATCACTTCGGTCTCTAGAGAAATTTTTGCGCAAGCTCCGCTCGATCGCATCCAAGCCGCATTTGCACTTGGTGCAACGCGTTGGGCCATGATTAAAGCGGTTGTCATTCCGCACGGTAAGAGCGGCGTTATTGGTGGAGCCATGCTCGGCTTGGGGCGGGCGATGGGTGAAACAGTTGCTGTTTATACCGTTTTAAATATCGTCTTCCAAATAAATTGGCATGTTCTATTGGGCGCAGGTGGAAACGTAGCTTCACTAATCATTTTAAAATTCGGAGAAGCCAGCCCATATGAAATCAAGGCGCTAATGGCGGCAGGTTTAGTGCTTTTCTTGCTAACTCTAATTGTTAACGCCCTTGCAAATTTAATTGTTAAATCAACTGGAAAGTCAGGGCGATGACTCAATTAGTACTGCCAACTAAACCTTGGGCTAAGCGCCCGGTAGATCAAATCCGTGATTTAGCATTCCTCGTGCTAGCTCTTGCTATCTCATTTGTTTCAGTAGAAGTGACTCCATTAAAAGGCAAATTGGCTTACGCCTTCACCTTCTTTGCCAGTTATGTAATTGTTAAAAGTATTCATTCATTGATAACTAGAGGTGTTCCTGCCGCAAAAGATGCGATGATTAAAACCTTGGTTGCCTTAGGGGCGACTGCCACAGTCCTTCCAATTGCCAGCATAATTTTCACTGTACTTAAAAAAGGTCTACCAGGTATTCACCTGTCGCTTTTTACAACTGATATGTCATTAGCAACCCCAACCGACCCAATCGAGACAGGGGGGCTAATTCATGCCATTACTGGCACCTTAACCTTGGTTGTTCTAGCTCTGATCATGAGCGTTCCGATTGGTATTTTAACCGCCCTCTATTTGACGGAGATTAAAGGAAAATTTTCTGGGCCAATTCGCTTCTTAGTGCAAGCAATGTCTGGAGTACCATCAATTGTTGCTGGCCTCTTTATTTTATCTGCTGTGCTCTATCCAATAACTAAGGGATATTCGGCGCTGATGGGCGCCCTTGCGTTAACTATTTTGATGATTCCGACCGTTGCCCGCACTTCGGAAGAAGTTCTGCTGCTTATTCCGAACGACTTGCGTGAAGCTGGTACCGCTCTTGGTGGTACACAGTGGCGAACAGTAGCGATGATCGTTTTACCTGCTGCACGTAGCGGTCTCATGACTGCAGTGATCCTCGGAATCGCGCGAATTGCCGGAGAAACTGCGCCTATTTTATTGTTAACAGGTGGCGGTGACCGGGTAAATCCAGATCCGTTTAATGGATCTATTGGCTCACTTCCTTATTACATCTGGAAGTCATTTAACGCAGGTTCACCAGAAGCACTTACGCGCGCTTGGGCTGGATTACTAGTTTTAATGCTCTTAGTTCTTATTTTATTCGTTTCCGCGCGCGCGTTAGCTTCCCGAAAGGTTTCCAAATGATTCAAACTCCTGAAAGCGAGCAAGAAATGACCACTCCAGCGCAACCAAGTTCGTTAGCAAGCGTTGCATCCGCTAAGCCGCAACGATCACAGATCACATCTGCACAAGGGACTGGCTTGGAGGCACGCGGAATACACGCCTGGTTCGGCAAAAATCACGTACTTGCTGATGTAAACCTAGAATTTTCAGCCGGCTCGGTAACGGCCCTAATTGGTCCATCAGGTTGTGGTAAATCAACATTTATTCGCACCATCAATCGCATGCACGAGTTTATTCCTGGTGCGGCGATGGCAGGCCAAGTTCTACTTGATGGAAAAGATGTTTATGCCCCTGGCGTAGATGTAACCAAGATTCGTCTGCAAATTGGAATGGTCTTTCAGAAGCCGAATCCATTTCCATCGATGACGATCGGTGAAAATGTTCTCTCTGGCTTGAAGTTGGCGCAATTAAAAGTAGAGAATAAAGATGAGCTTCTTGAATCATGCTTGGTGCGCGCTGGACTTTGGAATGAAGTAAAGGATCGCCTAAATACTCACGGTGGTTCGCTCTCAGGTGGACAGCAACAACGCCTATGCATCGCTCGCGCGCTTGCTGTAAGCCCACAAGTGCTCTTGATGGACGAACCATGTTCTGCCCTAGATCCAGGATCAACTCTCCGCATTGAAGAGACGATCCGCGAACTCTCAGATTCGATGACAATTGTCATCGTTACCCACAACATGCAACAGGCTGCTCGAGTCTCTGATTACACCGCCTTCTTCTTATCTGACGGTGGACCGGGAGAAATGATCGAAGTTGCTCGCACCAGCGAAATTTTTTCTCAACCTAAAGATCAACGGACCGAAAATTACGTCACTGGCCGATTCGGCTAGTCGTAACCTGTTGTTCACCTAAAGGTTGACCAACGTTTGCCGTATGTAACCAATTCGTTAACGGCAGATAAATAACTTTCTCCTTGTTCGTCACCTATTTCAAACAAGGGGAAAATTAATGAAAGTTTCAATGCTTGCAAAATCTGCAGCAGTTGCACTCGTATTCGGGCTAGTCGCCTCGACTCCAGCCCACGCAGTTGATCTACAAGGTTCAGGCGCATCATGGCCAGCGCTTTTGATTGAAGCATGCAAGGCACCATTTGCATCTTCTGGCTCAGGACACACTTATGTTTATGCCTCTTCAAGCTCAGGAACCGGGCAATCAAACTCTGACAAATCAATCGGTGATTTCTGGATGTCAGATGGCGCTTACACAGCTGCAACAAAGCGCGCGTCATTGATTCACGTGCCTCTAGTCGCCGGTCCAATCGCGATTCTCCACAACCTTCCATCACGTAACACTCTTTCACTTTCTGCATCAACAATTGCAGGAATCTTCGGTGGAACAATCACACGTTGGAACGATCCAGCGATCATTAAAGATAACAACCGCCCGTACAACAAAATTATTTACAAGACTAAGGGCGGCGTAATTGTTAAGGATGCAAAGGGCAATCCAGTAATTGCCGAAACTATTGCTACGACAACACGCTACACACTTCCTGATAAGCCAATCAAGGTTATCTACCGCAACGACTCTTCAGGAACAGTTGAAAACTTCACAAACTACCTAAATAAGTCAGCAGCTACCATCTGGCCAAAGGCGAAGAGTAAAGTTTTCACCTCATCATTCCCTGGCGATATCAATGCGCCTGCAAACCTAGGTCGCATCGTTGGCGCTGCATCTTCTACAGGTGTAACTCAAGTAGCAGGTAAGACTCCATACTCAATTACATTCGCAGAAACTAACTATGCAACTGCGAACAAGTTGAAGATCGCAAATGTAATCAATCCTGCAGGTAACTCTGTAGCACCTGATGCCATCGGAACTTCAGCATTCTTGGCTTCAGCAGATCAGGATGCAAACGGCTTCTTGTCCTATGATTTTGCGACTAAGGAAGCGGGAGCATACCCACTGGGAATCGTTTCTTACCTTCTTGCTGATACCGCATACCCAGATAAGACAAGAGCAGCGGCTGTTAAGGCTTATGCAAACTTCATCTTGAGTCCAGCGTGCTCCCTAGATAAGGGATCAGCACTTGGATATGCAGTGATTTCAGGAGATCTACTAAAGAAGTCACAAGCACTAGTTGCAAAGATCGGTTAATTCTTAACCTATCCACGAGGGAAAAACGGCCAGGGAAACCTGGCCGTTTTTCTTTCCCCTAAACTCAACCAATGAAGATCCGCTTAGCTAAGCCAAGTGATGTCAGCGATATTCATCGCTTAATTTACGAGCTTGCAGTGTATGAAAAAGCGCCAGATGAGATGGTTGCAACTCTAGAACAAATTGAATCTTCGCTCTTTACTGATCGGCCGGTTGCCCACTGCCATGTCGCCGAAGTTGACGGAAGGATTGTCGGCATTGCGCTCTGGTTCTTAAATTATTCAACTTGGCTGGGCAAACCTGGGATTTACTTGGAAGATTTATTTGTCCAACCTGAATTTCGTGGCCACGGAATTGGAAAAGGTTTTATGAAAACCTTGGCGCAACTCTGCATCGAACGCGGCTACGAGCGTTTCCAGTGGTGGGTTTTAGATTGGAACGAACCGTCAATCGAATTCTATAAATCCCTTGGGGCAATTCCGATGAATGATTGGACTGTCTTTAGACTTTATGGAGATGCTTTAAAGAACTTTGCAAAGGATTCTTAACTCGACTTCACAACTCGGTAAGCCTGCAAAGTTGGATCTGTGGCGTAGGCGATTCGTACGCCTGCTTTCTGCGAAGCGCTTAGACCGCTAACAATTTGCTCGGTTAGAACTTCACCCGGTGCAACGACTGCTACCCCAGGTGGATATGGTGCGATCAGGTCGGCAGAAATTCTTCCGATTGCCTTCTGTGATGAAACTATTTCGGTTTCTGCAAAGTAAGCATCACGCATCGAAGTTGCAATTTGCGGAACCACTGACCAGCTAAGAGCTGTCGCGCTTTCACGTGGAACGCTCTGTAGCTTCTTCAAGATTGGCACTAATTTCATGGCAAGAGCTTGGAAATCTTCTTTGGTGTCGGCAAGGGTCGCCAAGAAAACGATAGTGTCGCGATCGGCCATCTCAACACGAATACCTTGTTCAATCAGCGCACTTTCTATTGCAACGCCTGAGCAACCAAGCTGCTGAACGCGCAGCACAATCTTTACTGGATCAAAACGCCCAGGGGCAAAATCTTTTGGGTTTAAGAAAATCGGAAGATCAAAATTTGCTTGTACCGCTAACTTAAATTGCGCCACATTTTCGATTAAATCACCCAGTAATTCCGCGCCTCTGCTTTGTAATAACGCCCGCACTCCGTCAATCGAAGCCAGGGGAGCGCCGGCAGGGGATGTGGTGTGAGTTGTTTCAAAACTTTGCTCAAGTCGTTGGGCGCTTAAATATTTAGTCTGCGCCAGCAGTAGTGCAGATGCGCTGTATCCAGGCAGAGCTTTGTGAACGCTGGTAATCAAAGCATCCGCGCCCAGAGCAATTACATGTTTCGGTAGATCTGGGTGGAAACCAAAGTGGCCACCCCATGCAGCATCAACAATTACCGGCAAGTGTTTTTCATGCGCCGCGGTTATCAAAGCAGGAAGATCAGAGAGAGTGCCTAGATATCCGGGCTCGGTTAGCAGAACTGCAACTGGATTTTCATTCAATACACGTTGCAATTCGCTAAGCGCTATTCCAATAGGAACGCCAGTTGCTTTATCGATTTCCGGGTTCATCCAGATCGGTTCGAGCCCGGCTAGAACAAGTGCGCTAAGGACTGAGCGATGAGCCGTGCGTGATACCGCGACCTTGTCACCAGGTTGTCCGAGCGCAAGAATCACTGCTTGATTTGCATGGGTAGATCCACCGGTTGAAAAGCGCGCAAAATCTGCGCCCCAAAATCTAGCTGCGATGGCTTCTGATTTCTTTAAAACTTGTTTACTTAACTTAATTTCATCTAACCCGCCGTAGAGCGGAATATCTGAATCAACTACTGAGCCCAAACCTTTATCAAGCAGCGATGCTCTCTGCTTATGCCCAGGAATCGTAAATGGAGTGTGGCTCTGCTCAAAGTAAGTCAGATATGCATCAAGTAGCGGAGCGCTACTTCGCAGTTCGTTTCTCTTCTCCATTGTCTGAGCCTAACTCGTTGCGGCGCAGAAGTTAAAAAGTGGCTCTATAATTTAGACATGACCTCAAAGGACCCTCTCCCGCAATCACGTCACTTAGCCACTTCTATTCCAGGGCCAAAATCGCAGGAGTTAATTGCGCGTCGTAAAGAGGCAGTGTCAGCAGGTCTTGGCATGGCAATACCTGCGATCATCGAACGCGGTGAAGGCGCCATCTTGCAAGATGTCGATGGCAATCGCATTATCGATCTCGGCGCCGGTATCGGCGTTGTAAACGTTGGAAATGCGGCGCCACGTGTTGTAGCTCGAGTAATAGAAGCGGCGCAAGCATTTACACATACCAATTTCACAACTGCGCCTTATATGGGTTACATCGAAGTATGCGAAGCGCTCAATCGCATCACACCTGGAACCCATAAGAAAAAATCAATTTTGCAGAACTCTGGTGCTGAAGCAGTTGAAAATGCGATCAAGATTGCGCGCCATTCTACAAAGCGTCCGGCGATCATTGTCTTTGAGCACGCTTATCACGGCCGTACCAACTTAACTATGGCGCTTACTGCCAAGAACGTTCCGTACAAGGAAGGTTTCGGACCGTTTGCCAATGAGATTTACCGAGTACCAATGCCTTACTCATTCCACTATGAAGGAAACCTAGCCACTATGGCCTCAGATTATCTGGAGCTTGTTACTTCCAAGATTGAAAAAGAAGTTGGCGCACATAACGTTGCGGCGATTTTGATCGAACCAATTCAAGGTGAAGGCGGATTTATCGTTCCGCCAAAGGGCTTTTTACCGGGTCTGGCAAAGTTTTCGAGTGAAAATGGAATTGTGTTTATCGCTGACGAAGTTCAAACAGGTTTTGCACGTACTGGCAACATGTTCGCTTGCGAAGATGAAGGCGTTGTTCCAGACATGATCATTACCGCAAAGGGCATCGCTGGTGGTTTACCACTTGCGGCAGTTACAGCCCGCGCTGAGATTATGGATTCTTCACATGTTGGCGGACTCGGCGGAACATATGGTGGAAACCCACTTGCTTGTGCCGCCGCTCTTGGCGCAATCGAAACTATTGAAGAAGAGAAACTTGTCGAGCGCGCACAACACATTGGCAAGATTCTCAACGAGTCACTAACTGCGCTCGCCAAAAAGTACCCAATCATCGGCGAAGTTCGTGGACGTGGGGCAATGCAAGCAATCGAACTTGTCGAAGCTGGAACTAAGACTCCTAACTCTGCGGCAATGGCTGCGGTAATTAAGTATTGTCAGAGTAAAGGTGTGTTGATTTTGACCGCGGGAACCTATGGCAACGTCATCCGCTTCTTGCCACCAATCGTCATTAGCGATGAACTTTTGAAAGATGCCCTTGGCGTTCTGGAAGAAGCCTTCGCTAGCTTGTAAATTCACCTGCCAGCCTCACCCCATCGGGGTGATTCGCGCTGGCCATCACGCCACCAAATGCCTCACCCTTAGGCATGGCCCCGAAGAGAATAAATCTAGGTAAATCCGCCTCGGTGATTGCCGGGGTAGGACTTTCTCGAACTCTGCCGCCGGTACTCCCGCCTAACTTTCTTTCTCGGAAAAAATTGCTCGAAGATATTGCAATTGATCGCAACGGGTTGACGCTAATCACCGCGCCTATCGGATTTGGAAAATCATCTTTGGTGGCGGAGTATTTATCAAATCTTGAATTTCCAGTTATTTGGTACACGACGTCAGAACAAGATGGCGTAAATGAAATAAATGGCCATCTTTTGCAAGCAATTAGAAACGCGAACTCAAATTTTGCAGAATGGTTTACTGGTTCGGAAGACTTATCCTCTACCCAGTTTCTATCTAGAATTTTTGGAGAATTAGCCTTAATCGAACAACACTTTGTATTAGTCATTGATAACAATAGAAACCTCAAGGACAGCGATGAGATAAATTTAAAAATAATCTTTGACTTGATACCACCGAATGTTCACACGATATTAATTAGAAGAACTATGCCTGAAGCCCCGCTTTCTAATTTCACAAATTTTCCAAACTTTAAAGCTTTTGGCGCAAACGATTTAAAGCTAAGGGCGGAAGAAATACGGCAGATTGCGGAACTAAACGGAATAAGTATCGAAAATTCTGGTGCGCAGCAAATTTTGGTTTCAGCAAAAGGTTGGCCCGCCGCCGTGCATCTGTTGAGTTCAAATATCAGTCGAGGCATAAATCTAGAGACTCTAGAAGACTTAAAGAATTTCTCAAGCGAACCATTAAACTTAATTGTTAGCGAACTTCTTCGATCGTTAGATTCAAGTGATTTGCATATGCTCGAGATATTAGCGATTTTTGAAGAGTTTTCAATTGCGGCGGCGGAAATAGCGCTAGGCGAAGCATTCTCTCTCGCCAAGATCGACAATTTGGCAACAGAAGGTTTGCTTCTGATTCATACCGCCGATCCAATCAATAAATTTGCGGTAAATCCATTAGTTCGAACTTCATTGCTTGTAAATTCTAACTTCTCTAAAGAAGAGAGAAAGGCGATTAATAAAAGGTTAAGCGATCACTTTGAGGGAATACAGGAATATCTAAAGTCTCTCCATCATGCCAAAGATGCCGGTGATGGCTCTCGATATAGAGCGCTCTTCCGAGAGAGTATGCGCAATTTGATCGCCACTGGCCGAGGCAAAGAGTTAATTCAAATGTCCTCAATTGTTGGTGATGGCTCGGTTGAAGGCATTCTCAAACGTCAAACTGTGCAATTGATCGGCTACGCCGCAGATTTTCAGTATGAAAATGCCCAAAGTCTCATGGATGAAATGAATTTTTCAGCCCGAGGGAACTTAATGGAAGAGTTTATTTCAAAATTCATTGCCGCCGTAAACATATATATTGACTTCGCAACTGGTCGCACAGAAGACCTGGATGTAAATTATCATAAAGTTCGCAGCGAAACTGATTCCCCATTGGATCTAGGGGACGCCGATAAAATTTCAATCTTGCGAGTTATGGCAGCAAAAGCAATTATCTATGACAATTCTCAAGACCTGATAGAGCTACTTCGCGAAGCAAAGGAAATCGCTGGAACAAGTAACTCTACTTTAATATTATATTTACTTAATGCTATTGAAGCATCGACTTTGTTGAGCATGGGTGAGTATAAGAGCGCAGTTTTAATCGCCAATAATGTCATAGCCCAAGCAGAACGTTACGGTTATTCTGGAATATTTGGCCCGCTCGATGCGATGTATGTCCGCGCACGATGTCTTCTGGAATTTTCTCAAATCGATGAGTCGCAAATTTTATTTGAGCAAATACGAAATTTATCTATTCAATGGTCGCAGCATATTTGGACCTACGTTGCTGAAAGTTTCCAAGCCAGAGCACTTGCTTTAAATGGCGAGATTCCAACTGCTCTCGACATCGTACGCAATGGGCGAGATCGAGCTGCTGCTCTGCCAATTCGAAATGGACTTGGAACTTACTGCGATTTAACGGAACTTTTCATTAAATTCACTTTAAAGGATTGGGATCGAGTCGGAATCTTGCTTGGAAGACTTCCAGAATTTCTTTTAGTAAAGAGAATAAAACCGATTTATGATGACGCCACCGGTAAGAATCAATCGCAATTTAGCGTTGCAGACCTTCCCAACGAGACAGCGATAGATCAGATATATCGTTTAATGTTCGAAACTGAGCAAAACTTGGGTACGGAGAGTAAGGCGCTTGAGACCATGACCAAAGCCCTAGCTATCGGAGCCCGAGTTGGATCTAAGGAGGCCTTCTTAAGACAGGATGCTGCGCAACTGAATCTGATTCTTAAAATTGCCAGCGAGAAATCGACGGTATATCTCGAAGAGTTGGCAGCGCTAATCACATTGCGACTGAAGCGGCGCTCGGAGAATAGCCAAGTTTTATCTGCGCCTCTAACCAAACGAGAGCATGAGATTCTGCTCCATTTGGCTACGGGCAACCCAATCAGCGCAATTGGGGCAACGCTGCATGTCTCGCAGAACACGATGAAAACTCATCTAAAAAATATTTATAGAAAGATTGGTTCATCTGGTCGAGATGAAGCAGTTGCGAAAGCTAAGAGTCTTTATATTATTTAAAAGATCAATTTAGATACCTAACCTATACTTATCGTGTGGATCTAGACCTTTTAGTAAATATTCTCGACTTAGCGGGCACCTTCGCCTTCGCTCTCGTCGGTGCGCGAATAGCTGCAGATAAAGGTTTGGATTACGGTGGCATCGCATTTATTGCAGCCATTGCATCCTTATCCGGTGGTACCTTTCGAAATATTCTCTTAGGTCAGCGCCCGCCTTGGGTTCTACACACCTGGTTATTTGCTGGCGTGGCTATCGCGGTACTTATAACTTTGGCGATGAAGCGCACAACTCCGGTTGGCCGATTTGTACTAACACTCGACACTATCGGTTTGGCGGTTTGTTCAGTTTCTGGAGCACAATTCGCTCTTACTCATGGCGCACCCTTTGTAGCTTCAGTAATTCTTGGCTTAATTGGGGCGGTTGCTGGTGGACTCTTGCGAGATGTTCTCTGCCAAGTTGAGCCCGTTCTTCTGCACCGTGAAACTATCGGCACTTCTTGTTTGGCAGGTTCATTGGTTTATGTTTCAGGTGATTTCTTTGGATTAAATTCTGGATTTGTTGCGCTGGCGGCAGGCGCTGTTGTGATCTTGGTCAGAGAGTTATCGATTCGTTTTGACTGGCATCTTCCCAAGGTCGGCGCACGTTAAGTGAATTTGAAAGAACCGGTAATCGACACTCCGCGGTTAGAACTTCACCACATTCCAGCTGATCAGCTTATTGATTTATTTGAAAAGCGCGATGACAAATCTGCCCTCGCAGGTGAAAGTTTCACAAACCCGCTCCGCGTTTTAATTGATTTTCAAGGACCGTTGGCATGGCGCGTTCCGCAAGTTAAGGATGATGCGGCCATAAATAAGTGGTTTGTCCGTTGGATCGTTTTAAAAGATATTGGTGAAATTATCGGAAGCACCAGCTTTCACGGCGCACCAGATGAAGCAGGAATGATGGAGATTGGGCTCGGAATTGAAGGTGAGTATCAAAATAAGGGATATGCCAAGGAAGCGCTGCTGGGGATGTGGCGTTGGGCGCTTAAATTCCCAGAAGTAAAGGTGCTTCGTTACACAGTAAGTCCTGATAACTTGCCTTCTATCTCAGTAATCAAATATTTTGGGTTTACATATATAGGTCAGCAGATTGATGATATTGATGGTCCAGAAGATATTTTTGAGATGGATCGGGAAAGTTTCTTGCAAAAATGGGGATAAAAAATGAGTGAAGATAACTTCGATTTTGAAGATGAATTCGGTGAACTCGATGACCAGCTCGATTTAACTTTATACGCGGATGCCACGGAGCTGACCACTGAGGTATTAGCGCAAATCTTGCAATGTATCGAAGAAGGTCTTTCGGAAACTGGGCGATTTGATTTGGCGCTAACTGGAGGAACTTTGGGGCTTGCGATCTCGACGAGTTTAGTGGAAGTTTTAAATCAAAATTCGTCAGACTTTTCCGGACTAAATATTTGGTGGAGCGATGAACGTTATGTCGAAAGTAGTAGCGCCGAACGAAATGCCGCGCCTTTCCACGGAAAATTTACAAATAAAAACGTTTTCGTACACGAAGTAATTTCAAGTGAATCAGGCTCTGCCCTCGATGCGCGAAACGCCTATGAATCCAAATTAAAAGATGTAGATCTTGACTTAGTAATTTTGGGTCTTGGCCCCGATGGCCATGTCGCATCGATTTTTCCGGGACGAGCTGATCTTGATAATTTGAATAAAGTCTTCTTAATCGAAGATTCACCTAAGCCACCTGCTGTTCGCATTTCGTTCACCATGGCAACTATAAATAGCGCAGATAAAGTTTGGATTGTTGCAACAGGTGAAGGCAAAGCCGATGCAGTAACCAAAATCATTGAGGCAGATCTATCAATACCCGCGAGTTATGTCCGTGCTTCGCGCCACACTCGCTTAATCGTTGATACCGAGGCCTTTTTCGCCGAGTAGACTTACTCCATGACTTCAGCGCCAAATACGCCAAATTTTGCAATGGTCGGCCTGGGCCGCATGGGTGCCAACATTGTGCGCCGGCTCGCCAAGCACGGTATTACATCAACGGTCTTTGATCTCTCTCCTGAAGCTATTGCCGCCCTTGGCGCAGAAGGAGCCGTTACAACATCTTCAATCGCAGATCTGGCAGCAAAGTTGCCAACTCCACGCACGGTTTGGGTGATGGTTCCGGCATCTGTCACAGATTCGACAATCGCTGAAGTTGCACAACATCTAAGCGCCGGCGACACCATCATCGATGGCGGAAATAGTTACTACAAGAATGATTTGAAGAACGCCGAAGCGCTTAAGGCAAAGGGTATTAACTTTGTCGATGTCGGAACATCTGGTGGCGTTTACGGTTTAGAGCGTGGTTATAGCTTGATGATCGGTGGCGATAAGCAAGTGGTGGCATCACTTGATCCAATCTTCAAAGCGCTAGCTCCTGGAATCGAAGCCGCAGAGCGAACACCTGGTAAAAGTGGCACACCCGATCAAGCCGAATACGGTTACTTACATTGTGGCCCTGTTGGAGCCGGCCACTTTGTAAAGATGATTCACAATGGAATCGAGTACGGAATGATGGCGGCTTTTGCTGAAGGTCTAGCAATCTTTGAAGCAGCCGATGAAATGAATCCCGCATACAATTTAGATATCCCGCAGATCACTGAAGTCTGGCGTCGCGGAAGTGTGGTTGCCTCATGGCTTCTCGATTTAACGGCGCAAGCGCTCAATGAGTCAGAAGATCTAAAAGAGTATTCATCCGAAGTCAGCGATAGCGGCGAAGGTCGCTGGACAGTGCAAGCCGCAATTGAAGCCGGTATCCCTGCACATGTCTTGAGCGCCTCGCTTTATTCACGATTTGCTTCACGTAATAACGATGAATTCGCAAACCGTGTTTTAAGTGCCATGCGCTACAAATTCGGTGGACATAACGAAAAACCAAAGAGCCAGTGACTTCATCGCGCGCAGATGTTTTGGTGCTCTTTGGCGCCACCGGAGATTTAGCAAAGAAGAAGCTATTTCCCGCCTTATATGACCTGGAAGAGCTAGGCGAATTAGACCTGCAGGTCTTTGGCGTCGCATCTTCTAAATGGACCCAAGAAGTCTTTAAAGAAAATGTCGAAAGCGCGGTTCGTGCTCGTAAACCTGATGTCAACGAAAAAGTTTTAGATAAGTTGCTGGGGGAGATGCAGTTAATCGTTGGGGATTACGAAAACCCAGAAACATTTGTCTCCCTTGCTCGCGCTCTAAAAGATTTTAAACTTCCCGTCATTTACCTTGCGATAGCCCCAGAATATTTCGCGAAAATCACCGAATCTCTTGCCGCGGTTGGTTTAACGCGCCACGCACGCGTTGTGGTTGAAAAGCCATTTGGCCGTGATCTAGAAAGCGCAAAGGCTCTTGATGCGTCACTCAAGAAACTTTTGCCAGAAGAACAGATCTTCCGCATCGATCACTATCTTGGAAAAGAAGCCGTTGAAGATCTCCTTGTCTTTCGCTTTGCCAATACGCTTTTTGAACCAGTTTGGAATCGAAACTACGTATCAAATATTCAAATAACTATGGCGGAAAATTTTGGTATTGACGGACGCGGCAAGTTCTACGATGCAGTCGGTGCAACACGCGATGTTCTGCAGAACCATATTTTGCAAGTATTGACCATGTTAACGATGGAGCCACCAATTGATATGGGCTCTGAATCCATGCAGAACGAGAAGATAAAAGTTTTATCTGCCATACGCGAAATCAAGGCTAACGATGTAGTGCGTGGTCAATATGTTGGGTACCTAGAAGAACCGGGCGTTGCCGAACAGTCGAATACTGAAACTTTTGTTGCCATGAAGTTATTTATTGATAACTGGCGTTGGGCAGGAGTTCCGATTTATCTGCGCACTGGCAAGAAAATGCCTGAAACGGTTCTAGAAGTTATCGTTGAATTTAAGCGGCCGCCACGGGATCTCTTCGGCAAGGGACGCAGTAACACCGTGCGCTTTAGATTGGGTGCAAAAGATGGTGTGGATATTTCACTTCAGGCTAAAAAGCCCGGTACCAAACTCGTTACGGAAACGGTAGATCTCTCAGTTGAGTTTGTTACTGAGTTCGGTGATCGCCAAGGACCATATGAGCGCTTGTTACGCGCGGCGATGCTCGGTGACCACTTTCGTTTTACACGTATCGATGCAGTTCTCTCTTCTTGGCAGATTTTGGATTATCTATTGAAGAGCCCATCCAGAGTTCACCCATACTTCGAAGGCTCCTGGGGACCTGATGAAGCGAATGAATTAGTTGCCGGCGGTTGGAATGCGGTAGGCACCGAAGCTGATAAGCAAATGCATGTGCCCGGTATCTAATTAATCGCGCGATTGTCCAGATCTGTGGGTGTAACGCCCTAAGAAATCGTCTTTCATATCTTTAAAGTTTCCATCAAGTAACGCCTGGCGCATCTGATCGACTAAACGAACTACAAAGCGTTCATTGTGAATAGTGGCAAGGGTTGCCGCCACCATTTCTTTGCCGCGGAATAAGTGGCATAGATACGCCCGTGTGAAATTGGTGCAGGTGTAGCAATCGCATTCATCGTCAATTGGATTAAAGTCACGAACATATGGTGCATTGGAGAGATTGAACCGTCCCTGCATTGTGTACACAGCGCTACTGCGGGCAATTCGTGACGCAAGAACGCAATCAAAGGTATCTACGCCATTTTCAACACCAACAAAGAGATCTTCAGGTGCTCCGATTCCGAGTAAGTGCTTAGGTTTATTTTCTGGCAAAGTGCTATTTACCCAACCAACAATTGTTCCCAACGCTGACTTATCGAGCGCTCCACCAATTCCAAAACCGTCGAACTCGATTCCCGATGAAGACATAGTTCCGAGATCGAGCGCTGCTTTCTTACGTAGATCTTCATATTGCGCACCTTGAATAACCCCAAAGAGCGCTTGATACGGCTTATCACTGCGCACATCAGTAAGACGCTTATGTTCATCCAAACAGCGGATCGCCCAATCGTAAGTGCGTTCCATGGCGAGCTCTTGGTACGGGCGAGTGTTATGAAGCGTTGTGCATTCATCGAATGCGAAGATAATGTCAGCACCGATCTTGTGCTGAATCTGCATCGAAATCTCGGCCGTGAATCTATGCATAGATCCATCAAGATGAGATTTAAAGGTCACGCCATCGTCATCGACATGGGCAAGCCGTTCTTTATTGCCAGCGATTACCTGATCAGAACGGAAAGTTTTAGCATCCATTGCCAGCACTTTTTTAAATCCAACGCCCAGCGAGAGGACTTGAAAGCCACCACTGTCGGTAAATGTTGGACCGGGCCAATTCATGAATTGCGCCAGGCCACCTGCCTCATCCAAGATATCTGGACCTGGTTGTAAGTACAGGTGATATGCATTTGCTAATAAAGCCTGCGCGCCAAGATCTTGCATTGCAGCAGGGAGCACGGCCTTAACTGTTGCCTTGGTACCAACTGGAATAAAAGCAGGAGTTTGAATATTTCCATGTGGAGTAGAAATTGTGCCAACGCGCGCTAGCGAATTTTCTGCGCTCTTCTTAATTTCAAATGAAAAGCTATTTGAATTTGAATTGGACACAAGGGTTATTGTCTCAGATATAGACTGCGCTAATGCTCGCTTCAAAACTACCCTTTAAAGAGTTCACCGCTCTTCTCAATCCGCATTCTCGCCGGATTGTTGCGGGTATCGCACTTAGCGCAATCGGACGCGGTATGACCTTGTCACTTCTTATGGTCTATCTCCACGATATGCGTGGCTTCACAACATCATTTGGTGGGCTATTAATGGCTTGGGGCGCGTTCTTTGGTATTGCCTGCACGGCACCGCTCGGAGCGCTGGTTGATCGAATCGGACCAAAGATCGTTATGGTCATTGGGCTGCTTATTTCTGGATTTTCCGCCGTAAGTTTTTCCATCGTTACGACCCATACACATGCCTTTATCGCAATGAGCTTATTTGCCTTTGGTGGCCAGTGTGTATGGCCAGCGCAATCAGTGATTCTGACGAGGGTCACTCCTGAAGCAGATCGCCCAAAAATATTTGGATTCAACTTTATGTTAATGAATTTAGGACTTGGAATTGGCGGGTTTCTCTCCTCAATAATTATTAGAGAGAATTCAATTTTTTCTTACCAAGTAATGTATTGGCTAGATGGCGCAACATATTTACTTTTTATCTTCTTTGTCTGGGGATTGAATACTCCGCACGCTGGCAGATATATCGCCAAGGAAAATGAACCCCAATCGGGCAGCTACCGTGAACTATTTGCTATTCGCGAACTATCTATGCTTACCTTCGCCGGAATAATTCTCTTGACCTTTGGATATGGGCCTTTGCAATCAGGGCTTCCAATTTATGCAACTCAATATTTAGATCTTGCGCCAAACTGGCTCGGCATCATTTTTGGAGTAAATACCTTTGCCATAGTCCTATTTCAACCGTTGGTGCTAAATATCATCGAAAAATATTCGAAATACACAGCGCTAATTGCGGTAGCCACAATCTGGGCGCTTTCTTGGCTCGCCGTTGGTGTTTCGCCATACCTTTCAATGTTTATGGCAGGTATTGCACTTTGTGTGAGCCAATTAATTTTCGCCTTTGGCGAGATGGTGCATGCGCCAACCAGCCCGGCGCTAATCCAAGAGTTAACGCCGGAACATATCCGCGGTCGATCTAGCGCTCTGATGAGTTTGCAATGGGGGATTTCTGGAATTGCAGGTCCGGCCATCGCCGGCCTGATGATTGGCGCAAATTTGGAGCAGTTGTGGGTCGCGCTCATGGCGGTAGGAGTAGCGCTGCCGATTCCGTTATTCGCACTATTAAAGCGCGAGCAAGAAATTAAAGAGAAGAGTTAAGCCAGCTTTCCAGTTACTTCAATGACATTAACTGTGCCATTTGAAAGTACAACCGAGATGTCCTCGCCGCTCTTTCCTGGGCAAGAAAGTCCCCAAGAGAATTTAGCGGTTGCTCCAGCTGCGAGAGGTGTAGTTGGAGCACCTTCCATCTGGTTGTCGCCATCAAAGATATCTACACATGCGCCGGTAGTTGTTGAACCTTTAACTATCAGAGTGGCTAGATCGAGATCAGACGCTGTTCCGTTTTGAACGGTGAGGTCAAAGCGTTCGTTGATCTGATCAGGAAGCATGCCTGATGCGAACTTGCCTGGTGTGAAGTGTGCAGGTGATGAAAGTGTGTAGCTGACTTTATCTGGAGTAACGACAGGAGCATCGAATCCACCTGTTGCCTGCGCAGTTTCTTCAACGTTGGTGACAAGTGTTTGGTCATCCACCTGAGCGGCTTCATCAGATCCTCCGCATGCGCTAAGAGTTAGCGCTAGGGCTAGCGTGCTGCCGGCTACTGCAAATTTTGAAAATTTACCGTTGAACATGGTGCCTCCAGAAGTAATTTTGCTACACAGGTGACTAATTCGTACTCGTAAGTATAGAGTAGCCCGCATGTCTCTCAACTCAGAAGTTAGTTCTGAAGCCACGATTGCCGGCCGTAGCCCACGCCAAATTGCGTGGAGCCGTTTTAAGCGCAACAAAGTAGGTATGGCTGCTGCTGGGATAAGTATCTTTCTTTTGAGTATGTCGCTCTTTGCGCCAATCGTCTGTCGAATTCTTGGTATTAATCCGTTCGATTTAAATCTTGAGGGGCTAGATAGCAGCGGAGTACCACGTGGCGCCGCAGCCGGCTTTAGTCTCGAGCACCCTCTTGGATTGGTACCAGGTACAGGGCGCGATCTACTTGCCCAACTTCTATATGGTTCACGAATCTCATTTATGGTGGCGATTTTTACTACCTTTACCTCGTTAACGATTGGCTTCTTTGTTGGTATTGCAGGCGGATATTTCCGCGGCCGCGTCGATGGTTATCTAGGGCGTTTAACAGATTTTCTATTGGCATTTCCAGCCTTCTTTATGATCGTTGCACTCAGCGAACCAATGGTCGGACGAATAGAACAGTTTGGAATTGCGCAGGGCAATAGCGCTCGCATCGTCTTCTTGATTATCTTCCTTTCATTCTTTGGTTGGCCGGGATTCTCTCGCTTGATTCGCTCGCAAGTGCTTTCACTTCGTGAACGTGAATTTGTAACCGCCGCCCAGGCAATGGGGGCATCGCGCCGCCGCATAATTTTGAAGGAACTTGTTCCAAATCTTTGGGCGCCGGTAATCGTGGTTGTCTCGCTTTCACTTCCGGGTTATCTGGCATCGGAAGCGGTCTTCTCATTTTTGGGACTTGGCGTTCAACCACCCGCTTCCACTTGGGGAATCTTGCTCTCCAATGCCACTCGCTTCGTGACGGTAATGCCGAGCTTCTTCCTTATTACATCGGCATCCCTAGTAATTGTTGTGCTGGCCTTTAACTTGGTCGGCGATGCGCTGCGCGACGCGCTAGATCCACGCGCCGACAAGTAAACCTGTCGGACCTAATCCACGCGCCGACAAGTAAACCTGTCGGACCTAATCCACGCGCCGACAAGTAACACATTCGGTAACGGCGCCATAACGATTGGCTTCTAGGCGCTTAAATCACCCCTTCGCTTACCGATGAGTATTCACTTTTCGGACATTTTCTGCTTAACTCGTCCCACTCGTAACGCGGGTCTACCCGACGTTGCATCCCAATTGAAAGGATTACGGAATGAGCCCTCGTTTCGCTCTTCGTCGTACCGTAGTCATTGCATCTGCAAGCGCGCTGCTCTTCGGAACCGCTCTGGTTTCTGGAACAAACGCTGCAAATGCTGCGGCTACACCAAAGACCGGTGGAATTCTTACACTGCTCGAGCACGAACCACGTCTTGATCACCTAGATCCAAGCCGTATCTACACAGGACGCGACCTCGCGTTTATGAACTCGTTTCACACACGTACTTTGGTTGCTTACAACCCAGTTCCAGGAACAGCCGGAGCAAACCTTGTTCCGGACCTAGCAACTAACACTGGTGTTCCAAGCAACGCTGCTAAGACATGGAAGTTCACACTTCGTCCCGGCACCAAGTTTGAAGATGGAACTCCAATCACATGTGAGCACGTCCAATACGGTACATCTCGCGTATTCGCACAAGATGTAATCAACAACGGACCAACTTACTTACTTTCATGGCTTGATATTCCAAAAGATAAAGATGGAAACTCAATCTATGTAGGTCCTTACAAGAGCACCAAGGCGGCACAAGCTGCATATAACAAGGCAGTCTCTTGCTCAGCGGACAACCGCACAATTACTTTCCAACTGAACAAGTCAATTGCTGACTTCAACTACTTGGCTACATATGGTGTTATCTCACCAATCCAGAAGAAGAAGGACACTGGCGACAAGTACGACCTATGGCCACAATCAACAGGTCCATACAAGATCGTCGAAAACAGCAAGACACAACTTCGTATGGTTCGTAACTCAAATTGGTCAAAAGCATCTGATCCAATTCGTACACCATATCCAGATGAAGTAATCATTCAGTTCGGTCTTGATGAAGAAGTTATCGATCAGATCATGTTGGAAGACACAATTCCAACAGCGATCAACTTCGGTGGCCCACTTCCAACAAACAAGGACAAGTTCTTCAACGACGCAAAGTTCAAGAACCGTCGCATGAATAACTCAGATCCTTACGCCAACTACATCGCATTTAACGTTAAGGCAATGCCTTGCTTGGAAATTCGCCAGGCTGTCTACTACGCACGTGATGCAAAGGCGCTCCTTGACTATGCAGGCGGACCTACATATGCAGGTTCATATGCAACTGGAGTTATTAGCCCACTAGTAGCAACTGACTACGCACCTACCAAGGTTGTCGGTCCAGGAAGCCCAGACTTCAAGCCAGAAGGAAATATCACAAAGGCTAAGGCCCTCATGGAAATCGCAAAGACTAAGTGTCCTGCGGATTACAAGAAGGCAACTGAAGATGGAATAACTATTGACGCACGTCAATCAGTGACACTTAACGACACAATTCCAATCAACGAAGCAGCTTTTGCTCGCGCTGGAATTAAAGTTAAGTACAACATCATTTCATCTGGCTACTACTCAACTGTTATGAACCCTGCAAAGCAGAAAGACATGACAGGTTCAGGCTGGGGAGCAGACTGGGCGAACGCCTCAACTGTTATCCCTGAGCTCTTCGCTTCATTCGGTGGATTTAACCTTTCACAGAACACAGAGGATGCTGCTTACAAGGCATTCGAAGATAAGGTTAACCTCGCAATGAAGACCACAGATCGCAAGAAGCAAGCCGCGATGTGGAAAGAACTCGACGCCTATGCAATGAAGCAGATGTGGGTATTGCCAACAACATTTGGCAAGGCTCAGGAAGTTTGGGGCTCACAGCTCTCAAACGTCTTCTTCTGGGTACCACAAGGTAACCCTGCATACGGAAAGATCTGGATTAATAACTAATCCAAATCTTTACCTGCCAGCGCTTTAACTAGCGCAGATTAAGCAGTAGAGATAGGTACTTCCGGCGTAGATATAACTGCGCCGGAAGTACCTTCTTACTGAACAATTAAGTTTTCTTAGATATGCACGAGAAAGGGTTAAGAGATGTTTAACTTCATCGGACGTCGCGCGCTATTTGCCGCGATTACAATCTTGATCGTTTCTGCTGTCGTCTTTGCAATTTTCTCGTTCTTGCCTTTCGATCCTGCAGCCCTTACATGTGGCCAACGTTGTACAGATCAAATCGTTGAGGCCAACCGAATTCGTTTAGGTTTTGATAAGCCGATCTACGAGCAGTACTGGCTCTTCCTCTCTGGAATCTTTGTCGGCCGCACTTATGGCGCGGGCAGCGCCGCCTTTACCTGTCCGGCACCTTCTTTTGGATATTCCTTTAATGAAAACGCCTGCGTAACCGACATGATCCGTGAAGCTCTACCGATCACTATTAGCTTGGCTGTCGGCGCCTTGATTCTCTGGTTGTTGGTCGGCATCGGCCTCGGCATAGTTGCCGCTAAATTTAAAAACCGTTGGCCCGATACCAGTTCATCTGTTTTTGTACTTTTGGCGACCTCGCTTCCGACATTTGTTACCGGTCTGGCGCTGTTAATTTGGGTATCTATCAAATGGAAACTCGTTCCGTTATCGCTGCAGGGATACACCTCAATACTCGATAACCCCTTTAAATTCGTTGAATATTTCATCCTGCCGTGGATCACTTTGGCGATCGCTTACGCTGCGATTTACACTCGATTTACGCGCGCCGCACTTCTTGAGACCTTGGGCGAGGATTACATCCGCACCGCTCGCGCGAAAGGCGTTGGCGAACGCGTTGTCTTCTTTAAGCACACCTTGCGCGCCGTTCTTGCGCCGCTAATCACCATGGCAGGCTTGGACTTTGCCGGCCTCATCGGAGGCGCAATCATTACCGAAACTATCTTCAACCTTCCCGGGCTCGGTCGATTAACGCTTCGCTCAGTTTATGAATTTGATTTATCTGTAGTTCTGGCTACAACAATCTTGGCCGCTGTTGTCGTTATCGTCATGAACTTAATCGTCGATCTCTTCTACGCGGTGCTCGACCCACGGGTGCGCATCACATGACCCAATTACTGCGCATTGATGATTTACACGTTGGATTTAAGACTGACGATGGCCTAGTTCGCGCCGTGGATGGCGTATCACTAACCCTAAATGCAGGCGAAACTGTTGCAATTGTCGGTGAATCTGGATCAGGTAAGACCGTTACCAGCCTTTCGGTTATGGGGCTACATAAAAAGGGTTCTGCCGAAATCTCTGGTGCGATTTCACTAAACGATCACGGTACCTTTAAAGATGTTGTCTCCTTAAACGATGACCAAATCCGCGATATCCGTGGCCGCGCCGTTTCTATGATCTTCCAAGATCCAATGTCATCACTTCATCCTTATTACAAGATCGGCAATCAGCTCGCTGAGGCCTACCTTGTTCATAATCCAGGTAAGAAGAAGGAAGCGATGGCGCGCGCCATTGAGATGCTTGATCTCGTCGGAATTCCAGAGCCCGCTAAGCGCGCGGCAGAATTTCCACATCAATTTTCCGGAGGAATGCGCCAGCGCGTAATGATCGCCATGGCGCTGATGAACTCGCCACAGATTTTGATCGCTGATGAACCAACGACTGCGCTAGATGTAACTGTGCAGGCGCAGATCTTGGCGTTACTTTCAAAACTCAAGAAAGAATTTAATATGGGTATCTTGTTGATTACCCACGACCTTGGCGTAGTCGCCCAAGTCGCCGATCGCGTAAATGTTATGTACGCCGGTCGCATTATCGAAGAAGGTTCAGTCGATGAGATCTTCTACTCACCGCTTGCGCCATACACACTTGGCCTTTTGAAATCAGTGCCGCGCGTGAGCTCCAAGAATGAACGACTCAAAGCGATTCCCGGACAACCTCCTTCACTAATTAACTTGCCGGTTGGTTGTCCATTCGCGCCACGTTGCGATTACAAGCAACACTCATCCGAATCTGGCTGCAACTCAACTAAGCCAGAGTTAATCGGAACGTCACCAACACACCGTTCTCGTTGCCATATCCCTGAAGCGTTACGTAAAGATTTATTCACCAATGAAGTTAAGGAGCTACAGTCATGAGCGATGTAATCCTTAAAGTCGATAACCTGGTTAAGCACTTCCCAACCGGCAAGGGCAAGCGCGGTGAAAAGGAAGTTGTAAAGGCTGTCGACGGCATCTCATTTGAACTCAAAGCCGGCGAGACTCTTGGTTTAGTTGGCGAATCTGGTTGCGGTAAGACAACTGCTGGTCGCACCATTTTGAAATTAACCGAGCCAACTTCAGGCAAGTTGTTCTTTGAAGATCAAGATATTACGGATTACAAAGCAAGCAAGATGCGCAAGATCCGCGCCCAGATGCAGATCATCTTTCAAGATCCTTATTCAGCTCTAAATCCGCGGCAGACCATCGGCAAAATTATTTCTGCACCTTTTGAAATCCAAGGGATTACACCTCCTGAAGGCACCAAGACGGCTGTTCAAAACTTGATGGCGCGCGTTGGTCTAAACCCAGAGCACTACAACCGCTACCCACACGAGTTTTCCGGCGGACAGCGCCAGCGCATTGGTATCGCCCGCGCGATCGCGTTAAAGCCACGTTTTATTGTTGCTGACGAGCCAGTATCAGCGCTCGATGTTTCGATTCAGGCGCAGGTAATTAATTTGCTCGAAGATCTGCAAGAAGAAGAGAAGATCAGCATGGTCTTTATCGCCCACGATTTATCTGTGGTGCAACATATTTCAGATCGCGTAGCAGTTATGTACTTAGGCAAGATTATGGAAATTGCAGCAACGGCCGACCTTTATGCCAAGCCGCGCCATCCATATACGACAGCGCTTTTATCTGCGGTACCACTGCCAGATCCACGATCTGAACGCACCCGCGAACGAATTATCTTGACCGGTGATTTGCCTAGCCCAATTAACCCACCAGCAGGTTGCGTCTTTAATACCCGTTGCTGGAAGGCGCAGGATAAGTGCCGCACCGAAGTGCCGCAGTTGGTACAGCTCGGGGCATCACAAGTGGCTTGCCACTTCCCCGAGAACTAGTTCTTACTAACTACCAAATCTCCACGCGCTCTTCTGCTGCCAGCCACAACTTATCTCCCTCTGAAAGTTCAAAGGCTTGATAGAAATCGTTGATATTACGAACGATGGCATTACAGCGAAACTCATATGGAGAATGTGGATCTGTGGCGATGCGCCGGCGCAGTTCTTCGGCGCGAACCTTGCCGCGCCAGGCTTGCGCCCACGATAAGAAGAAACGTTGTTCACCCGTTAAACCATCGATTACAGGGGCTGGAGCGCCTTTTAAAGCCAATTTATAAGCCTTGAAGCCAATTGCTAGCCCACCAAGGTCTCCAATGTTTTCACCGACCGTTAAAGCGCCATTTACATGGATATCTGGCGTTTCTTCTGGATAAAGTGCATCGAATTGTTTGATCAACATATTTGCACGCTTTTCAAATTCGGTGCGATCAGATTCGGTCCACCAATCGATCATGTTCCCATCGCCATCGAACTTCGAACCTTGATCATCAAAGCCGTGGCCGATTTCATGGCCGATTACGGCGCCGATTCCACCGTAGTTGGCGGCGATATCTGCCTCTAAATCGAAGAACGGTGGCTGCAAGATTGCGGCCGGGAAGACGATCTCATTTTGGATCGGGTGGTAATACGCGTTTACAGTCTGCGGGGTCATTAGCCATTCAGTCTTATCAACTGGCTTGCCGATCTTGGCTAATTCGATATCGCGCGAAAATTTGGTGATTCGTCCGATATTTCCAAATAAGTCATCGCGGGTAATTGTGAGCGCCGAATAATCGCGCCACTTGTCGGGATAGCCGATCTTGGGCGTGAACTTGCCCAATTTATCTAAGGCTTTAGCTTTCGTCTCTGGACTCATCCAAGAAAGCTCGGTAATGCTGATGCGATAGGCCTCAATCAAATTATCGACGAGCTCAAGCATCGCTGTTTTAGCAGCCTCTGGGAAGTGGCGCTGGACATAGATCCGGCCGATCGCTTCGCCAAGTGCGCCCTCAACAAATGAAATGGCGCGCTTCCAGCGAACTCGCAGTTCTGGGGTGCCAGATAAAGTCTTGGCATAGAAATCGAAGTTCTGATTTACAAATTCATCAGGCAGGTAAGCGGCTGCGCCAGAAATCAACTGCCACTTCATCCAGGCTTTCCATGGAGCCGGATCAAAGTTTTCCAAGATGCTAGATAAGCCGGCAAAGAATGGAGGTTGTTGTACAACTAACTCGTCGAAAGCCGCTTTTGGAATCTGGCTGTATTCCAGCCAAGTCGTCCAATCAAAATGCGGGGCAAGCGCACAGAGCTCTTTAAAGGTCATCTTGTTATAGGTGAGTTCAACATCCCGATCTTTGACCTGATCAAAGTGATGAGATGCGATCTGGGCTTCGAGGGCATAGATCGCCTCGGCTAGTTCGGCGCCATTATCAATTTTGGCCAAGGCAAACATCTTGGCGACGTGGATCTTAAAGGCTTGGCGAATTTCTTCATATTGCTCTTCGCGGTAGTAAGCCTCATCTGGCAGAGATAAACCACCTTGTCCCAAATAAACAATATTCATTTCCGAGTTCATGGCATCGCCATAAATACCAATACCAAATGCGCCACCAAGTCCGCGCATTTCTAGGTCGGCCATTGTCTTAATAAATTGATCACGGGTTTCGATGCGATCGATTGCCGCTAGATCATTTAGCAGGGGAGTTATTCCGGAGCGAGCGATTGCATCAGTGTCGAGGAAGCAGTCATAGAGATCGCGAATTTTCTGAGCATCGCCATCGCCTTTGGCGGTCTCGATAATTTCGCGGACCTGCGCCTCTGCCTCAAGAAAGAGTTGGTAGGTAATTCCATCTGAAGAACGATCTTGGGGGATCTCATGGTTCTTTAGCCAACTGCCGTTGAAATAACGGTATAGGTCATCTTGTGGGCGATGTGTTGGGTCGATATGAGAAGGATCGATTCCACTGATTAGCTGCTTGGTCATGAGTTCCCTTGTTCGTTTGGCTGGTAAAGCGCTTTAATAATTTAGTTGAAAGTTCAACTTTATCGAATTTAAAGTATGATTGCCTAATGGCACGGCAAAACGCTACCTCACCCCGCTGGCTCAGCGCTGCTGAAATGAAGGCTTGGCGCCGCTATATCGTGGCCAGTCGCCGATTGCTCGAAGCGCTGGATTTAGACCTAGCCCACCATGAACTTTCTATGGCTGATTATGAGATTTTGGCCCAACTAAGTGATGCCCCCGAACGCCGGATGCGTATGTCTGAGCTAGCTAAGGTTGCCATGCTCTCCAGATCGCGCCTTTCACACCGGATGAAAGTTATGGAGAAGGCTGGTTGGGTAAAGCGCGAAGCCTGCCCAATAGATAAGCGCGGATATTTTGCAGTTATGACCGCAAAGGGCTGGAAGGCAATCGTCGCCGCCGCCCCAGATCATGTAGAAAGTGTGCGCTCGCGCTTTGTAGATCATTTATCAAAAGGTGATCAAGCAGCGGTGGCAGATATATTTGAAAGAGTTGCAGATAATTTAAGAAAAGATTTAAATAAAGAGTGAGAAATTAAAGAGAAATAAAAAACCCGCCACATAAAGTGGCGGGTTTTTTATTAAGTAATAAATTACTTAGCTGCTGCCTTCTTGCGGCGGCGCTTCTTTGGAGCAGCTGCTGGAGCTGCCTTCTTTGAAGCTGCTTTCTTACGACGCTTTGGAGCTGCCTTCTTAGCTGTTGCTTTCTTGGCTGCCTTCTTGCGCTTTGGAGCAGCCTTCTTTGCTGCTGCCTTCTTGCGACGCTTTGGAGCTGCCTTCTTAGCTGCTGCTTTCTTACGACGCTTTGGAGCTGCCTTCTTAGCTGCTGCCTTCTTGCGCTTTGGAGCAGCCTTCTTAGCTGCTGCCTTCTTACGGCGCTTTGGTGCTGCTGCCTTTACGGCTGCCTTCTTACGGCGCTTCTTTGGAGCTGCTGCTGGAGCTGCTGCCTTCTTGCGACGCTTCTTTGGTGCTGCTTTCTTAGCTGCGGCCACGTACTTCTCCTATCGGAATGGTTCGGATCCGTCACCCAAACCTGTTCGTGGATAAGTGTGACGGAAATATAAAAATATTGCTAGTACATAGTGAGAAAAAACGCAGTGCGTGTCGCAATTTATTTTTTTATTTTTTTGTGCATTTAAGAAAAAAATCGCCAAATGTTTTACGAAAATCGCGATCGGTTTTGCAGAAATTTATGGAAATTTTCAAATTTTGGGAAAAATTACGCCGTTTTTTCGTCGGCAGCGCGAATTTTTCGCATCTGAACGGCAAATTCGTTCGTTTCAGCGTCATATTTTCGAAATTTGGGGAGGAAAACCGCCAAAAGCGCCACCGAAAGTATGCAGAGAACCCCTCCGAAAGTTACCGAGAAGTTCAATGTAGTAACCGCCGCCATTGATGCCGCGCGCATCTG
>JAHECV010000045.1:0-1824 GCA_024641555.1 Candidatus Planktophila sp.
GTTCAGACAACTCGTTGGGGTATTTCCCGAACCTTTAGACCCAACGCCGATAAGTTACATTATGTTAAGTAACTCAAAATAGGCCCTGCCCCGCACAATTCGCAGCTTGTTATTGGGCGTAGGCCTCAATCGGTGCACATGAGCAGACTAGATTTCGATCGCCAAAAGCGCCATCGATACGGCCAACGCTCGGCCAGTACTTACCTTTGGCGCCAATTAGTTCACCTGGAATGAGCCCTGTAATCGTTGCTGGGAAGGCTCCTGACTCACGAGGGTAATCGCGATCCCAATTTGTTGCAGTGATCGCTCCAATCGTGTGTGGCGCGTTGCGCAGCGCTGAACCTTCAAGAGTTTGTTTGCCATCGATGATCTCTTGGATTTCACCACGAATACCTATCATGGCATCGATGAAACGGTTCATCTCCAGAATATCTTCGGACTCAGTGGGCTCGATCATCAAGGTCCCTGCAACCGGGAAAGACATAGTTGGCGCATGGAAACCAAAATCAATCAATCGCTTTGCGATGTCATCAACTGTTACTCCAGAAATTTTAGTTATCTCGCGTAAATCTAGAATGCATTCATGTGCAACCAAGCCTTTGTTGCCGGTGTAGAGAATTGGATAAGAACTCTTCAACCGAGCTGCCATGTAGTTAGCGTTAAGAATCGCAACTTCGGTTGCGTGAGTTAAGCCTTCTCCCCCCATGAGGCGGATATAGGCCCAAGAAATTGGCAAGATACTTGCAGATCCAAATGGTGCGGCCGAGATCGGTCCAGGCCCAGTTGCAGGCCCTGCCGTGGCATCGAGTGGATGGTTTGGCAAGAATGGAGCGAGGTGGGCCTTGGAGATAACTGGGCCGACCCCTGGTCCCCCGCCACCATGTGGAATACAGAAAGTCTTATGTAAATTTAAGTGCGAAACATCTGCGCCAAATTTTCCAGGTTGTGCTGTACCGACTAAGGCATTGAGATTTGCGCCATCTACATAAACTTGTCCACCGGCTTCATGGATCATTGCACAGATTTCAGAGATCGCAGATTCGAAGACTCCATGAGTAGATGGATAAGTAACCATCAGAGCAGCGAGTGAATCCGCATTTAACGCAATCTTTAACTTTAAATCCTCCAGGCTTACATTGCCTTGCGCGTCGCATTCGACGACTACTACCGACATTCCCGCCATGACCGCGCTTGCTGCATTTGTGCCATGCGCGCTAGATGGAATCAAGCAAACGTTGCGCCCGAAATCTCCGCGTGAATCGTGATAATTGCGGATTGCCAATAAACCAGCGAATTCACCTTGGCTACCAGCATTTGGTTGAAGCGAAACCGCGTCATAACCGGTGATCTCAACCAACCACTTCGAGAGTTGCTCAATTAATAGTCGTGAACCCTTGGACTGCTCTGCTGGCGCAAATGGATGTAGGGAGGAGAACTCTGGCCAAGTTATCGCTTCCATCTCGGTGGCAGCATTTAATTTCATGGTGCAAGAACCTAGCGGAATCATTGTGCGATCGAGGGCTAAGTCGCGATCTGCCAAAGTGCGCAGATAGCGCATCATCGCCGTTTCGGACTTGTAAGTGTTAAAGACTGGGTGAGAAAGATAATTTGAGGTACGAGCAAACTGCGTTGAGATCTCACGCGCTCCAACATCTGATAGACCAAGAATCTCAAGTACTTGCGCGAAAGATGCATCAGTTGTTGTCTCGTCAAAGGAGATACGAATCTCTGTTTTAGAAACACGTCCGAAGTTGAATTTCTTGGAAATTGCCAAATTGTGAATCGCCTCGGCATCTGCAACATCAATAGTTACTGTGTCGAAAA
>JAHECV010000045.1:1924-6464 GCA_024641555.1 Candidatus Planktophila sp.
GTCTCGTCAAAGGAGATACGAATCTCTGTTTTAGAAACACGTCCGAAGTTGAATTTCTTGGAAATTGCCAAATTGTGAATCGCCTCGGCATCTGCAACATCAATAGTTACTGTGTCGAAAACATTCTCATTGCGAGATTTCGCGGCGATCTGCAAACGCGATGCGTAGTTATGTACTCTCTCTGCGATGGCGCGCAGACCATCTGGCCCATGCCACATGGCATAGAAAGCGCTGATATTTGCGAGAAGAACCTGCGCGGTACAAATATTACTTGTGGCTTTATCTCGTCGAATATGTTGTTCGCGAGTTTGCAGAGCTAGACGAAAGGCTGGATTTCCGTGTGCATCAATACTTTGACCAACCAATCGACCAGGTAGCGATCTTTCCAGCCCCGCACGAACCGCCATAAAGCCAGCATGTGGTCCGCCAAATCCCATTGGTACTCCAAAGCGTTGGGCTGAACCAACTGCAATATCTGCACCCCACTCCCCTGGCGCTTTAATCAAAGTTAACGCGAGAAGATCAGTTGCTGCGATAACAAGTGCGCCCTTTGAATGAGCGTATTCAGTGACTTTCGAGTAATCGCAGATTTCACCTGTCGTATCTGGATATTGAACCAAGAGACCAAAGAACTCTTGATCAAAACCATCGCGCGCCACATGGCCTGCATCAACTTCAATAATTTTAATTCCAAGAGGCTTTGCGCGAGTGTGAACTACCGCTTTCGTTTGGGGATGTAGATGTTCCTCGATTAAAAATACGGCATCATCGCTGGTCTTAGAGGTGCGCCGAGCAACTGTCATCGCCTCCGCCGCCGCAGTTCCTTCATCAAGCATCGATGCGTTGGATAAGGAAAGTGCAGTCATATCGCAAATTACTGTTTGAAAAGCGAAGATCGCTTCTAAGCGACCTTGCGAAATTTCTGGTTGGTAAGGTGTGTAGGCGGTGTACCACGCTGGGTTTTCCAGAACATTTCTTTTAATAACCGCCGGAGTGATGGTTCCGTAATATCCGCCGCCGATTAAAGAAGTAAATACTTGATTTTGCGCAGCGATCTCGCGGAGTTCGGCGATAACTTCAACTTCGCTCTTTGCAGAATCTAGAGTCTGTGAAAGTTTCTTTGCGATCGCAATATTTTCGGGAACAACATCAGCGATAAAGGTTTCGATTTCTGAGTAACCAAGCAGATGTAACATCTCTTTTTCATCTGAGCCAGATGGTCCGATATGACGCTTTTCAAAGCGCTCACCGCTAAATGTCATTACGCTCCCCTACCTACCTTTAGAAGGGAAGAGTATTAGTTTTAAGCGCCTTTCGCCTTGCGACGTAAGGAAAGCTCATCGTTACTTTCAACACCACTTGTGACCAGTTCGCCATTGATTTCACCCTGCAAGGTTGCAAGCGAACCCTCAACCTCATGCCAAACCTTACCTACCGCGATTCCGAAGACGCCTTGACCACCTTGCAGTAGATCCACAATCTCATCTGCGCTAGCGCATTCGTAAATTGAAGCGCCATCGCTCATCAAGGTGATACTTTCCAATTCAGTGACGCCGCGGCTACGTAAATGATTTACCGCTGTACGAATATTTTGAAGAGAAACACCTGCATCAAGTAGGCGCTTAACGATCTTTAATACCAAGATGTCACGGAATCCGTATAGACGTGCAGTTCCAGAACCACTTGCGGTGCGAACACTTGGCTCGAGTAATCCGGTGCGCGCCCAATAATCTAATTGGCGATAGGAAATACCTGCAGCTGCACATGCAGTTGCACCGCGATAGCCGATCTCGTTCTGGCCTTCTTGCGTAACTGGGGAGGTCACGTCACTCTCGATTCTGCTCGGGGAAGTTTGATCTGGGATAAGGCTACGAGCGATCCTTGCAGTAAACAACGACCGACACGGAGCAAACCTCAAGTAGAGAGTGAGACTTTCGCCCCTACCCTGCAAAATCCTCTGGGTTGATCTGATCGAGGAATTCTCGGAACCGCTCAAGCTCAATATCAGAGCCGGTCCCAGAACTGGCACCGCCAGCCTCGTCTTCACCTTCGATTAGCCGCTCCGGAATATCGATGCCGACCTGATCTAACAGTTCAGATTCAGCGAGGATATTGCTCTTAGTTCGAAGCGCCACTGCGATTGCATCTGAAGGGCGGGCCGAAACCTTTAGTAGAGCCGATTGGCTATCGCGAATCTGGATCTCTGCAAAAAATATTCCATCTTTGAGTTCAGTTATATGAACTGCAGTCATAGTTAGATCTGCAACCTCTAAAACATTGGCGAGGAGGTCATGGGTTAGTGGGCGTTGTGCCGCTAAACCTTGTTGGGCAAAAGCGATCGCTGTCGCCTCAACGGCGCCAACCCAGATCGGAAGAAAACGCGAGCCATCAATCTCTTTAAGTAGGACGATCGGTTGGTTAGATGGCATCTCAATGCGAACACCGACGACTTCCATATTTACCAACATGAGTTACACGCTACCGAATCAGCGAACTACTGACGGGGGCGATTTAGCCCGGCGCGAACCAGGCCGGCATGTAGACGCACTGAAAGAGATGCGATCTGCTTTTGAACCTCTTGCGCGCGCGCTTTCGAGTCGGAAGATTTCTGACGATTGATTGGAGTAATAACTTGTTCAATTAAACCAATTTCACGATCGGCGGCAGATTTAAAAGAGCGCAAGTGTCTTGCTTCGATTCCGAAACCGGCCATTTCGGCTACAGCTTTGGCTACTGAAAGAGCATCGGCGTCGTAATGACGTCCCCGTAGCGAAATAAAACCGTAGGACTCAAGTTCTACAAGTTGGCTATCGATTAGCCCACTTGCCTTAAGTAGTTCATCACGAGAGAGACGAAGATCAGAGGTTGATCCAAATGATTCTGGTGAGGCGTCGTTTTCGATGGCGGCCAAAGTTGGGCGCGGCGTCGCTACTCCTCCAGCAGGAGCAGGTTCTAATCCACGATCAAGGGCTTCTAGGTTCTCTTTGATTACGCGAAGTGGCAGATACTGATCACGTTGCAATAGCAGGACGTAGCGCAGGCGATCTAAATCTGAAGCGGTGAATTTGCGGTAACCAGATGGGGTGCGCTGTGGCTCGATCAGACCTTCAGATTCAAGAAAACGAATCTTAGAGATCGTTATATCCGCAAAGTCTCCCCGTAACTTGGTTAGAACTTCTCCGATACTTAAATATGCGCGTGCTGGAACGCTCACTTTATTCTCCCCTACTTCTAGTTAGCCGATTAATATTTTCGTTTACTTTTTACGTGAAATGAAGAGCAGATGAAACTTTCCAATCTGAATTTCATCTCCAACAGATAATTCAGATTCTGAAATAGATTCATTCTTTAAATAAGTTCCATTGAGACTGCCTAGGTCGCGAATCTTGAAAACGCCGCTTTTACTTTCGATTACAGCGTGCTTTCGCGAGACAGTTACATCATCGAGAAAGATTGGCGAATCGGTGGAACGCCCGATCGCCACCTCGCTGTTATCAATTAGGAAGCGCGCACCTTTGGCCGGACCGCGATGAATAACAACCATGGCGCGGTCGGCCGGTCCATCCAATATCGCGGAGAACGCAGCGAGGTCACTTTCGCTCGCTGATGAGAGAAGTGCGCTTAACGCGCTCTCTGGGGATCCATCAACGACTGAACGAAGTCCGAGATGCAAGGTACTAGTGAGTTCGCTATTAATCTTTGGTTGATTCATGGCTTACTCCCTTCATCTCTTATCTGCGAGGTTCAACTTCAACCTGAGGCTGACATTAGAGAGAGTCGGCGAAGAAATCAAGCGGGAAAAACCACGCCTTGGAGCGTTTTTTTACGCGGTAATTTGACGATAATCGTCGGCAGAGAGTAGGCCCGCAACTGGCGCCGCAACTTCGATTTCGGCTAACCAGCCGGCGCCGTAAGGATCTGTGTTAATGGTTTCCGGTGCGTTAACCAGCGCATCATTGATAGCAACCACTTTGCCGGTAACAGGCGCGAAAATTTCGGAGACGCTCTTTGTGGATTCAACTTCGCCGCAAACTTTATCGGCGGTTACGGTCTCGCCAATTTTTGGGAGTTGAACATAGACAATGTCACCGAGTGCGCCTTGTGCGTAATCAGTAATTCCCATGCGATAAATGTTTCCGGTCGCCGAAACCCATTCGTGCTCTTTTGTATATTGCAGATTATCTGGGATCGATGACATGGGAGAAAACTATCGTGATTTTCTCAAGAGTGAAACCGCAACGCGAAGATATGAAGCTCCGGTAAAAAGATATAAGGCAATCCCCCACAGGGCAAAGCTCCAACCAAAGATAAATGCCACAGTCCCGTACCAACCCGAGTGAAGTGCCAGGAGTAAAAACGGAAATGCGTAAAGGAGATTGAAGGTGGCGGCCTTGCCGAGGTAGGAAACCTTAAGCGGTGGTAGAGAGTTAGCGGAGAGAGCCAAAGTTGCTATTGCAAGAATCGCATCGCGCACGACGAGAACAACTATCACCCACAGCGGAATCGCTTCGCGCAAGTAGAGCACGACGAGTGTCGCAAC
>JAHECV010000058.1 GCA_024641555.1 Candidatus Planktophila sp.
GTTTTTCGAAGAGATTTAATTGAATCTGCAGTTCATCCTCAATATCCCCCATCGCCCGTTTGAGTGTTTCGGGGCCCGCCGCATAGTGAGTGGCCGGAAAGATATAAATCTCAGTCTCATCGCGAATAATTTCACCAGTAAGCGGGTGAAGGGTCATAATCTTTTCGATCTCATCGCCAAACATCTCAATACGGATTGCGAGCTCCTCATACATTGGAATGATCTCGATAGTGTCGCCGCGAACGCGAAAAGTGCCGCGCTCAAAGGCCATATCGTTGCGCGCGTACTGCACATCAACAAATTTACGCAGAAGTTGATTGCGCTCGATCTCATCTCCTACTTTGAGACGGATCATACGATCGATGTACTCCTGCGGAGTTCCAAGTCCATAAATACATGAGACCGTGGCGACAACTATTACATCGCGACGAGTCAGCAATGAGTTTGTCGCCGAATGTCGCAAGCGCTCTACCTCATCGTTTACGCTGGAATCTTTTTCAATAAAGGTATCGGTTTGCGGCACGTATGCTTCGGGTTGATAGTAATCGTAATAAGAAACAAAGTATTCGACTGCGTTATTGGGCAAGAGTTCGCGGAACTCATTAGCAAGCTGCGCAGCCAGCGTTTTATTTGGAGCTAGAACCAGCGTCGGGCGTTGCAGGCGTTCAATCAGCCATGCGGTAGTCGCTGATTTTCCCGTGCCTGTTGCACCGAGTAAGACCACATCTTTTTCGCCATCGTTGATGCGACTTACTATCTCTTCAATTGCTTGTGGTTGATCTCCTGCGGGCACGTAGTCACTGATTACCTGGAAAGGATGAACCTTTCGTTGGAGATCAGATACTGGGCGCATTTTCCTAGCCTACTTTGAAAGACGCTGGAGTTCCTCCCAGAGATTTTCCACTTTACGCAGCAATTGATCCTCATCGCCAGTATTTTCAATTACATAGGTAGCTACTGCTTCACGCTCAGTCGGCGAGGCTTGCACAGCAAGGCGAGATTCGATTTCAGAGATAAACATTCCACGCTTTAAAAGTCGGGCTTTACGAGTCTCTAGATCTGCTTCAACGGTAATTATCTGATCAAAATTCTTGGCCGCACCCGTTTCAACCAGAAGTGGGATTTCGTAGATGAGGATTTCATCGCTTTCCAGATCTGCGACGACTTCTAAAAAGAGCTCGCGAACCTTTGGGTGAATAATCGCCTCGAGATCTGCCTTTGCCGTTTTATCTTGAAAGACAATTTCACCAAGAGCCTTTCGATCGATATCACCATTGCGCAAGATACTCTCGCCAAATCGCGTGACGACTTCATCAAAACCAGCAGATCCTCGCTCAATAGCAATTCTCGCCAACTGATCAGCATCAACTACGCGCGCGCCTAGTTCGGAAAAGTATTGAGCAACGAGTGATTTGCCGGCACCAATTCCACCGGTTAGCGCGACGACCAACATGGTTCAGACTCTACCTTTCGCTCCACATTTTATTAAAGAAAAAGGGCCCACCCGAAGGTGAGCCCTTTTTAATTTCCTGCTAATTATTCAGCAGCTACTTCTTCCGCAGCAGGAGCTGCAGCATCTGCTGCCTTTGCCTCTGCCTTCTGCTTCTTATGCGCTAGGAAGCGAGTTTGCGCTTCCTGATATTGACGTTCCCACTCTTCGCGTTGTGAATCGAAGCCGGGTTTCCATTCCTGAGTATCAGGATCGAAACCTTCTGGGTAGATGAAGTTACCTTCTGCGTCATAGCGGGCAGCCATTCCGTACTGAGTTGGATCGAATGCTTCGATCTCAACTTCATGTCCTTCATTAGCTTGCTTAAGAGAAAGTGAGATACGACGACGTTCAAGATCGATATCAATGATCTTTACGAAGAGTTCGTCATCCACGGCAACTACCTGCTCTGGAATCTCTACATGGCGTTCTGCCAACTCTGAGATGTGAACAAGTCCTTCAATTCCTTCGTGAACACGAATGAATGCACCGAATGGAACAAGCTTTGTCACGACGCCCGGTACAACCTGATTGATTGTGTGGGTGCGAGCAAATGCTTGCCATGGATCTTCTTGCGTTGCCTTAAGAGAAAGTGAAACACGCTCGCGCTCAAAATCAACTTCGAGTACTTCAACGGTTACTTCATCGCCAACTTCAACAACTTCACCTGGATGATCGATGTGCTTCCAGGAAAGCTCTGAAACGTGAACAAGACCATCAACGCCACCTAGGTCAACGAATGCACCGAAGTTAACGATTGATGAAATTACGCCTGTACGAACTTGACCCTTTTGTAGCTGGTTCAAGAATGTAGTGCGAGATTCAGATTGAGTCTGCTCAAGGAATGCACGACGTGAAAGCACAACGTTATTGCGGTTCTTATCGAGTTCGATGATTCGGGCCTCAACTTCCTTACCGATGTAAGGAGTTAGATCGCGTACGCGACGCATTTCAACGAGTGATGCTGGCAAGAAGCCACGTAGACCGATATCAACGATCAAGCCGCCCTTTACAACTTCGATAACTGTGCCGACTACAACTTCGTCGCGTTCTTTCTTGCCTTCGATTTCGCCCCAGGCGCGCTCGTACTGTGCGCGCTTCTTGGAGAGAATTGTGCGGCCTTCTTTATCTTCCTTTTGGAGAACGAGCGCTTCAATGCGATCGCCGACCTTAACAATGTCATTTGGATCTGCATCGTGGCGGATTGAGAGTTCGCGTGAAGGAATTACGCCTTCTGTCTTGTAACCAATATCAAGAAGAACTTCTTCGCGATCTACTTGGACTACTGTTCCGACGACCAAATCGCCGTCATTGAAATTTCTGATTGTGCCTTCGATTGCTGCAAGGAAATCTGCCGCTGATCCGATGTCGTTAACTGCTACGACTGGTGATGATGTGCTCAAGTTGCTCCGTAGGGATAGAAAGTAATAGGACTCCAGAACTCTTCTGGTGAACGGGCGTAAGCGTACGGTTTTGACGCTAAATAGGGCAAATCCATCTGATACTCAGGCGTAAACTAACGACAAATGAAGCGCTATAAAGACTTATTTGCAATCCCAAACGTGTGGGTCCTGGTACTCGCAGCATTTCCAGCGCGAGTTTCTTACGGCATGGTCGCGCTATCGATATTTTTCAAGACGCAACAAGCAATCGGCTCTGTAGCCGTTGCTGGATTGGCGATCGGAATCAACTCATTAGCGGGTGCAGCCACCGCCGGATTGCGCGGCTCGCTTATGGATCGTTTTGGACAAAAATGGCCGTTACGTATCTTTGTACCAGGTTATGCCGGCATGATGTTGCTTTTAAATACCATGGAAAATCGTAACGCGATTCTGGTTGCTGCATTCATTATGGGTATTAGCGCTCCTCCTATTAACTTATCTGTTAGACCGCTTTGGAAGATGATCGTTCCCGAAGATTATTTGCGAACTGCATATGCAGTTGACACATCAGTAATGAGTACAGCCGGAGTCATAGGTCCGGTAATTGCAACTTCTCTTGCGCTCTCATCGCACCCAGGAAGTGCGCTCGTTGTAGCGTCTATTTTCATGGCAGTGGGTGGCGGCTCGCTTGCGCTGACTCAAGTATCGCGAGACTGGAAACCCGAGAAAAAAGATGAGAACCACATTTCGCTATGGCGTAATAAGGCGATTCAGTTATTGATGATTGAAGGTTGCTTTATTGGCTTTGGTTGGGGCGTATTTGATGTAGCCGTTCCTGCTTTTGCAACTCTTGAAGGAGTACCCCACCGAACCGCTTGGGTATTTACCGCGATGGGAGTGGCCAATGTAGTTGGTGGTCTCTTAGGCGGACTGGTGTCAAAGAAAGTATCCGCTCTGAAAGCGATGCGACTTACTTACTTTATTTGGATATTTATTTCTATCCCAATTGTCTTCACTTACCCCGGATGGTCGATGGTTCTAGCTGGTGCATTTCTGGGGCTAGTCGGAGGCACAATCCAAGTCTTCTATTGGGAAGTTATGGAAGCGGTTCGTCCAAAAGGGTCTGCTGTTGGAATGATGGGATGGATCTGGACTGTAGAAGGCACTTTGATGTCGATTGGATCTGCAGCTGGCGGTTGGATTGCAGAGACTTACTCACCAAGATTTGCGATGTCTATTACCTCTTTTACAATCATAACCGGCTTCATAATTTTGAATTTAGGCAGAAAGCGACTTTCTGCGGCCGATCGCTTACCGACAGATGAAGAAGATTTAGCGGCAATGTCAGATAACTCGCCCACCACTAAATAATTCAAATTCCGAGAACTAGTGAGCAGCCTCATTCCAGCTCTTGCCGAGTCCCACGCTGACATCTAACGGTGCCCGCAACGGATAAGCAGAACCCATTTCGCGTCGAACCAGAGTTGTGAGCAAGTCTTCTTCACCGGCAACAACTTCAAAAATCAATTCATCATGTACTTGAAGTAGCAGTCGAGATTTTAAGTTTTCCTTAGCAATCGCGCTCTCCACATTTAACATCGCTTGTTTAATTATGTCTGCCGCTGATCCTTGGATGGGTGCATTCAGAGCCATGCGTTCGGCAATTTCTCTACGCTGACGATTATCGTGCATTAGATCAGGTAGGTATCTACGCCTTCCCATAACCGTTTCGGTGTAACCGACCTTGCGGGCTTCCACAACGACGCTACTTAAGTAGTCACGAATTCCACCGAAGCGCTGGAAGTAGCGATCCATTAAATCTTGGGCGGCCGGCGGTGAAAGATCCAGTTGTGCGGCAAGTCCGTAAGCGCTTAAGCCGTATGCCAGTCCGTAGGACATCGCCTTTATCTGGCGACGCATCTCTGAATCTACTTCGCCAGCTTTCACACCAAAGACCAAACCAGCAACGGTCGCGTGTAAATCTTCACCCGTTTCAAACGCTGCAAGCAGTCCGGCATCATTTGATAGATGAGCCATGATGCGCATTTCAATTTGGCTGTAATCAGCGGTGAGCAAACCCACATAACCTTTATCGGCAACAAATGCGTTTCGGATGCTACGCCCTTCCTCGGTACGAACTGGAATATTTTGCAGATTTGGTCCAACAGAAGAAAGCCGTCCCGTTGCAGCAACAGTTTGGGCGAAATGGGTTCGGATACGACCATCTTTAGCAACTTCGGCAATTAAGCCTTCAACCGTAGTTCCCAGTTTTTTAGTCTCACGAATTCGTAGTAAAGATTCAAGAAGTGGATGCTTAGTCTTTTCAAAGAGCCAATTGAGCGCTTCGGCATCGGTTGTGAATCCGGTCTTAATCTTCTTCGTCTTGGGAAGCTTTAGCTCTTCAAATAGGACTACTTGCAACTGCTTTGGCGATGCCACATTGAATTCATGGCCAGCGGCTAAATGAGCCGCCTTAGTCTCGCGTGCAACTTCTCCTTCAAAGAACACTGCTAACTTTTCGAGTTCCTTGCGATCAACGGCGATTCCGCGATTCTCCATCACTGCTAACAATCGGGAGATGGGAAGTTCGAGCTCGGTAAAGAGTGTTAATACTCCACGATCCTGCATCTCTGTTTGCAGCGATTTGCGGAGGGTAAATAAGGCGGCGGCGCTAGATAAGAGCGTTTGTTCTGGCGAAGCGGTGTCAATCTGTGCACCATCTCCCCAGCGCTCAAGAAGATCTTTTAACTCTTGCGCGCGTACGCCAGGGTTAACTAAATAGGCCGCAAGCGCCGTATCAAATACAACTCCATCTAGCAGGTTTTCACGCGCCAAGGATTTGGCATCATGCGCGATCTTGGGCACCTTTGCATCTTGCGCCCACTCAGCCATTTGTGATGAATGAATTAAATAAACGTCTGATGCGTTAAAGGCAACTGCATAGCGATGTAACTTCTCTTCGATAAGCTCAAAAGTTATGGCGATTTCGCCTGCGTGTTGCGAAATCTTTTTGCTCAACTCATCAGGTGTGAGAGTTCCGCCTTCAATCGCGGGAGCAAAGAGGGTTAACTCATCTGCTTCGCTTTTATTGCTAACCGCTTTAACAATAGATTCGGGGTTAAGTATCGGCTTTAAGCGATCCTTTAATGTGCGAAATTCTAGTTGTTCAAATAACTTAGTTAGATCGCTTTCAACCACCCCAAACCAGGCCAATGTGTCGACGCTGTATTCAAGCGGTGCATCGTGGACAAGTTGGGTTAGTTCACGGTTGCGAATTACATCGTCAATATTGTCCCGGAGTGATTGCCCAACTTTGCCGCCAACTTTATCGACGTTCGAAATCAAATCTTTAAGCGATCCGTATTCAACGATCCATTTCGCGGCGGTTTTTTCGCCAACTCCAGGAATCGAAGGCAAGTTATCGCTGGGGTCACCACGAAGGGCTGCAAAATCAGGATATTGATCTGGAGTCATGCCGT
>JAHECV010000013.1 GCA_024641555.1 Candidatus Planktophila sp.
ATCTAACAAAAGTAATTCACCGTTGCGAACGGCTCCATCATTGCGAATCCAATGTAGAACGCAGGCATGCGATCCAGCGGCTGCGATCGTTGTATACCCAACATCGTGGCCCTCTAACCGAGCGCGGCCAAAGAATGCGCCTTCAACAATTCGCTCGCCCCGTGGATGATCAGCAGCAGCGGGAAGTGCGGAGATTACATCGGAAAATCCGCGACCGGTTGCGTCTACGGCGGCCTGTAGTTGACCAACTTCATAGCCATCTTTAATCAAACGTTGTTCTGAGGTAAAAGTTTGGAACTCATCCTCACGAGCATGAACTGAAATCAACTTATCCATCAGGATATCTTCGCCACGGATTAGTAAAGTTTCCTTACTAAAGCGCAAAAGGTCTGCAATGTTATCGACATTACGAGTCTCTATTTGATAGACAGTCGCTGCTTCTTCTAAAGTGAAGTGACGGCCAACCCAGAGTTCGCCATATTTTCTATCCGTGTAAAAAGCTTCTGTTTCACGGGTAGAGCGTGGATGTAAGTAAAGGTAAGCATCGTGGCCACCTTCTGCTCTTGGTTCCAAAACCAAGACTGAATCCGCAACCGCATCAGAGCCTTGCACTCCGCTGTAATAAGCGAAAGCGCTATGGGGACGGTAAACATATTCGGTGTCATTAGAACGAGTTTTAAAATTTCCTGAGGGAATCACCAAACGAATATTTGGAAAATTTTCTGATAAAACTTGGCGGCGAGTAAACGCATAAGTTACAACTTCAAGTGGTTGTAGACCTTCTAAATCAGAATGCGCCCAGCCGGTCCGCATAAATTCCGAGTACTGAGCTGTCGGCGCCACGTCGTAGGGACGTGCATTCTTGATTACTGGCGCTTCAACCTTCTCATTCATAACACCTAGAGTACATAATGAACCTATGAAATTACGAGTGGTTACATCAGCGCTCTTAACATCCTTATCTTTGGCGCTTTTCACCCCGGTTTCAGCGCAGGCAGCCGAACCAACATTCACAGTCATGTCTCGAAATATCTATTTGGGCGCAGATGTCGGAGTCGCCCTTGACTTAATTCCAGATATGCCAGCAGCAGCGCAATTTATGTGGGATCAAGTAAATAAAAATGATTTTTCTAAACGTTCCGTAGCCCTGGCCGCTGAAATTAACGCATATAAGCCCGATGTAATTGGCCTGCAAGAAGCCACTATTTGGTACTGCAAGAAGAACGCGTGGAGCAAGAAAACTGAAGTATTTAACTTTACCGATCAACTTCTCGCAGCCCTCGGTGGTGGGTATGTCTTGGCAAGCAAGGATGGAAAAACCGCTTTTAACCCCGGTTATTCTATAAATCCAATCCCATTCTTAACGATGGTGAAAGACCCAGAACGCTTTCAAAAAATTTTCGGTCAGGATAAAGCCGCCTGTGGATTTCAAATCGGCGATGCGTTAGCGATTAAAAAGTCTTTAGCCGAGCGTGTTATTCAAGTTGGGAATACTGAATACGAAGCTAGCTACAGCATCGTGCCAACGCTAATGACTATCTATCGTGGCTATACCTGGGCAGATATAAATATTGCAAATATTCCAGTCAGATTTGTAACCACGCATCTGGAATCAATCTGGGATGAGAATAAAGTTCCTAATGCAGCAAAACAAGCAAATCAATTAATCGCAGATCTCAAAGAAACAAATATGCCGGTCGTTGTTATTGGTGATTTCAATTCTGACGCGAGAGATCCACGTCCTGCAAGCGCTGCTAATCCTGGTCTACAACCGACTGCCAGCAAGGAGTGTCCTGCCGGATCTAGCAAATGCAACGCATACCGCTTGATGCGCGCAGCGGGATTTAGCGATGCGGGGCCAGATGCCAGCGATCCAACAACCTATACCTGGGGAATGAACGCACTTCTTACCGGACCCGATCCAGATCGTTTCAAAGCAGCACAAGCCATGGGTAACGAATATGGATTCACCGATCGCTTAGATTACATATTTACAAAAAATGGAGTTGATGTAAGCACTTCAAAGATCATTGGCTACAAAGCTCCTTATGCAACTGATCATGCAGGAGTATTTGCAGAATTTACGATTCTCAACACTCTTGCTGGTCAGAGTTCGCCGCTTCCAGAACATAAACCGTTCCCAATTTCCTTCTGGCAATGGGTTGGGATTGCTCTGGTTGTGCTAATAATCTGGAGAGTTAAAAGGCGCTTGACGCGAGCGTAATTACGCATAAAGTTAAGACACTATGGAGATGAGTACGCGGGAAATCGCTGATTTAGCGCGCGAAATCCGCCTCCAGATCCTCCACACAATTAAAGGCGCAGGGATGGGCCACATTGGTGGAGATTTTTCAGTCACCGATATTTTGGCGACGCTCTTCGGTGCAGTACTAAAAGTTGATCCCAAAGAACCAAACAAAGCTGACCGTGACCGTCTTATTTTAAGTAAGGGCCACGCTGCCGTTGCACTTTATTCAACTCTCGCCCTTCGCGGATTCTTTCCAGTTGAAGATTTGAAAACTTTTGCACAACCTTTAAGTAAATTAAATGGCCACCCTAATCGCAACAAAGTTCCGGGGGTTGAATCAAACACGGGTCCGCTAGGACACGGTTTTCCAATCGCCGTAGGAACTGCGATTGGCGCTCAACTGGCTAATAATGGCAGCCGATCTTTTGTAATTATGGGCGATGGCGAACTTCAAGAAGGCAGCAACTGGGAAGCGGCGATGTTTGCCGGCCATCGAAAACTCACAAACTTGATCGCAGTTGTTGATCGCAATGGTTTCCAACAAGGAAGTCCGACATCTAAAACCAATGAACTTGATCCGCTTGATAAGAAATTTGAATCTTTTGGATGGGAAGTTTGCGTCGTAGATGGACATGATCATGGAGCGCTTCTCAAAGCTTTTACCGACCCACAGACCAAACCTCGAGTCGTAATTGCACAAACCACAAAGGGTAAGGGCGTTGACTTTATGGAAGGCAAAGCCGAATGGCACCATAAAGTTCCTTCGACTGAACAGTACGAACAAGCGCTTGAGCAAGTTGGCAAACAATGAGCGAAAAGTTAGAAGAGTTCGATAACCGCATAATCTTTGCCAAGACTTTGATTGCGCTGGCAACTGAAAATCCTAAGATCGTTGTTGTCTGCAATGATTCGGTTGGCTCAAGTAACTTAACTGAATTTCGCGAACTCTTTCCGGACCGTTTAATAGATGTTGGCATCGCAGAACAAAATATGGTCGGCGTCGCAGCGGGACTAGCCAATGCTGGATTTACTCCATTTGTATGCGCTGCATCTCCATTTTTAACTGGCCGTGCACTTGAACAAATCAAAGCAGATATCGTTTATACGCGCACAAATGTAAAGCTTTGTGGAATGAGCCCCGGAGTCTCTTACGGTGAACTCGGCCCAACTCACCATTCAATAGAAGATATCGCTTGGATGCGCGCACTTGATTCGCTACCAATTGTTTTACCCGCAGATGAAGCACAAACTAAAGAGGCGGTTACCTGGGCCGCAAATACAAACGGCCCAGTCTTTATGCGCATCGGTAGATTTAAAGTTCCTTCTGTTTCGCAAGGACAAAGTCCAGCGTTTGTCCCAAATAAAGCGATGCGCATAATCGATGGCAATGACATCACCATTATCGCCACCGGAACTCTTGTTTCGCGTGCAGTTGCTGCAGCACATCAACTAAAGAGCGATGGGATATCGGCTCGCGTAATCAATCTTTCAACTGTTTCTCCGCTAGATACCGCAGAAATACTTCTTGCCGCAAAAGAAACCAAGGCGATCATTACCGCAGAAGAGTCAGTAACCCGCGGCGGCGTTGGTGGCGCAATTGCCGAATTTGTTGTGCAGAACCATCCGGTGGCTATGAAGTTACTCGGCACAGATACCTTTGCACCGACTGGCTCAACTTCTTATCTTCTCGAACATTACGGACTTACTGCAGATTCAATCGTTGCCTCTGCCCGAGAGCTTTTAAAGCATGGAAAATAGTTCGCCAATAATTCTGGCTATTGATCAAGGCAGTGGTTCAACCAAAGCGCTAGCCATTAATTTAAATGGTGAAGTTCTTGCGCAAACAGAGGTAAAGATCAATACAACTTTCCCACAGCCTGGTTGGGTCGAACAAGATCCTGAAGAAATTTGGAGTTCGGTAATTTCAGCTGCGCTTGAAATAACCAAAGCCCATAACATTTCAGCAGTAGGTTTAAGTATCCAACGCGAATCAGTTCTCTTCTGGGATCGTACAACTGGCAAAGCGCTCACCAACGTGATCACCTGGCAGGATCGCCGAGCCGCTGATTTGGCTCAAAAATCAGCTAAAAACGCGGTCCGAGTAAAGGAGATAACTGGCTTAGAACTCGATCCGATGTTTTCGGCGCTGAAAGCGCAGTGGTTGTTAGCGAACCAAAATTTTTCCGGCGATATCTGTATTGGAACCATTGATTCTTGGATTGCATTTAAATTAGGCGCCGGCCACATTATTGAGTCGGGAAGCGCAAGTCGTACCCAATTACTTGATATTGAAACGGGCCAATGGAGCCAAGAATTGCTTAGCGCTTTTGGTGTTGATGAAAAAACGTTACCGCGAGTGTGCGATTCAAATGAGAAACATTTTTGTACAAATATGCAGGCGATTGGTCTATCTAACGATGTACCACTTTCGGGCATCATGGGCGATTCGCACGCAGCGCTCTTTGCGCACAAAGGTTGGATCTCTGGAAATTTCAAAGCCACTTTCGGTACCGGCACCTCGTTGATGGGGCTTACTGAGACCAACCCACAAACAATTGCCTGGTCACTAAACGGTGAAATAACCAGAGCTGCTGAAGCAAATATTCTCTCAACAGGTTCGACCTTGGTTTGGTTAGCGCAGTTATTAGATACAACTCCTGAAGAACTTGCCAAACTTGCTCCGCAATCAACGCAGCAAGTTGAATTTGTCCCAGCATTTAACGGCTTGGGCGCGCCATGGTGGGATCGTGAGGCAACCGGGATCATCGCAGGACTTACTCGGGGAAGTTCGCGTGCTGATTTAGCTGCTGCAGCACTTAGATCAACTGCCGCACAAATCAATGATGTACTCGAAGATTTTGCGATATCTGATATCAAAATTGATTCACTCTTTGCTGATGGCGGAGGAGCGCGGAATACCTACCTGATGCAGATGCTTGCTGATCTAAGCGGAAAGAAAATTAAATCTTCACAACTACTTGAACTTTCTGCGTTCGGCGTTGCCATGGTCGCGGCAATGGGGGCAGGTCTTGTAACAATTGCCGATATCGAAAAAATAGAACTTAAATATGATGATTATCTGCCACGCCTTTCTGGTCAAGAGCGTGAAAAAGCCCTAAAAACATGGCGAAAAGCTCTGGCTGCCTCTCGTATGAAAAGTGAATAGAACCCTATTCACAGGCGGCAATAACTCCTAAGATTTCAATTATAAAAAATGGAAAGGTTGCGAATATGGGAAAGCTAACTTACGGAGCAGGCATCTGGGCCTTTGGCCAGTTTGTTGATCGTTACGCCGGAGATGGTTATGGACCTACTCGCACAAGTCAGCAGATGATTGAAGATGCCGCAAAGGTTCCGGGTTTAAAGCACCTTGATATAAACGTTCCTTTTGATATTCCAGAGCGAACTGCAGTGGAAATCAAGAAGATGCTTGATGACAACGGCCTCATCTGCCGCGCCACGACCCCACATATCTATATGCGCGAATATGTAAAGGGTTCATTTACCAATCCTGATACCAAGTTACGTTCGCAAACCAAAGATCGCGTACGCGAAGCTATTGCTGCAGCTCAAATCCTAGGTGCAACATATGTAAAGTTTTGGCCAGGACAAGATGGTTTTGATTTCCCGCTGCAAGCAAATTACTTACAGATCTGGGATTACACAATCAACGGAATTCGCGATCTGGCAAACGAAAATCCTAAGGTGCAATTTGCGATCGAATATAAATGCAAAGAGCCGCGTGTTCGCATGACGTTGGCTACGGCGGCTAAAACTCTTCTAGCAATTAGCGAGATGAAGGTCGATAACGTCGGTATCGTGATGGACTTTGGTCACTCTTTAATGGCGCAAGAAACCCCAGCCGAATCACTTCTTTTAATTCATCGCCATGGCAAATTGGTTAGCGCCGAGTTAAACGATAACTGGCGCGGCTGGGATGATGATCTTCCGGTTGCATCAGTGCATTTATTCGAAACTATCGAATATATGTTGGCGCTTCGCAGTATTAATTGGACTGATCCGGTGCTACTTGA
>JAHECV010000017.1 GCA_024641555.1 Candidatus Planktophila sp.
AGATCAAGGAGTTTTCCGCCGCCTTCGGCAGGTGTCAGCCTTTCCCGCCACGAATCAGGATTTCCTAGCGTGCGATAGCGCTCAAAGCGCGCCTCGAAACGAAAAATATTTCCGAGAATTCCTTCACTAAGTATCTTCTTTATCGTAAGCGCATCGCTATCCCAGCGACGATTGAAAAATGTAGTTACTGGAACGCCTTCGCTTTCCGAGACCGCGATAATCTCCTGAGTCTCTTTAAAATTTAGCGCCATAGGTTTATCAACTACAACTGGGATTTTCGCCTTAAGTAATTCGATCGCTTGAGGTGCGTGAAAAATATTTGGCGACGCAACAACAACTAAGTCAGGCTTTAAGTCAATCAGCTCTTTCAAGGTCGAAACTACTACAGCGCCCGGAAAGTCACTTAAAACTTGGGCTTTACGATTCTCGCTTAGCAGCATTACCGCAGCGATTTCAAAGCCAGCACCTTTCAGGAGATTGCTATGAAAGGTCTTGCCAGCTAGTCCATACCCAATAATCGCAGCTCGTAAGTTATTGCTCACAACCCCAGTCTTGCACTGGCTTTCAGAAAAATGGCAAGCAAATTGCATATCAATTGGGCCATTTGCTTGCGTCCGCTAGCGTTTGAAGCGGTACCTCCTTCCAGGCTATTCAATATCTCGATCTCATAACACTTTGAAAACCCGCCGAATTACGCTCCAGTTAATTGACTCAAAGCCCCCTAAGGCCTAAGTTCGCTTTTAGAACTGGGGTAAAGCCCCGGCTCCTTTATCTGAATTCGGGGGAAATCAGTGTTTAAAACTAAGCTAATGAGAACTGCGGTTGTTGCAGTTATTTCTGCCTTTGCGATTGGTTCTACAGTGCCAAGCGCGCCAGCAGCAGATTCAAAGACAATCGAACTTCTCGTATCAGCAGATACAAATATCCAAGATCTCTGGGAAAAGACTCTTATTCCAGCATTCGTCAAAGACAATCCTGGGTACAAGGTAAATGTAACTTTCGATAAGTCAGGTGCACACGATCCACAGAACATCGCAAAGATCACTGCAGCTAAGGTGACTCGCCGCGATCCAGGAATCGACTTGGTTGATGGTGGAATCAGCACGCAACTTGGCCTCGCTGGACTTCTCTACCGCCCAAGTCCAACACTTATGCCAAATATGAAGGATGTGCCAAAGTCACTTGTTAAGGCAGGACTTGGCGCAATTCCTTACCGCGCATCAGCCGTTTTACTTGCATATAACTCAACCAAGGTTGCAAATCCACCAAAGACGCTTGATGATCTCTTGGCTTGGATCAAAGCAAACCCAGGCAAGTTCACTTACAACGTTCCTTCCGGTGGAGGTTCAGGTTATGCCTTCGCACAAACTGTTGTTGATAAGTACTTAACTGCCGATGAACTCGATGTTCTTCAGACCATGCCAAATAAAGATCTCCAATCTAAATGGGCAACTGGTCTAGAGACACTTCGTTCATTGAACAAGTACACCTACGGTCAGAACGGCACATACCCAGCTAACAATGCTGAAACACTTAAAGATCTAGCAACTGGACTTGTAGATATGGGAACAGTTTGGTCAGATCAATTCGTTTCAGCTCAAAAGGCCGGAACTATGCCTGCCAATATCAAGGTTGTTCAGATCAATAAGCCAGCGCTAACTGGTGGACCTGCATACCTAGGTATTCCTGCAAATGCCGCAAACCGTAATGGTGCTCGACTTCTTGCCAACTGGGTTCTTTCACCAACAGCACAGAACTTGATCGCCGGTGGCGCGCTTTCAGGAATTCCAGTAATTCCAAATGCAAAGCTCGATCCAAAGGTTGCAGCAGCATTTAAGGACACAGATGTTGCTTCACTTCGTTCTCAGTACCTCTCATCAAATGCGAGTGACTTGAAGAGCGCATGGGCGCTTGCGGTTCCAGGTAAGTAATTACCCGAAAACCACAAGAAAGTAATTTGTGACCACATCTACCGAAGCTGATAAATCAGCCGGTAACCAAGTAGTGGCAACAGAGGGCTTCGCGGCTATAACGGCCGCGAAGCTCTCGCCGCTTGGTTTCTTTATGGCGCTACCGCCAGTACTTGTCGTTCTAACTTTTGTCGGCGTACCAATTTTTATTGCTTTCTCCTTTAGCCTCGGTTTTACTGGCGGGCCCAACGAAGTCATTTCAATTATTGGGCAAGACATTTATAAAAAAACTAGCTGGTGGGGAACGCTCGATGCCTACAAAGCCGTCTTCAGCGATGCCCGTTTTCCTGGCGATCTTTGGATGACCCTAAGCGTTACCTTTATTTCAACCACCGTAGTTCTTTTAATGGCACTTGGCATGGGCATCTATCAGCGCATCAAAGGTGGACGAATTGCTTCACTTTTAAGCACTTTATCTTTAGTTCCTCTCTTTGTTCCGGTTGTCATCTCCGCGTGGGCAATCCACACTTTCTACGATGGCAACGGATTTATGAAGACTTTCTTTATGCAATTCGGAATTAATTTTCCAACTCTTACATCCACTCGCACTGCAGTAATTCTCGGAACAATTTGGACTTCACTCCCATTTGCGATTTTAATGGTTACATCTGGGCTGCAATCAATACCAGATGCACTGATTGAGACGGCACAAGATGCAGGCGCTTCATTTATGCGAATCCTGCGCACCATCATGATCCCTTTGGCTTTTGTACCAATTGTTATCGCCGGAACATTTACTGCAATAGGAATTATGGGTTCGTTTACAGTGCCATTATTCCTTGGCCCAAATCAACCAACAATGCTCGGCGTTGAGATTTCCAACTTCTTTGGCGCCTATAATCGACCGCAACATTCGATTGTCATGGCATTTGTAATTTTTGCTGCAGCCTCTGGAATTGCTGTTCTTTACATCTGGGCAAATGTTCGTAGCGCAAAGCAGAGCGGTCGCATCTAATGGCTTATAAAAAGAATCAAATAAATTTAAAGCCGACTAGCTTGTTGGCCAGACTATTAACTATTGTCTTTGTATTCATAATGGCTGTTTTTATTCTAGGACCACTGCTCTGGTTAGGGGTACACGCGTTTGTAACCACCTGGACCTTCCCAAATATGACACCAGATGGGTGGACGCTACGTTGGTGGAAAGATGTTTTTGCAGATTCTGCCTTAGCTGAGGCGATTAAGAATTCGCTGATCATTAGCCCGATTGTTGTATTGATTTCAGCAGTTATCTGTTTGCCAGCGGCCTATGCTGCGGCGCGGTATAACTATGTTGGACGTCGCGTATTTCTGATCGGAATGTTTGCGGCAAATTCATTCCCTAAGTTGGGGCTTTTCGCATCAATTGCAACTTTGTATTACACCCTCAACTTGATGGGTACCGCCCTAGGCATCGTGATCATTCAATTGCTCGGAACAATTATCTATATGACCTGGATTCCGGCCGCGGCATTCGCTGCGGTTCCACGAAATCTTGAGGAAGCGGCACGCGATGCCGGGGCTTCAAAATTTATGGTTTTCCGAACGATTACTTTGCGCATGGCGATGCCGGGCATTCTTGTAGCGATGGTTATGTCATTTCTTGCGGCTTTTGATGAAGCGCAAGGCACCTACTTGGTCGGCGCACCTCAGATTTACACCATGCCTACCGAGATGTACTCACTTGTACTTAACTATCCAATCCAAGTAGCAGCGGTCTTCTCAATTTTGCTCGCCTTCCCATCGGTAATTCTGATCGGTTTGGCGCGCAAACATATTATCGGCGGACAACTCGCAGAAGGTTTCCAAATTAAGTGATGAATATGATGACAACCACGAAGGGCATGAAATGACAGACGCTGAGCAAGGCCTAGAGCTAATCGGTCTAACCAAGATTCTTGGTGGACGCGTGATCATTGATAATTTAAATCTAACCGTAAAGAAAGGTGAGATGGTCTCGCTCCTTGGTCCATCAGGTTGCGGAAAGACGACAACACTTCGCATGATCGCTGGCTTCTTAATTCCTGAAGCCGGAACAATTAACGTTGCTGGAAAAGATGTAACTCAACTTGGACCAGAAAAGCGTCCGAGCGCCATGGTTTTCCAGAACTATGCGCTTTGGCCACATATGACTGTCTTTAAGAACGTTGCTTATCCGTTGAAAGTTCGCAAGATGGGTAAAGCTGAAATCGAAAAACGCGTTCATGAAGCTCTCGCTCTGGTCAACTTGATGCACCATAAAGATTCTCGCCCAAGTCAGATCTCAGGAGGAGAACAACAACGCGTAGCTCTCGCTAGAGCACTGGTTCAAGAGCCAGATATCTTGTTGCTTGATGAACCCCTTTCAAATCTTGATGCCAAGCTACGTGTAAAAGTTCGCGAGGATATTCGGGATCTGCAACGTCGTTTAGGAATTACCACAGTGATTGTTACGCACGATCAAGATGAGGCCTTATCTATCTCTGATCGCATTGCAGTTATGAACGCTGGAAAGATCGAACAATTCAGTACGCCACAAGAACTCTACGATCAACCGGCTACCGAGTACGTTGCTAACTTCATCGGAAGTCTTAACCGAATTGAAGGAAGTTATGCCGATGGCCAGGTAGTTTCTGGCAGCGAAGTCGTTGGTATTCGCCCAGAAGATATTTCTTTCACAAAGACCCAGGTTCCCGGAAGCTATCCAGCAACAGTTGAATTAGTAGTACCACGTGGACACTTCCATGAAGTTTATTTAAAGCGAGCAGATGCATCTTTCCGCGCATTTATTTCACTTGATGTTCCGCAAATTGGAGATACGGGATTTGCAAAGGTTGCCAAAGCTCTGATTTACAAGGATGGCAAGCTAGTCAGAACTGCTTAAGCAATGTCAACTAACAGAACTTTTGCGTGTGCCCACCGTGGCGATTCCAGTCGCTTGCGAGAAAACACAATCGTTGCGATTCAAAGCGCTATCGATGCCGGTGCTGAAGTGGTTGAAATCGATGTTCGCATTACCCGCGACGGCAAGGTAATTGTTCTTCATGACTCAACCCTGGAAAGACTTTGGGGGATCTCCAAAGAGAGCACCGAAATGGATTGGATCGAGATTTCGCAACTAGGCCACGGCGATGATCGCATCCCACTGTTAAGCGATGTTCTAAAGCTCTTTGTTGGCACTGAGGTAATACTCATGATCGATATGGAACAGAAAGATCCAGCCCAACTTGCTTATGAAGTGGTGGCGGGCGGACCATTGCCTGAGGATCAGATTTTCTGGTGCGGCAACTTCGAAGGCATGAAAACTATCCGCTCCTTGTCACCAAAGGCGCGCATCTGGATGCCGTGGGACAAATTAGCTCTACCGACAAAAGTTGATACCGAAGTTTTAAATCCCGAATTTATAAATCTGCACTATTCATTTGTAACCCAGAAATCTGTAATTGCGATGCATGAACTTGGATTCAAGGTCGCTGTCTGGACCGTTGATGATGAAGCCACGATGCGCTGGGCCGCAGCCATTGGCGTGGATTCAATAACCTCTAATTATTTATCGCAACTACAAAGCGTTATCGCTGAAAACCCAAAAATGGATACTTTGGGTCCGCAGAAGATGAAGTTAGAAGAGATTGATCTAGATCGTGCGATGACTATTGCGCGCGATCTCGGCAAGTGGGCCATTCTGGTTGCGAGCAATATGGATCCTGGAAAAATTGAATTAAAGAAGAATGCTGCAGATATCGTAACCGAAATCGATGTCATGATCGAAGCTCATGTTCGCGAAGTTATAGCTGCTAATCTGCCAGGACATAACTTTGTCGGCGAAGAAATGGGGGGAGCATTTCTTGCAGACACCCCATCTTGGTATCTCGATCCAATAGATGGCACAACCAATTTTGCGAATCGTTTACCTTGGACATCTTTTTGTTTTGGTCTGGCACACAACCGTGATGTTTTAGTTGGTGTAGTAATTGATCCATGGCGTGATGAGTTATATGAGGCACAACGCGGCAAGGGTGCAAAGATAAATGGCAAGCCACTGATTATTGAAGATCAAACTGGTGTAGCAAACCCATTGGCATCGCGCGTTGTTTCAACAGAACTTGCGGCCTATCAACCCTGGCCGGGAATGCTTGGTTTATTAGATGGACTGGCAGAGCAATATTGCACGATGCGCATCATGGGCTCTGGAACTCTCACGATGGTTGGTCCTGCACTTGCCCGCGGAGTTGGCGCTGTTGTTGGGCATTTCAGCCCAATAGATCATCTGGCATCTCTCTTAAT
>JAHECV010000048.1 GCA_024641555.1 Candidatus Planktophila sp.
AGCGCGCTTCAACCTCAGCGGTTCGGGCAAGTGAGACTTCGTTACGTAAATTCTCCGCCGCGCTATGGTCGGGCTCGCCAATATCGCCGCGCTGTTGCAACTGCGTTGATGCGATTGCAAGTTCGTTTTCATCGCGCCCTTTCGCCGAATTCGCCTCATTGATCGCAAGATTCAAACGTTCAACCTCAGCGGAAGCGGACTTCATATTTTGGCCAGCAACCGCAAGCTGTTCGGTTAGCGCTGCAATTCGCGCATCTGACTCGTTCAGTTTTGAGAGGGCAATATCGAATAAGCCTTGCTTGCTTTCCACATCACCTTGAGAAGTTGAAATTTCAAATTTGATGCGATCGCAGTTATGAGTAATAGATTCCAACTTGGTCTGGAGCTCTTGCACCAGCGCATTGATCTCAATGAGGGAGGTCGAAGATGCAGAACCACCGCGCGCCCGCTGTGCGGTGATTACATCCCCGTCGCGAGTAACGACAGTAACCCCAGAATGATTGCGAATGATTCCTTCGGCTTCGCGCGCATTTTCAGCAACTACGGTGTTGCCAAGGAGCGACGCCAATAAATCTGAAATCTCAGATGAGCGAATATGTGAAATCAGCGCAGTGAGCCCAGTTGGGACTGAAGTTGAATTATGCGAACCTGGCTCGTAAACCAGAACATCTGCTTGGCCAAGATTCTCCGCGCGCAAGGTTGTAAGTGCGCTGATGGCGGAGTTCAAATCTTTCACCACGATTGCATCAGAGAGCGATCCCAACGCCGCAGCTGTTGCTGCTTCCCAACCCGAATCAATTTGTACTAGTGAGGCGATACTTCCGAGGATGGTTAGTCCGCGCGAATCACGAACTAGCGCTGCTCCCCCGTCGCGTGACTGCGAAGTTAGCTGCATCGCTTCTAATTTAGATTCGGTGGCGTTACGTTCGCGATCAGCTGCGCGTTCGGACTCAATAAGCGAAGCCAGGTGTGACTTGGCGCTATCCAGGGCCTTTTTGGCAGTTTCAAATTCCGAGTCAAGTCCAAGTTCACCGGCATCTGCGCCAGCGATATCCATTTCAAAGGTTGAATATTCACGTTGTGCGCTTTCAGCGCGGGCTTGTGCTTCATCACGTGCCTTTACCAAGCGGGCGATTTCTTCAGCGATCGCTTCAAGGCGAGCCGCAAGCGATTTAATATGGCCTTCTTGGCGAGCAGTTCCTTCGCGCGCATCCGCGATAGCACGCATCGCAGCCGCAATTTTATCTTCTTCAACTTTAAGCGCTTGCTCGGCGTTAGCGAGTTTGGCGGTTGTCGTCTGTAAATGTGTGCGAGCGTTTTCCACTTCGTTTCGTAGTTGCGCTTCTTGTTGGCGAAGCGCTGCAGCTTCTTGATCAAGGGCTTCTGGGTCGCGACCGGCGCTACGCGCTTCTTCCGCTTCTTCCGCTAAGAATCGTGACCGCTCTTGTGCCAGCGATTGCGTTCCACGGAATTTTTCACGAAGCGCGCTTAAGGCATAGAAGTTTTCTTGCGCAGCAACAAGAAGTGGGCTTTCAAATGCTGCTTGAGCATCGAGTGACTCTTCACGCGCGCGAATTTTATCGAGTTCTTCTTCAACCGATGAGCGTCGTTCGCGTAGCGCAGTTTCATCGGCTACTTCAGCATCAAGAGTTTTAGAGAGTGAGATGAAATCATCGGCCAGAAGACGTAGTTTGGCATCGCGTAGGTCGGCTTGAATTGTTGCAGCTTTCTTTGCGACTTCAGCTTGTTTACCGAGCGGGCGAAGTTGGCGGCGAAGTTCAACAGTTAGATCCTGTACACGGGCTAAGTTGGCCTGCATTGAATCTAGTTTGCGGATCGCTTTTTCTTTACGTTTGCGATGCTTGAGCACACCTGCGGCTTCTTCAATAAAGCCACGACGCTCTTCCGGCGTTGCCATCAAAATTGCATCTAGTTGTCCTTGGCCAACGATGACGTGCATTTCGCGACCGATACCAGAGTCGCTAAGAAGTTCTTGAATATCTAATAGACGGGATGCTTCACCATTAATTTGGTATTCGCTCTGTCCGTTACGGAAAAGAATGCGAGAAATTGTGACTTCGGTGTAATCAATCGGCAGCGCACCGTCGGTATTATCAATTGTTAAAGATACTTCTGCGCGACCAAGAGGTGCACGCCCGCTGGTTCCAGCGAAGATAACGTCTTCCATCTTTCCGCCGCGGAGTGACTTCGCGCCTTGTTCCCCCATAACCCAAGTGAGCGCATCAACGACGTTAGATTTTCCAGAGCCATTTGGGCCGACGACGCAGGTTATGCCTGGTTCAAGGCGAAGCGTCGTTGCCGACGCAAAGGATTTAAATCCTTTGAGCGTCATACTCTTTAAATACACGGCGTAAACCTACCGTTTAGGTGGCGTCTTTATGTACGTGACGCGAGTGAAGTACTACTTGAGGGTTGCGAGAATTTCGTAGGCAGAACGAGCCGCTGCTTGCTCTGCTTCACGTTTGCTCTTTCCGATGCCTTGCGAAACTGCAACGCCTGCGACCATTGCAACTGCGGTGAAACTCTTATCGTGATCTGGACCTTCTTCGGTTACTAAATATTCGAGGGTGCCCTTGCCAAGTGATGAGACTAATTCTTGGAGCGCCGTCTTTCCGTCAAGCCCAGCGCCTTTTGCCATGGCGTTCTCCATGGTTTCTTTGATCAGAGCGCGAACTACCGTCGTTGTGGTTGCAAATCCGCATTCTAAATAGATCGCGCCGATTAACGCTTCAAGAGCATCTGCCAAAAGTGAGTTCTTATCACGGCCCCCGGTTACCTCTTCGCCTTTTCCGAGACGAATATATTTACCGAGTTCGAGGGTGCGCGCGATATCTGCGAGCGCGCGCATATTTACGATTCCAGAACGAAGTGGAGATAAACGTGATTCATCCAAATCTGGATAGCGAAGATAAAGCTCTTCAGTCACTATTAACCCAAGAACTGAATCACCTAAAAACTCTAAACGTTCATTTGTTTCTTTAGCACCGGACTCATATGCAAACGAGCGATGGGTAAAAGCTAACTCGAGCAATTCGGGTTTTAAAGTTATCCCGAGTTGCGCAGTTAAAGAAGCGAACAGATCAAACCTCGAGAACCTGGCGGCGGTTATATGTTCCGCAGGTTGGGCATGCTGTATGTGTGAGCTTTGGCTGCTGGCACTGTGGGCAAGCTGCAAGTGACGCTGCAGTTGTCTTCCACATTGAGCGGCGTGAGCGTGTCTTCGAACGAGACATCTTTCGCTTTGGAACTGGCACGGTAATCGTCCTTAATCTCTTTAAAACTATTTGGGTCTAGCTTCGACTGTGTTGGACTAACTGAAGTTGGTCTAACTGATGGGGGTAAGTATCCCTTATTCATCCGATTTCTTAAAATCCAGACCAGCCAGCCCCGCCCAGCGAGCGTCAATTGCCTCGTGTTGATGGCCATCCGGCAGATCTACCCACTTCTGCCCGCAATCGGGGCAGAGGCCGAGGCAATCTTCTGAGCAGAGCGGGTTAATCGGAAGATCTAAGACAACGGCATCTCGGATAGGCGGTTCGAGATCCATCACGTTGCCATCCATCCAAAGCTCATCGCCTTCTTCGAGATCAATATCCTCTTCGTCTGCGCGCTTGGACTTCTTGTTCTTCTTACCTGAATCCTTGCTCGGCTCATAACGATAGAGCTCTTGGATTTTGCGCTCGACCGTGATTTCAACCGGATCAAGGCAGCGAATGCACTCACCCTTTGCGATGGCGTATAAATCAGCGCTCAGCAAGACGCCTTCAGTTACCGATTCCAGCCGAATATCGAGTTCAATCACATCGCCGGCCGGGACGCTTACCAGTGGCACTCCAATAGATTCAAGAAGTTCGAGATCTAATTGGTACTCCTTCATCTCCCCCGCGCGACGGGGAAGTTCATGGGTATTAAATTGAAATACCTGAGATGCCTTAGACACAGTAAACCTACGCTCTTCTAAAATTATTTATCGTCCGCTAATTGCGACAAAATATCTTTATCGTTTGCACCATCTAGGCGTTCACGGCCGCGCGCAACTGCATCCAGAGTCTTATTTAAAATAACTTCTAACGTCGCTAGTCGGCCGTCTATATAGCTTTCGACCTCTGCTCGTTCATCGGCAGCCAATGCGCGAGCATCATCCAGAATACGTTGCGCTTCATCGCGAGCTGCTTGAACAATTGCAGTCTGTTCGATCATACGAGCTACTTCTTCACGAGCCGAAGCGATCATTTGTTCGGATGCAGAGCGACCTTCTTCAATTAAATTATCGCGCTGGGCCAAAATTTCCTCAGCCGCGAAAAGATCTTGTGGCAAGGCAACTTTTGCGCCATCTAAAATTTCTAAAATTTCGCCACGGTGAACTACGCAAGATGCAGAAAGTGGAACTCCACGCGCTTCCTCGATGAGAGTGATCGCGGTACTGAGCTTTTCAATTGAATCCATTTTTACTTCCCTGCTACTCGTGCTTTAAGGGCATCGTTTACAACGTTCGGAACCATAGAGGATACATCTCCACCAAAATGTGCGAGTTCTTTAACGATCGATGAAGATAGAAATGAGTGAGTTGGGGCTGTCGCCATAAACATAGTTTCGACGCCAGATCCTTGGAGATTTACTTGCGCCATCTGAAGCTCGTAGTCGAAGTCAGTTACGGCACGTAGCCCTTTGACGATCGCTTGTATCGAGTTCTCTTTACAGAAATCGACGAGCAATCCATGCCAAGAATCAACTTTTACATTCGGGTATTTTGAAGTTGTTTTGCGGGCCATCTCCATGCGTTCTTCGACAGTAAAGAGAGATGCCTTTGTGCGATTTTCTAAAACTGCGACTATAACCTCATCGAATTGGCCGCTGGCACGCTCGATGATATCGAGATGGCCAAAGGTGATTGGATCAAAAGATCCTGGGCAGACGGCGCGCTTCATGGAGTAAACGCTAGCAACGATCTGCTGCGTAATCCATTTTCAGGCTCAAAGTGCGGCTGGAACCCCATAGAAAATGGTCGCTTGGCCATAATTCTTTTCACGCAAATGTTCATAACCTTCTGGCCAAGAAATTTCTTTTACCCTCGAATTTCGCTCAATCGCAATTAACGCTTGCGGATGGAGGAAACCGCCTTCGCGCAATTGGATCAGAGTTTCGATTACATCAATATCTTCAACTTCATACGGTGGATCGATATAAATAAAGTGGTACTGCACAGTGGCGCGATCAAGTAAGAATCGATTTACTGTCATGCCAAATAAATGAAAACTTCCCGGGCATTGTGCGCTCTTAACGCTTTCAAAGTTGGCAGCAATAGATTTTTGCGCTTGCTCATCCTTTTCCACGGCGTGCACAATTGCCGCACCGCGCGAAAGAGATTCAAGTGCTATCGCACCAGTGCCCGCGTATAAATCCAAAACGTTTAGCCCGGCAAATTCTCCAAACTCGGAAGCCAGCGATGAAAAAAGCGCTTCACGGGCGCGATCAGAAGTTGGTCGTGTGGAGTTTGCAACGGCTGCGATATTTCGCCCTTTGGCAAGCCCTGCGATTATTCGCATCTACGTCCTACCCCTTATCAATGTATGTTGCTGCCGAATCTGATTTCAATATTTCTAATTCCTGCTTGAGTAAAGGATAGCGTTCGAGCGAACTATCGCTTTCGAGTAATTCGGCTGCTGCGGTTCGAGCGCCATCAATCAAATTCTCATCTCGAAGTACTCTTAATAAACGAAGATGCGAGCGATTTCCAGATTGGGTAGCTCCTAGAACATCGCCTTCGCGTCTTTGCTCTAGATCGATACGTGAAAGCTCAAAACCATCTTGGGTCTTTGAAACCGCTTCCAAACGTTCGCGCGCTGGGCTTTCCACCGGTGCAGAAGAAACCAGTAAACATAAACCTGGAGATGTGCCCCGGCCAACTCGACCCCGCAGCTGATGAAGTTGTGAGACACCGAAACGATCAGCATCCATAATGACCATCACGGTGGCATTTGGAACATCTACACCAACTTCAATAACCGTTGTTGAAACAAGTACATCTATCTCACCGGCAGCAAAAGCTCGCATAGTCGCATCTTTTAACTCTGTTGAGAGTCGTCCGTGCAACGGTGCGATGCGCAGCCCTTTTAGCGCTCCTCCGTGCAACTTAGGAGCCAACTCATCGACCGATGCAATATCAGGTGATGGTTGGCCATAAAGAAAATCTAAATCAGCGCTCTCGGAAGTTCCCGCGGCGATTCGCGGAGCAACGATGTAAGCCTGATGGCCTTGCGAAACCTCTTCGCGGATTCTCTCCCAAGCGCGATCTAGAAAAGTTGGTTTCTCCATTGTTGGTACAACATGCGTAGTTATTGGTTGGCGTCCTAGTGGCAGTTCGCGCAACGTCGAAACATCTAAATCTCCAAAAACTGTCATCGCAACTGTTCGTGGAATTGGTGTTGCCGTCATAACCAAAAGGTGCGGCGGGTTTACCGCCTTAGCTTTGAGGGCATCGCGTTGTTCAACGCCGAAGCGATGTTGTTCATCTACAACAATTAGACCGAGATCGTTGAATTTAACGCTCTCACTAAGAAGTGCATGCGTACCTATGACTATTCCTGCCTGCCCGGAGGCTGCTAAAGCCAGCGCATCTTTACGTTCAGCCACACTTTGCGAACCCGTTAATAAAGTAATTTGAGTTGCATTTTCTGGCCCACCCAACATTCCGCCATTTGCCAAAGGCCCTAGCAATTTTTCAATAGTACGAAGATGTTGCGCAGCTAAAACTTCAGTTGGAGCCAGAAGTGCTGCTTGGCCACCGCTATCTACCACCGCCAACATCGCACGCAGGGCAACAACCGTCTTACCCGAACCCACTTCACCTTGAAGTAAGCGGTGCATTGGAATATCTGCCGCCAAATCGCTTTCAATCTCTTTAGCAACGGCTAACTGTCCGGGAGTTAGCTGCCAAGGAAGGGATTGATCGAAAGATTCAAGAATTCCGCCACTCTTGAGCGGCCGAGCGGTGGTTTTGAGCGCTCTTAGTTCTGCGCGGCGTTCAAGTAATAAGAGTTGTAATAGGAACGCTTCGTCAAAAGTTAAGCGCGTCTTCGATAGTTCGGCACTGTCCAAGTCAACTGGGTTATGAATTTGCACCAAGGCTTGATTTATATTGGGATAATTAAACTTTTCTAAAATATGAGCCGGCATGAAATCCGAAACTTCATTAAGGGAATCGATCGCTAAGTTAACGCACTGGGCAATCTTCCAAGAGGGAAGTTTCGCACTTGCTGGATAGAGTGGTAAGAATTTTCCAGCGAAATCTGAAATTGCCGTATCGACATCGCTTCCGTCGGGAACCATTTCGTAATCAGGATGCGCCAATTGACGCTTGCCATTAAAGACTCCTACCTTGCCAGCAAATAAACCCTGTCTGCCAACGCGCAGCTCTTTCTCGCGCCAAGCCTGATTGAAGAATGTTAAGGACATTTTCGCGCTGCCATCGGTAACGATTACTTCGAGGATGCTCCCCTTGCGGCCATGAAGTTTTCGACTGCTAGATGAAAAAACTTCTGCCAGAACGGTTACTTCGTCGCCTTCATTTAATTCGGCAATATCGCTTAATTCTCCGCGAACTAGATATCTTCTCGGATAATGGTGGAGCAGATCAGAAACAGTTTTGTATCCGAAGACCGTGTCCAATACTTTTGCTGTACGGTCGCCAACGACGTTGACTAACTTATTATCCAAACTGGAGTCCAATCCGGAGTTAAGGTGCGACGACATAGCGCCTATTCTCTCGTGAGAGTTACCGATCTCCCCGCTTTGCCCCACCCAGAATGAGTAATAATGACCAGAATGCGATCGCCAAAATGCTTCAGAACTCGTTCTTCAATGCGAAGCGCAAGATCTTCTTCTAAATGCTCAGTGGGTTCATCAAGAATTAAAATTGGCGCAGGAGATAGGAGCGCCCTCGCTAAACCAATTCGCTTAGCCTCTCCCCCCGAAAGCGGTCTTCCAAATTCACCGACAACCGTATCTAACGACAGGTGAGAAATTTCGACCATCTTCAAAATTCTAAGCAACGCTGCATCTGGAAGCGCTTGATCGGCAATCTTTAAATTTTCTCTAATTGATGTATTGAAAATATGGCCCTGTTGCAGTGAGCCAACCATTAAATGACTCAAGTTGGAGATGCTTGATACTTCGCAACCGTTTATGGTGGCGCTTCCTCTGTAGGAAAGAGCACCTAACAACCCTAGAGCAAGAGTAGATTTTCCGACTCCGCTAGCGCCACGAAGTACAACAACACTGCCGGGGGTTGCTGTAAAAGACACTGGCCTCATAAAACTCTGACCCCAAGAAACTTGTACATCTCTTACGGATAAATCTTTAACTCGCTCAAGTAGTGAAACCTGGGAGTGCAAATTTTCATTCGTTTTAGCTGAAAGTGATTCGATCCTGCTCTGCGCAACGATTAATTTACCGGCCGCAAAAAGATTTGGGTACCAAGCAATAATTGATTCAAAAAAGACCAGCGGCAGGAAGATCAGCATTGCTATCCCAACCAAAGATATCTCTCCTGACATTTGAAGATCTCTAGCAAGCAATAGAGCAGCCGTTAGCGATCCTCCAAAAGTTAAAAGGGTCACTAAATTTGCAGAGGCGCTACGTCGCGCTAGGCGCGTTTCGTTGTCAAGCAACTCTTGCTCTATCTGGTGCGCTTCGTTAAGAGATTCAGCTAAGTAGCCATAAATACTCGCCTCTACTATCCCCTCGGACGAATCGAGTATTGATTGAGAATAGGCGTTCTCTAATTCTTCAATTCTCGTAGCGGAATCTCGACAGATTCGTTTGATGTATCTCGGAATCACCCAAAGGGTCAGGAGGGCAGCTGGAACAGTGAAGTACAAAGTCTCACCGTGAATCCAGATACCCACGGCAACTCCAGCCGTGACAGCCAATTGCGCGGAGCGATATGGCAAAGTAATTCGCAGCGCATATTCTTGGGCTCTCTCAACATCATCGACGATCGCCTTAACTGTTGCTCCAGAATTTAAATCGCGCGCCAGTTCAATACCGCTCTGACTTAATTTATCGAATAAGACGCTTCGCAGCGTTGTGAGTCTATTAAAAACTGCTGAATGGCTAACTATTCTCTCGCCATATCTGGCCACAGAGCGGAAGATGCCGAAAAATCTCACCATCACGATTGCAACGGTCAAAGTTAATATTGGAGGCTGTTGAGATGCCATGGTGATTAACCAGGCGCTTGAAATAGTTAGTCCAGAACCACCAATAAAAGCGAGTGCTCCAAGAAAAGCAGCGAGCCACATTTGCGAAGAAAATTTTTTCATCTTGCCTTCGATTCCGCCAGAGGCGAGATGGCGAAGGATATGAAACGGTCATCATCGTGAATCATCGCGGAATCGTGAGTAATACATATTAAGGCAGCACCTTCTTTCACTACCCGACGAAGTTCCTTCATAACGATGCGGGTGCTAACTTCATCTAGATCCGCACTTGGCTCGTCGGCGATAATTAAATCTGGTTTTAAGAGAAGTGCCCGCGCGATCGCAATCTTGCGAAGCTGGCCCCCTGAAACCGCATCCGACTTCTCTCCAGAGCCGCCAACCTTTGTCAGGAGTCCTTGTGGAAGTTCTATAGGATCTAAACCAACTCTTCGTAGCGCTTCAGAGATCTCCAAATCCGTAATATCGGTTTTAAGCGAACGGAACTGTTCTGCAAGAGTTCCGTTCGCTAAATGTGGAGTCTGTGGAATCCAACCAATGATCTTCTGCCAAGCAACTGCATACTCTGGCGACAAACGAATGGCGCCATCAATATAGATTTTTGCATCATCAGTTAACCCAAGCAAATTCTTAGCGAAAGTGGTCTTACCAGATCCCGAGTGACCAGTGATGAAAAGTACTTCGCCTCGGGATATTTCACTCGCCGGCAAATTAGATTTAGCAACTTCTGGGATATCTAATACCCAATCTTGCCAGGATAAAGTTTCGAAATTCGAAAAATCCCGATTGATCTGAGTGACTGGCTGACTAGCACTAGCGAGTAATTTTTCGATTTGATCTAGAGCGGCCTTGCCATCGGCAGATGAGTGAAACAACGAGGCAGCATTCCGGAGCGGAAAATATACCTCTGGTGCCAGAAGAAGAACCGTTAATCCAGCAAGGAAGGTAATTTCTCCATTTATCAAACGTAAACCGATCGCAACGGCAATCAAGGCCACTGAAATCGTCGCACAAAGTTCTAATGCAAAGGCAGATAGGAATGAGATTCGTAACACCTTCATCGTTTCCTCTGTGTACTGATCCCCCATCTCCTGTATGCGAGAGGACTGTGATTTATTGCGGCCAAATATGCGCAGAGTAACGAAACCGCGCAGCGAATCTTCAAAATACTTAGAGAGAGTACCTAGGGTTGCCCATTTCTTCGCAACCGAATCTGCTGTGTATTTGCCTATTAGAGCTCCGAATAATGGGATTAGTGGCAGGGTCAGAATGGCGATGACCGCAGAGGTTCGGTCGAAGATTGCAATCGTGACTATTACCGAAATCGGTGTAAGCATTGCAGATATCAACTGCGGTAGAAAACGCCCAAAGTAAATATCAAGTGAGTTAAATCCCTTGACTAAAAGATTAGTCAAAAGTGCCGGCGAAGTTGCAGTAAAACTTGGAAGTTCAGAAGTGACTCGAGCCCTCAGTTCTGATTTGATTTTTATCGCTTGAAAGGAATTCCAATAATCAAATTGCGATTGGAAAAGAGCTCGGAAGCCCCAAACCGCACCGATCTGAATTATGTTTTGCAAAACATCATCGTTTCCCTGCACCAGATTTACAACTACATGCGAAATCAAGATAGCCAAGGAAATAACCACGGTCGTTGAGATAGCTGAACCAATAGCGATTAATAGAAAAAGGCTACGACTACTGCTCCATGAGAGCAGTAGTCGTAGTTGTGCCAATTTCATTGATGCAATGTATGTGTTGCCGTATCCAAGATTCCTCTTTCTGGGTGAGAAATCTGTGAAGCGCTAATGCGCTTACGAAATACCCAATATGTCCAACCCTGGTAGATCAATACCAAAGGCGTCATGACGACTGCTACTACTGTCATCACTTTGAGGGTATATGGAGTACTTGAAGCGTTGTTGATTGTTAGATCAAACGGCGCTCCAAGAGAACTTGGCATGACTCTTGGATATAGGGCATAGAAGAGATCTGCGACAAATAAGAGAATTGCAGATGCTGAGAAAATGAATGCCCAACCTTCGCGACGCTTTAACGTTGCAGCAAGCCCGGCAACCCATGCCAGGGCCACACCACTAGAAAGTGCAGCGACTTTGCCATTGAAAGCTGGGAGCATCAGATTTGTCCAAAGTAAGAACGAAACCGCAGCAACGGCGGCGATTAAGCCGATCTTTAGCCCAAAATCATGTGCACGATCTCGAATTCCGCCTGCAGTTTTAAGCGATAAGAATATTGCGCCGTGTGTAAGGAATACGGTCAATGTAACCACTCCGCCAAGAAGTGCGTACGGATTGAGTAAATTAAAGAAGCCACCGACGTATTCGATATGTCCTGCTGCAGATTTTTCTAGTGGTACTCCGCGCACGATATTTGCAAAGGCAACGCCCCAAAGTAGGGCCGGTAGCGCACTACTTATAACAATTGCAATATCCCAGCGTTGCCGCCATTGGGCTTTGCCATATTTGCTTCGATATTCAAATGCCACGCCGCGAACAATCAGCGAGACCAGAATTAAGAAAAGGGGAAGGTAGAAACCGCTAAAGAGCGTTGCATACCATTCAGGGAAAGCTGCAAATGTGGCTCCGCCTGCAACAAGTAACCAAACTTCATTTCCATCCCAAACTGGTCCGAGCGTGGTCAGTACTGCGCGACGATCGGCTTCATTACGTGAAACGAAGGGAAGTAGTACTCCTACTCCAAAATCAAATCCTTCGAGAATAAAGTATCCGATCCAGAGAACGGCGATTAGTAGGAACCAGGTAGTTTCAAGTGACATTTTCGATACCTCCTAGTAAGCCATCACGAGATGTTGAGAATCAGAACCGCCAATTTTTGGATCGGCGTAATCCAATTCAGTTTGTGGACCATTTTTAATAACTTTCAGCGTCAGACCAACCTCGATAAATGCTAAGACGCCGTATAGAAGAGTGAAGACGATCATTGTGAAAAGAACGCTTCCCGCGGAAACAACAGCGCTTACGCCGTCAGCAGTTCTAATTAATCCAAATACCGCCCAAGGTTGTCGACCGGCTTCGGTAAAGATCCATCCGAAGGAGTTAGCAAGTAATGGAGTAAATGGTAGAAATATCATCGCTGGTAAGAACCATTTGCCCTTAGGTGTGCCGCCGCGGCGCATTTGAAATAGTGCAAGTAATGCGAATAGGAATCCGATTCCGCCGAAACCAATCATCAAGCGGAAGGACCAATAAGCAAGCGGAATATTTGGTGAGTAATCACCAGGACCATATGTTTTTTCGTACTCAGCCTGAATATCGTTTACACCTTTTACGGTTCCTTTGAAGTCACCTGTTGCAAGGAAGGATAGAACTGAAGGAACATCGATTTGGAAGACTGATCTAGAACCGTCGAGAGTGCCGATTGTCAGCAGCGAAAATGGCGCTGATTCCGTAGTTTGATAGAGAGCTTCTGCAGCTGCCATCTTCATGGGTTGTTGTTCAGTCATGATTTTGGAAGTTATATCTCCCGATACAAATACCATTACAAAGCTAACCAACATAGTTATTAAGCCGACTTTGAGAGTCCCGCGAGACATCTCAGCATCCTTTTTCTTAACCAACAACCAGGCAGAGATTCCGGCCATAAATGCACCAGCGGTAAATGCTGCTGATGGGATAGTGTGGAAAAAAGTTGCAAGTGCAGTTTTTTGTGTCAATACTTCAAAGATACTGGTTAACTCGGCGCGACCTTTCTCAAGATTCATTGTGTAGCCGACTGGATGTTGCATCCAAGCGTTTGCCGCCAAAATAAAGTATGCCGAAAGTAGTGTGCCGAGTGAGGCCAACCATATTGTTGCAAGGTGAATCTTTTTTGGAAGTCGGTCCCAACCAAAGATCCAAAGGCCAAGAAATGTGCTCTCAAGGAAGAACGCCAGCAAACCTTCCATAGCAAGTGGTGCTCCGAAAATATCTCCTACGAATCGACTATATGAAGACCAGTTCATTCCAAACTGAAATTCTTGAACGATGCCGGTTACTACACCGATTGCAAAGTTGATGAGGAAAAGTTTTCCAAAGAATTTAGTTGCGCGTAGGTATTTAACTTTTGCAGTGCGATACCAAGCAGTCTGCAACCCCGCGACTAGAAATCCCATTCCGATTGTGATCGGAACAAATAGGAAGTGATAAACAGTTGTAATGGCGAATTGCCATCTTGCAAGATCGAGTGAATTCATCGAACTCATCTCTCCATTTCTGAGTAGGAGTACTTACTCATTTCTAATCTTGCGCCTGCCTCCTAAGAGATTTTGCAAAAAATGATGTGGCACATGCCACCCCTGATTTTTTACGCGTAAATCCATGAGGGTCAGCACTCCTTTATGGTCAATTGGCCACAACTGGGGCCTTCTTGCTACCCTTACGCCCTGTTAATTACCTTGGTCGTAGCCAACTAATGGCTGACTCAAGTTGAAGATATAAAAGGAGTAACGCTGTGGCATCAACATGCGATATCTGTGGCAAAGGGCCCAGCTTTGGAAATAACGTTTCACACTCTCAGGTGAAGACTCGTCGTCGTTGGAATCCAAATATTCAACGCATCAAAACACTTGTCGGTGGAACAGCCAAGCGTCAAAACGTATGTACTTCCTGCCTTAAGGCCGGAAAAGTTACACGCTAACTCTTTATTTCTTCTTAAATCCAGACGGACAGGTCGGCTTCACGCCCGTTACCTTCTTTAACTGATTTCCCTTAATACAAGAAATTGTCGTCGCCTTTGGCGTTGGCGTTGGCTTTGGCGAAGCCGTTGTTTTTACCGTTGCAGCCGCCGACATATTGCTTGTACTGAGCGCAGATGACGCCAAAACGTCGTAACTCGGATTTAGAGAGATATCCAGCATCGGATCTGGAAATTCGAAACCGAAGACTTGAATAATGATTCGACCGCTCTTTACTGAAACAGTCTTTGTTGCAGCAGTGGATCCACCTTCATTGGTACGCACGGAAACGATTAGCGCTGACGCTGCTTCTTCGGGCTTCTTCAAGCCCCAAAGCGCAAGTGCATCCGCGGATGAAATCGTTGCGTAATAGAAGCCGGTGTTAACAGTCTTCCCATCCGGTGCAAGTCGCGGAGCAGAGGCTTTATAACTTAACGACTTCTTCTCAGAACTCCATACTGGAGTCGAAAGCTTGCAAAGCCCGTTTGAGCCAACATAGATCTTTCCGCTGCCACCTTCAAATGAAAATCCAAGTGGATCATTTGATGGAACCAAAATTGATTGGAACTGGGTTACGAGCGCAGAAGCGACACCGGCATCGCCTGAGCAATCTTTAGTGCTCTTTGCTTGTGGAACCTTGACTGGATAGCCTGCAATTTCAAATAATCCAGCTTGCACATCAACGGTAGCCTCAGTTGCAATTCCGTAGGTAACGCCCAATTTAAAATCGGAAATGCGCATCTTCACCGAGATCAATGCATCGGAATTTAGATTTACCGGGGTAGTTGCACTGGTGGTAGTTGCTGCTAACGCGACGTTATTACCAGGTGAATATGTTGGCTTGGCATCGAGCATGATCCATGGCACAAATTCATTAGCTGCTTGCGCTTCGATATAAAGACCGTCGTAATTTTCATTGGCAAAGGCAGCGTCTGCGCTCCAGCGACCTGGAAGCGTTTTACCTGCGACAACTCCATTTGTATTTCCTGCGCTTGCGCCTTGCGATCCCGTAGCCACCCAAGAAAGCGCAATTGCTTTTCCACCGCTTGGTGTAACGCTCACTGATTCGATGCAATACGAACCACCGCCTGCAGAGCAGGGAAGAAACGCACCTTTAGGAAGTGTGATGCTCGCGCTTGCAGAAGCGACACCCACTAAAATTGCCGAAATTGAAAGCGCCGCAGTAGCCAAAGTCGCGACAAATGAAGATTTTTTCATATCGCAAAATTAACGCCTTGCGAAAAAGTAGGCAATAGCACCGCGCCCGTTTTTTACCTGTAAAAAAATATAAAATATTTGACTTTCAGTGCATAAAAATGGCAACTACTACTTAAAGTGGCGCCAAGCGCTATTTTCTACGCCTGCGGGAAGATTTTGCAGTCCCGCGCCAGCTACAACTTCACCGATCAAAATGCCCGGCAGATCTACCCCAGTTGCTAATAGCACATGATCTTCTCCCCCAGCAAAGATCCATTGCCAAATATCTATCTCTAATTCATCGGCAAGACTTTTGAGTTCTATAAACTCTGATGTTGTTTGAATTTTTGCTAAATCAAATCTAAATGCAACTTTTGAAGCCTTGGCTATCTGTAAAGCTTGAATCACAATGGCATCGCTTACATCGCAGAGTGAAGTCGCTCTTGAAGAGTCGAAATCGTAATCAATAGTAGGAGTCTTAAATTCTTTAAGCGCTTTATTTGCTGCGCTATTTATCTGCGTTGAATTTGTTGTCAATAGCTCCAAGCCAGCTGCAGACCAACCAGTGAGTGATGACAGGTAGATCCCATCACCTGGCGTAGCCCCCTGACGAGTAATTGCTTTATCTGTTGACCCAACTGCAGTAATTGAAATAACTACTTCTGCAGCCCGGGAAAGATCTCCGCCTACGACGTTAGCGCCGGCGAGATCAGCTTCGCTTTTGATTCCACGTGCGAGTTCGCAAATCCACTCCATACTTTCTGATCCGGTTAGGGCAACAGCTACTAATAGATGATCTGGGCGAGCCGACATAGCCAGTACGTCCGCAGTATTTGCTGCAGTTGCCTTGCGCCCGATTTCAAAAGCCGATGACCAATCGGTACGGAAATGAACACCTGAGATCGCCAAATCGGTTGTAAGTACTTGGTTTACGCTGGCTGTGACAACCGCGGCATCATCGCCAATTCCGACTGTTATGCGTGGATCTGAAGATGTGAATATCTCTTGTAAAGATGCGATTACCTGCGCTTCAGTGAAGCCTTCCTCAGAAATCGCCATAGCGCCAAGAGTAGAACATGGGGTACCTTTGCGCTTACCTTCAACGGCGAAGTTCTCACGAGAAAGGCAGACCACTATGTCAGTTCAGGCATACATCTTGATTCAAACCGAAGTTGGCAAAGCATCTAGCGTTGCACAATCTGTCTCTGCTATCGCCGGAGTTACATTGGCTGAAGGTGTAACCGGTCCTTACGACGTAATCATGCGAGCCGAATCACCATCGATGGAGGAATTCGGTCGCACTATATTGTCGAAGGTACAGGCAGTTTCCGGGATTACCCGTACTCTTACTTGCCCTGTTACTTACTAATTAATTACCCAGAACTCCGTTATTGCGCGTGAGCGCAGTATTTAATAAATTGGTAATTACTTCTGTATATCCAATTCCAGTTGCTGCCCACATCTTCGGAAATACCGATGTTGCAGTAAAGCCGGGCATCGTATTTAACTCGTTAATTATGACCTCGCCATTATTGGTTAAGAAGAAATCAACGCGCGCCAGACCACTGCAACCTAAAGCGATAAATGCCTCTACCGCTTTCGCACGTATTTGATCGCTAACTTTTTGCTCAATAACGGCTGGTAGTTCGATGGTTGTCGCAGAATCGAGATACTTCGCTTCGAAATTGTAAAAATCGTATTTTGGATCGATCTTAATTTCTCCCACGAGTGAAGCTTTGGCAACGCCATCGATTTCAAGAACAGCGCACTCAATTTCTTTACCGCGAATCTCTTGTTCGACCATTGCCTTTGGGTCGAAACGATGTGCCTCTTCGATAGCGGCAGCGAATTCTGATTTCGAATTAACTTTTGTCGTGCCCCTACTTGAGCCGCCGCGTGCGGGCTTTACAAAAATTGGATAGCCCAGCAAATCGGCTTGCTTCTGAATCTCACTTTTATCTTTTGCCCAATCCGCTGCCCGCGCCACAAAACCGGCCGCGACGCTTATCCCATGCGCTGCAAAGATCGGTTTAGCAAAAGATTTATCCATTGCAACTGCAGAAGCAAGTACACCTGATCCGACATATGGAATATCTGCAATTTCTAACAATCCTTGAATAGTTCCATCTTCACCATAGGGACCATGGAGTAGAGGAAAGGCGATATCAATATTTAAGTTAACGCCTTCACTAGCAAAACCGTCGGCACCGAGAGTTACCGACTTCTTTGTTTCAGTAATAGTTGGCAAGATCCCATTTTGAATTGAGAGAGGCGTTTCTTCATCGAGCAAGAACCAGTTGCCGGCTTTACTGATTCCGATCAGAACTGGTTGATAGCGAGAGCGGTCGATCGCAGCAAGCACTCCCCCAGCCGAGATACATGAAATTTCGTGCTCGCTAGAGCGCCCCCCACAAATTATTGCTACGCGCTTAGTCATCGAATGAAATTTTCGGCTTTAGTGGTGATCTCCATTAGGCGCTGTAGCGCAGCGGCCGGAGTAAGCGCACCATTGACGATATCTGCCACGGATTCGATTACCGGAACTTCTACGCCAACGCGATGAGCAATTTCAACGATTGCACCCGATGAAGCAACGCCTTCTACTGTCTTGGCACCTTGCGCAATCGCCTGCTCCATTGAACCCGTCTTGCCTAATAACTCACCAAAGGTGCGGTTACGAGACAGTGGGGATCCGCAAGTTGCAACTAGATCTCCCATGCCTGCAAGACCGGCAGCGCTTAGTGGATCGGCGCCATGCGCTGCACATAGCCGCGCAACTTCGTTTAGCCCACGAGTAATCAACATTGCTTGGGTATTTTCTCCGAAACCCATTCCAATCGAAATTCCAACAGCTAAAGCAATAACATTTTTTATAGCGCCGGCGAGTTCGCAACCGAGCAGATCAACCGATGTATAAACACGATAGTAAGGAGTACGGAACAAGCCGCGAACTTCTTCGGAGATGGCTTGGGTGTTAGCGGCTGCAACAGCGCCGGCTGGCTGACGAAGTACAAGTTCATCGGCCAAATTTGGGCCAGTAATCATTGCCACCTTGTGCAGATCTAAGATCTCATTAATTACCTCAGTCATGCGAAGCTGAGTACTAATTTCAATACCCTTCAAGGTGCTAATGACCAGTGAATTTTCAGAAAAGCGCGGTTTCCACTCCTGCAGCGTTGCGCGCAACTGAGACGATGGAATCGCCAAGACATAACTCTGGCTAAAGGCAAAAGCCTCATCGAGATCCGATGTTGCTCTCAACTCCGCAGGCAAAGTGTGACTTGCCAAATATTTAACATTTGTATGCGCTGAATTAATTTCATCAACAACTTGCTGGTTTCGCCCCCAGAGCAGAACATCGTTTCCGGCATCGCATAAAACTTGCGCCATGGTTGAACCCCATGCGCCTGCGCCGAATACCGTTACCTTGCTCATTAAAGCCTCTCGCCTTTTAGCGTCTCTTCTTTTTGAAATTACCGGTTCGCGGTAAATCAGAAGTATGCGGATCAAAGATTACTTCAGGTCTCTTCTCGCCACGAATTTCTTCGAGCAAAGTTGTAATTTCCCGCATGACTTTCGCTGTCGCCTCGATTAACGCCTGCTGATCATCTTCTTTGCCATACCAGGGCGATAGATCGACAGGCTTGCCCGCCTTTAAGGTAATTTGCGTCCGAGGAAAGAGTTTTATTTTCTTGGAATATGTTGGCATCAATACTTGCGCGCCCCATTGCGCGACCGGAATAACTGGAGTGCGGGTACTGAGTGCAAGTCGCGCAAGGCCCGTCTTTGCAACCATCGGCCAATGATCGGCATCACGAGATAGCGTTCCTTCAGGATAAACGCCGAGTAAATGACCTGATTGCAAAAGTGCTTTTGCGTGATCTACTGCTTTTCCAGCATTTGGCGTTTCACGTTCGACCGGTACTTGGCCAGCAGCTAATAAAATTCGCCCGATGATTGGAACCTTGAAAACTCCAACTTTTCCTAAGAATCTAGGTGCTCTGCCATTCTTGTAAAGAAAATGAGCAAAGTTCAAAACATCAAAATATGAAAGATGGTTATTGGCAACTATTACTGCGCCGGTCTTTGGAATATTTTCCGCACCGATCCAAGTTCGTTTGGTAATTAATTTAATTATTGGGATTAAAAGCGTTGCGCAAATGGTAAAAGTAATATTTGTTCCAAGCGGCTTTCCAGTTGGTGGCGCGTATGAAACGCGCATTTGAGCCATGGCGCAATGTTACTGGGCAAAGAAAAACTGGGGCCAGCAATCGCTGACCCCAGTTCCACTGAGTTTTAAAAAGTGCTTAAAAGCGAGAATTAACGCTTCTTTGCTGCCTTCTTAACAACCTTCTTTGCAGCCTTCTTTGGAGCTGACTTCTTTGCTGCCTTCTTAACAACCTTCTTAGCTGCTGGCTTCTTCTTTGCTGCCTTCTTAACTGCAGCCTTCTTAGCAACTGGCTTTGCAACAGGCTTTGGTTCTGGCTTTGGAGCAGGACCTAGCTTGCGCTCACCTGAAATGACATCCTTCAAACCCTTTGCAGGTAAGAAGCGAGCCTTCTTTGAAGCCTTGATCTTGATTGTTTCGCCGGTGAATGGGTTACGTCCCATACGTGCCTTGCGATCAACCTTCTTGAACTTACCGAAATCGTTGATCATTACATCTTCACCCTTTGACATGGTGCGTGTAATTGTGTCGAAAACGATTTCTACAGCGTGTGCTGCTTCCTTCTTGCTGTCGTTGAAGTGTGGGGCCAACGCGGCAATGAACTGGGCCTTATTCATCTAAATCCCCTTAGATTTAAGCGTAAATTAAGCGTTCGCTTAACTTGTGGCTAAAACTTAAACCGTTACATAGGGTGATAGTGATATTGACGCGGGCGTGTCGCAAATTAATATTTTCGAAAAAATGCACTTTTTACGCGTAAAAAACTCTCATTTACAAGTTGAGGGTTGTATGAAAAACGCTCACCCCGTCTACGAAGTGAGCGTTTTACACTGGTTTTCACGCTCAAAAAACGCGTGAAAACTTTTTACAACGTTACTAAATACGAATCGGCAATGTTTTTGGCTTATATGAGGGGCGCTTTGTTTCGAAAGAATCGATCGCATCGGTGTGTTTAAGCGTCAAACCAATGTCGTCAAGGCCCTCCATCAACCGCCAACGGGTGTAATCATCGAGCTCGAAGGCAACCGTGGTTGAACCATAAGAAACTGTGCGAGTTTCTAAATCCACCGTAATTGTTGTAGTTGGATCGTTCTCGATGGTTGCCCAGATCGCCTCGACTGATTCCTGGGGCAGGATCACGGTAAGCAAGCCGCCCTTAAGAGAGTTTCCGCGGAAGATATCAGCGAAACGGCTTGAGATAACCACTTTGAAACCATAGTTCTGCAGGGCCCACACAGCATGTTCGCGGGATGAACCGGTTCCGAACTCTGGACCAGCAACTAAAATCGTTCCGCTCTTGTACTGCGGTTGATTTAAAACAAATTCTGGATCGTTGCGCCAGGCAGCGAAGAGCCCGTCTTCAAAGCCGCTACGAGTAACGCGCTTTAGGTATACGGCAGGAATGATCTGATCGGTATCGACATTGCTACGGCGTAGCGGAATCGCGGTACCGGTGTGCTTTATAAATTTCTCCATTGCCATATCCCTTTCTACAAATCCGCCGGTGAGGAGAGCGTGCCGCGGATTGCGGTAGCTGCTGCCACGAGTGGGCTTACTAAGTGTGTACGTCCGCCCTTACCTTGGCGGCCTTCAAAGTTACGGTTCGATGTTGAGGCCGAACGCTCACCAACTGAAAGTTGATCGGGGTTCATTCCAAGACACATAGAACATCCGGCGTTACGCCACTCGGCACCGAAATCTAGAAAGACTTTATCTAGCCCCTCTTTCATCGCTTGCTGACGTACGCGCTCTGAGCCAGGCACAACAAGCATGCGAACCTTGGGCGCAATTTTCTTACCTTTAATTACCGAAGCGGCAGCGCGAAGATCTTCGATTCGACCATTGGTGCAAGAGCCTAAGAAAACAGTGTCAATCGCTATCTTTTTAAGGGGTGTGCCGGCGGTAAGACCCATATATTCAAGGGCGCGTTCTGCTGCTCCACGCTCTTCCGCATCTTTTATATCGGCTGGGTTTGGCACAGATGCATTAAGTGGCAAACCTTGTCCTGGGTTGGTTCCCCAGGTTACAAATGGTTCGAGCGAGTTGCCATCGAGTGTTATTTCGACATCGAATTTAGCATCGCTATCTGTATAGAGAGTTTCCCAATACTTTTGCGCAGCTTCGAAATCTTCTGGTGCGTGCGGCTTGCCCTTGATGTAATCAAAAGTCTTTTGATCTGGTGCGATCAAACCGGCACGCGCACCAGCTTCAATCGACATATTACAAACGGTCATACGACCTTCCATGGAAAGTTCGCGAATTGCAGAACCGCGATATTCGATGATGTAACCCTGTCCCCCGCCAGTACCAATCTGAGCGATGATCGCCAAGATAATATCTTTTGCGGTTACACCTGGCTTCAATGTTCCTTCTACATTAATTGCCATCGTCTTTGGGCGACTTGATGGCAGAGTTTGAGTCGCCAAAACGTGTTCCACTTCAGATGTACCAATACCAAATGCAATTGCTCCGAATGCGCCGTGCGTTGATGTATGGGAGTCGCCACAAACAATGGTCATGCCTGGCTGGGTAATTCCAAGTTGTGGTCCAACAACGTGAACAACCCCTTGATCGGCATCACCAAGTGAGTGGATGCGGATTCCAAATTCCTTCGCGTTATTGCGCAAGGTATCGATCTGCAACTTTGAAACTGGATCTGCGATCGGCTTTAAGATATCGAGCGTTGGGGTGTTGTGATCTTCGGTAGCAATTGTCAGATCTGGGCGGCGAACTTTACGGCCAGCTAATCGCAGACCATCGAAGGCCTGCGCACTTGTTACTTCGTGAACTAATTGCAGATCGATGTAGAGCAGATCAGGTTCTCCTTGCGCCGAACGAACGACGTGGTCTTCCCAAATCTTTTCTGCCAGTGTTTTACCCATACTCTTCTTTCCTTAAATCTTGCATCTCATTAGATGGGATGCTAATCTCGCTGTGTGGATAAGAAGAATAGCGGAGTTGGCGTTCTAGATAAAGCGGTAACGATCTTAGGTACGCTCGAATCAGGCCCCCATTCATTGGCAGAGCTCGTTGCCGCAACTGGCATCGCTCGTCCCACCGCGCACCGTTTAGCTGTCGCCCTGGAGCACCACCGCCTGGTCACGCGCGATCTGCAGGGTCGTTTCGTACTTGGGCCACGCTCTTCTGAACTCGCAGCTGCCGCCGGTGAGGATCGCTTACTTGCCGCCGCTGCCCCAGCACTTGCCGCGCTGCGTGATGCGACCGGTGAATCTGCACAGTTATATCGCCGCCAAGGAGATATCCGCATTTGTGTCGCTGTTGCAGAACGTTTATCGGGTCTACGCGACTCTGTACCGGTTGGCGCATCGCTAACTATGCAAGCAGGTTCTGCTGCACAAATTTTATTGGCTTGGGAAGATTCTGAAAAAATTCACCGCGGACTTAAGAACGCGCGATTTACTGCAGCGCATTTATCTGCCGATCGTCGTCGTGGTTGGGCGCAATCAGTTGGAGAACGCGAAGCCGGGGTTGCCTCGGTGAGCGCACCCGTTAAAGGCCCTAATGGAAAAGTTATCGCCGCCGTTTCGATCTCTGGCCCAATCGAACGTTTAGGCCGCCAACCCGGCCGCATCCACGCAGCCGCTGTAGTTGCCACGGCTGCGCGACTTACTGAACATTTAGCTAAAAACTAACTTTAGCTATTTTGCAGATCCAACTCTTTCAATACTTGAGAGATTGTTCCGAAACCAAAACCTTTTCGCTGTAGCAGCGATTGAATTCGGCGGATCTGAACTTCTGGCTCAAGGCGTGACATGGTGTTATATTTTTTAAATGCCAGATCAAAGGCGCTGCGGTATTCAGAATCGTCATCAATCTCATCGAGTGCCTCATCAATTGCGCTCTGCATAACGCCTTTTTGACGAAGTTCCCCCGCAATTATGCGCTTGGAGATCTTCTTATGGTTATGACGTGATTGCGCCCAAGCTTTGGCAAACTCTTCATCGTTAACGAGGCCAGCCTCTTGCAACCGGAAGATGATCGCTTGCGCAACATCATCTTCTACGCCCCGGGTCTTAAGGTGAGCGAGAAGCTCGCCCTTACTTTTCGCACGAGTAACCAGAGCATTTAGAGCAATGGTGTGTGCTACTTCGTAAGGGTCGGAGCCTTCGCCTCTTGCAACCTTTACAAAATCAAGGCTAATTAGAAATCAACCTCTGCTGCAGCTTCATCGATCGCCGCTACGAGTTCGGCATCAACTTCGATCGGCACAAAGTGTGCGCGGATCTTGGTCTCGATCTCATTAGCTAGATCTGGGTTATCGAGAAGGAAGGCGCGAGAATTTTCCTTGCCCTGCCCCAACTGATCGGCTTCGTATGTGTACCAAGCACCAGATTTCTTAACGACGCCGATTTCAACGCCGAGGTCGATTAGTGAACCTTCACGTGAGATACCTGTGCCGTAGATGATGTCGAACTCTGCTTGCTTAAATGGTGGAGCCATCTTGTTCTTGACGACCTTAACGCGAGTGCGGTTACCGACGGATTCGGTGCCATCTTTTAGAGTTTCAATGCGACGGATATCGAGGCGAACAGATGCGTAGAACTTGAGCGCTTTACCACCAGTAGTTGTTTCAGGTGAACCGAAGAAGACGCCAATTTTTTCGCGGAGCTGGTTGATGAAGATCGCAGTTGTCTTTGATTGGTGAAGTGCGCCAGTGACTTTACGAAGCGCTTGTGACATAAGGCGAGCCTGCAACCCCATATGTGAATCGCCCATTTCGCCTTCGATTTCAGCGCGTGGCACAAGGGCTGCAACTGAGTCGACGACAACGAGATCGAGCGCGCCAGAACGGATCAACATATCCATAATTTCAAGCGCTTGTTCGCCGGTATCTGGTTGTGAAACTAGAAGTGCGTCAATATCAACGCCGAGCTTCTTTGCATACTCTGCATCGAATGCATGTTCAGCATCGATAAATGCGCAGATACCGCCAGCCTTTTGAGCATTTGCAATTGCGTGCAAAGTAAGTGTTGTCTTACCTGAAGATTCTGGTCCGTAGATTTCGATAATACGTCCGCGTGGTAGACCGCCGATACCGAGTGCGATATCGAGTGCGATAGAACCGGTTGGGATAACTTCGATGATCGCATTTTGACGATCAGACATTTTCATTACTGAGCCCTTGCCAAACTGACGTTCAATCTGGGCGAGTGCGGTGTCGAGCGCCTTTTGGCGATCGGAGGTGTTTTTCTCTTCGGCTTTATTTGCTTTATCAGCAGCCACTTTTTGCTCCTTTAGATAAGAACGTCTATGCGTGGCGCATATTCGTTGGTAGTCGGCCCAGAAGGTACGGAAAGGCCGCCGACGGCCTTTAGGCTTATAGAGAGCCTGTGGGCGGAAAGCGGAACCGCTCTGGTTGTGCAGGGATAACTTTATCCGAACATCTGTTCGAAAGGTAGCAGGTGGTACCGACAACGCCTTTAGGCGTGTCGCATTGGGCAAGACAACACCTTTAGGCGTGTCGCGGCCTAGTTGCCCATAAGACAGGGAAGATGCCCAGGTGTTGATTCTGCTGCCGCCCTCTGAGAAGAAGGCTGAAACAAGCAAGCCAACGCCGGCGATAAAGGTTTATTCAGGCGTGCTTTATCAGGCGTTGGGGTGGGAAACGTTGAGTCCGACAGCGCGTAAACGGGCAGCGAGCGCATTGGTGATCATCTCGGCCAAATACGGCGCCGTCCGGCCAGACCAGTTGATCGAAAGCTACAAAGCCAAGATCGATAACAGCGCGATGCGCGATCGCGTCGCCGCAGTTCTGGATCCCATCAAATCCCCGCTAATCGTTGATTGTCGCTCCTCTACTTACAAAACGGTCTGGCGCTCCCCTATCGATAAGACCGTTGAAGTGCAGGTATCGACCGTGGCGGACGGGGTTCGCACAGTAGTTACGCACATGTCGAAGAAGACTCGCGGAGAAATAGCGCGTTTACTTTTGCAATCCCGGTCTATGGCCAAGACTCCTGAAGATCTATATGCGATCGTTTCGGAGAGTTACCCATGCGCGCTTACGCCAAGTGATGGCATCGCGCCTTGGATCCTAGAAGTTATCGCGGTGTAAGCGACTACTTGTATTTTTCTGTTTCGACTGGGCACTGTTTACAAACGGCCCGCCAGATTTCGGCGGCTTCAAATCCATCTTTAAGCGCTTCATCGACAGTGCGGCTTCCTAATTCGCTGATCGCGATATCTTGAGAAAACGATGGCGCCCATTGTGAACCGAACGAGAGAGTCAAACGTTCGCGAAGATCTGAAATCCGCATAGTTAAATTAAAAGAGTGTGCGGTCGACTAAGAGTTCGGCTTGTTCGCGAGCTTGTGCAGGAGTCAGCGGTTGTAGCGCTTGGCCCATTAACCAACGCATTGCAACACCAGTGCCAGCGGCTGACTTGGTAGCGGTAAAGAGGCACTTAGCAAGTTCAAGATAAAGAGGATGCTCGGAATGTGCGAGCATTTCAGTGAGCGCTGATTTGTCGTGTTCGCGCATTGCTGCGAGTGCGCCATCTGTTGAAATATAGAGTGAGAGTTTTTCAAGTGCATCTGCGGGGGTGCCGGCTTTATTTGCGAGATCGATCATGAACTCAACTTCCGCCGTAATCAGCGCTGATACGACCGCTGCTTTGTCACGGTAATGGTTATATAAAGTTGCGCGTGATACCTGTGATGCATCGGCAATTTCGATCATCGAAATATTTGATAGTCCAAATTGGGAAATTAATTTTTTGGCGCCTTCTAAAATTGCACTTTCTGTGCGGCGGTGAGTCGCGCCTTGAGTGGCGTACTTAGGCTGCGTCGACAACGGACAACTTCGCACTCTCTTGAGACTTGAGCTCAAGCGAGACGTTGGCAATCACAGCTGAAAGAGTTAAATCGAGCGCTTCGCAGATCGCATTTAAGAGCTCGGAAGATGCTTCCTTCTGACCGCGTTCTACTTCAGATAAATAACCAAGTGAGACTCGGGCCTCGCGAGCAACATCGCGCAAGGTGCGTGATTGCTCAGTGCGGGCAGCGCGAAGAGTCTGGCCAACTGCGGTGCGTAATAGCGCCATGGTGCTCATCCCTTCTACTGCTTATCTCGTTGCCTAAGGATACGCGCAAATGAGGCGATCGCGCTGGCTACAGTGGCGTTTCGCACGACTTCACGTTCGCCAGATAGCGAAAGTTCGATTACTTGAACGACTGGGCCAACGAAAGCCACAAAGACGCGACCGGCATCAGAACCATCGGCTGGGCCCGGGCCCGCAACACCAGTTGTGGCAATTGCCCAAGTTGAACCGAAAGATTTATTGGCACCTCGCGCCATTTCGATAGCTACTTCTTCGCTGACAACGGTTCGTTCAGCGATAACTGATTCATCAACACCTAAGTGTGAAACCTTTATATCGGGGCGATAGGCGGTAATTGATCCAAGAAATACATCAGATGCCCCAGGAACAATTGTTAGCGCATTACTTAATCCGCCAGCGGTAAGTGATTCGGCGGTAGACAAAGTTTCGCCGTGTGCGCGCAGCGAGTCATGGATGTCGGTTATTAAACCGAGAATCTCATTTGCTAGCGCCATAACTTCTCCGAATTAATTGCTGTTAACTGCAGGTTTAAATGCAGATCGTACATAGTACGCACCGGTAAGGATAGTTAACGCGATTGCGATATACATGAATCCATCGCGGAACCAATAGAGCGACGGGCTAAGCGGCATTACATAAAAACCGGTGCCGAAACCTTGGAAAGCGGCTTTAATCTTTCCGCCCTTATTTGCAGGTATTACTCCGCGCTTTACTATCGCCAACCTAAAGAGAGTGATTCCGATTTCGCGCGACATAATCACGATAGTTATCCACCACGGCATTCGACCCAAGATTGATAGGCAGACCATTGCGGTGCCAACCATCGCTTTGTCAGCTACGGGGTCTAGGAATTTGCCGAGTTCGGTAATTTGCTGGCGACTACGTGCCAACTTTCCATCAACGATATCGGTAAGACCTAAAATAAAAAATATCCACCAAGAGATAACTTGCCACTTGTAGTCATCGCCGCCATTCATGAAAAGCGCAACTGCTCCAAACGGAATCAAAAGTAAACGAGCGATAGTAAGTGAGTTTGGCGTAATAAAGGCGGGTAGTTTCATAGCGCTCGTGCCACCAAATCTGCGCCCATGGAATCGATCACCACAGCATCAATATATTGGCCGACCTTGAAGTCGGTACCGATAAATGAGGTCGTGCCATCTACTTCGGGGCCTTGATGCGCAGCGCGACCTTCTTGAAGCTCTTCATCCTCAATTAATACCCGAACCGTCTGACCTATGCGGGCGCTGGCGCGTAATGAAACCATTTCATCGGCCAAAGATGAAAGCGCCTCGACGCGTTGGCGAATGAGTTCTTCCTCGACTTTATCCGTAAGGTCAAGTGCTTCAGTATTGTCTTCATCGGAATAACCGAAGATACCGATCGCATCTAATTTAGCGGCGCTAATAAAGTTTGCAAGATCGTCATAATCTGCTTGGGTCTCCCCAGGGAATCCAACTATAAAGTTTGAGCGGATTCCAGCATCTGGCGATAAGGCTCTGATCTGCGTAATGAGATGCAGGAACTTTTCAGAATCTCCGAAACGGCGCATGCGGCGCAAAACAGTTGGACTAGTGTGTTGGAAAGAGAGATCAAAGTAAGGTGCAATTTTCTCGTTCTCGATCATCGCCTGAAGCAGCGAAGGTCGCATTTCGGCCGGTTGTAGATAAGAAAGTCGAACCCGCTCGATGCCTTCGATCGCCGCAAAGTCGGGCAGTATCTTCTCCATCAACTTTAAATCGCCGAGATCTTTGCCATACGAGGTTGTATTTTCGCTAACCAGAAAGAGTTCTGTCACACCGTTCTTAGCAAGCCACTTGCCTTCTTCAATAATCTCAGTCGGTTTACGTGAGATAAAGGAACCGCGGAAATATGGGATGGCGCAGAAAGAACAACGGCGATCGCATCCCGATGCAATCTTTAGGGGCGCCCAAGGAGCATCACCTAAACGTTTGCGAAAGAGAGAACCGCCTGCACCGAGTGATGATGCATATGCTTCATCGATCGCTTCTTGGCGCGCGGCGGGACGATCTGCTGGTGCGATCGGTAAAAGTGATCTGCGATCTCTTGGAACATGTGGAGTATGCGAATTTCCGGAAACAATTGATTGCAAGCGCGCAGAAATATCTTGATAATCATCAAAGCCTAAAATTCCATCTGCTTCCGGAAGCGCCTTCGCTAACTCTTGCCCGTAACGCTCAGCCATACATCCAACGGCTACGACTGCCTGTGTGGTTCCGTGCCCTTTAAGTGAATTTGCCTCAAGTAAGGCGTCAATCGAATCCTTTTTTGCGGATTCAATAAATCCACAAGTATTTACTACCGCTACTTCAGCGTCTTCGACTTCGCTGACCAAGGTCCAACCATCTGCCGCTAAGCGACCAGCTAATTCTTCGGAGTCGACTTCATTGCGGGCGCAGCCCATAGTGACGATTGCAACGGTCCGACTCATTTGTCAGATGGTACAGCGTGTAGAGATTACTGGGATCTAAAAGTCTTGCGAATCTCCTGATTGCGCATACCTAGAGAGGATAATTTTTCACCATTTAGAGTTAAATCCAGATCTCC
>JAHECV010000018.1 GCA_024641555.1 Candidatus Planktophila sp.
GCAGTCTGGGATTTCACTCGCCCATTATTGTCGATGAATGCGCTTATTCCGACCGTTGAAACGCTGAGAATTTCCCGAGAATGTTCGACTGCGCGGATTCTAGTAATCGCCAACTGTTGCGCGCTCTCTGGAGTGTTAGCAAAAGTTGCGCTATTGGTTTGAACTATGAAAGCAGTTGATTTCATCGCCGCTTGCCGAATAATTCCATCGTTGAGAATTTCATAGCAGATAATTGGAGCGATCGGATATCCCTTTATGTGATGTGGCACGAAACTTTTACCAGGATGAAAATCAACTACCGAATCTGCGTAAGGTGAGATGATCTCTGCCAGGGAACGTAGTGGCATGTACTCGCCGAAGGGCGTTAGATAACGTTTGATGTAGATAGAGCCATCGCCTACTTTGGGGCTGTAAAGAATTGATGCATTTTCAGGTGCGCCATTTCTGTTTAACACAACGCCGGCGACAAGCGGTGTATCCAAATCATTGATTAACTCATGAATTTGATCCGCGACCTCTGGAAAATTTCCTGGATCTACATCAATCGCATTTTCGGGCCAGATAATGGCATCGTATTTCTTGGTCACATATTTTCGCGTAGCGTTTAGATGTAGATCAAAAACCGCTTTGGCGCGGCCGTTAAAATCGAGTCCGACCGTTGGCGTGTTTCCCTGAATTGCTGCGAGAGAAATCTTCTCGGTGCCTATCTGATTTTCTGGAAGTAATCCCAAGCAAATGAATGATAGAAGTAAAATCACCGTCGACTTAAAACGAAGACGGGTCAGCGCGAGTGCGCCAAGTAGCGTCGCGAAAGAAAGTAGAATCGCTCCCCCATACGAGACTAACTTTAAATACGGTGATTCGACTTGGCTAAAGGCGATCCGTGTCCAAGCAAAGCCCCCGAACGGAAATCTCGCTCCGACCTCTTCACATAAGAGAATTACCAGAATCGTCCATCTTAAAGATTGAGTGCGTTTATAAGTCCAACCAACGGGAAGGTAAAAGAGCGCCTTTAAGGCGGTTAAGAGCAGCCATGGCAGAGCGCCAACGTACTTACTACTCCAATGCAGAACAATTGCGCTAGTTATTGCTGCGAAGAGAGATGAGAAAAGAATTGGATACTTTGTCTTCGCGAGCTTTCGAAAGAAGATGGCATAACCAAGTATCGCTAGGTACCAGAGTCCGATTGGTTCAAATGCGGCGGCAACCAGGAAGCCGGAGATTAAAATGTTCACCATTTCAGAGCAGTGATTAACCGATCAACGCTGGCACCCAAACCGTATTGTTCCTTCATCGCGTAAATCTTCGATAGATCGGCGGGCGCCTTTGGCATGGCTATATCTAACTTTGGTAGTGCAACATCTTTTGCGCAATGCACCAAAGTTGGAGCAATCTTCAGATAGTCTGCACCTTCAATAATCTTCTTTGCCAAAGCGGGTTTAAGCGCTGGGTGTGCATCGCGCGCAGCTTGTAGAGCCTGATCAACATCAGCGAAATTGTTGGCAATAAGAGCAGCACCCTTCTCACCGATTCCGCGCACACCCGGCAGTCCATCAGATGGGTCGCCTCGAAACATCGCAAAGAGGGCGTATCTATCTCCAGGGATTGCATATTTTCGAGCAACCCAAGCCTTATCGACGAGATCGTGCTGCGATAGACCCTTGGCGAGATAAACCACTTTTACATCGCGCTTATCGTCGACTAATTGAAATAAATCGCGATCGCCGGTAACGATGCGAGTCGGGCCCGGCTCTTTTATGGCAAAAGTCGCCATGACATCATCGGCTTCATAATCATCTACGCCAACCATTGGTATTCCAAATTCATCGAGTAAATCTAAGAGGATTGGAATCTGCGGCGTAAGTAAATCCGGTTCTTCTTCTCCCTCACCATCTTCTTCCAGTCGGTTAGCTTTGTAATCTGGAAAAAGATCAACGCGCCAGGAAGGTCGCCAATCCCCCTCTATGCAAGCAACTATTCGTGATGGTGAATACATGCCAATTAGGCGAGCAGTCATATCTAAATATCCACGGATGGCATTTACCGGTGTTCCATCAGGTGCCAAGAGGGTATCGGGCATCCCGTAATAAGCGCGATACCAAAGCGAAGCGCTATCTAACAGCATAAGAGTCATAAGTCATCCACCATATATGAAACAACGCCACGATCTAAACGTTTGATCGCCTCACGACAAACCGGTCTTAACTTCTCGCTCGCGCCAGCGATTTGCGTCAGCAGATCCATCAGTTGTTTGGCAGATCTAACAAAGTCTCCGACCGACATATCTGATCCCTTAAGCACGTTGGTTAATGAATTACCTTGCGCCCAGCGATAGGAGATATAGGCAAAACCAAAATCTGGCTCTTTCTGGGTCTTTACATCAAACTCATTTTCAATCTCTTCGAGTCTGGCCCAGAGTTTTGTGATTTCAACTAGCGCGCTACTGACATTTTGATGAGGCATCTTTGGCGCATATTCATCTCGCGTTCTCGATTGAAAGATCATGCATGACACGACTGCAAGTAACTCTGGTGCAGAGAGATCATCCAAGATTCCAGTACGAATCGTTTCAGTCAGAAGAAGATCGGATTCGGCGTAGATTTTGGCTAGAATTTTTCCTTGCGGAAGCGGCTTCTCCCCTTCAATATAACCAAGATGGGTGAGAACATCGCAGATACGATCGAAAGTCTTGGCGATCACGTGAGTGCGATTTTCAACTCTCCCGCGAAGCCCCTCTGATTCGCGATGTAACCGCTCGGCGCGTTCGGCAAAACGCGCGTGTGTCTCACGGTCGCTACATGAATGACATGGATGCGAACGCATTGCGCGCCGTAGTCCGTCGATTTCATTCTCCATATGCTGGCGCTGACGATTATCGAAGGTTCTTCTGCCATCCCGTTTTGAGAGAAGTTTTTCAAGTTCTTTGATTTCACTGCGCATTCGCGCGTAACTCTCGAAATCTCCCAAATGACATTCTGCGCTAGCCAGTAACTCTTGCCTTGCCACTTCGTTCTTTTTAATTTGTTTTACTAAACCAACAACTGCGCGGTCGGCCTGGAATTGCGCAAAGGAAGATTCCAAACTTCCATGGGCGCGTTCGCGACCAAATCTGGAGATCAAGTTGATCGCCATGTTGTAAGTGGGCGTGAAAGAGGAGCGCAAAGGATAGGTTCTAGTCGATGCCAGACTTGCGGCCATCGCTGAATCCACCGTTGGAGACCATTGAACTACCGCATTACCTTCGATATCTATTCCACGTCGACCAGCTCGCCCGGTTAACTGGGTGTACTCCCCTGGCGTAATTGGTACATGTGCTTCGCCATTCCATTTTGTTAACTTTTCCAAGACAACTGTTCGCGCTGGCATGTTGATTCCGAGAGCTAAAGTTTCGGTTGCAAAAACCGCCTTTACCAACCCGCGTTGGAAGAGATCTTCGATGGCGTTTTTAAAAGATGGCAACAACCCTGCGTGATGGGCTGCAATCCCGCGTTCTAGGGCGGTCAACCAATCTCGATATCCGAGGACTTCGAGATCTTCTTCGGCGAGATTGGAAGTGTATCTCTCAGCAGTCTTAAGAATCTCAGCGCGTTCTTCAGTGTTAGTTAATTTAAGGCCGGCGGCCAAGCATTGCTTAACTGCTGCGTCACAACCCATACGTGAAAAGATAAAAGTGATAGCTGGCAATAAGTTCTCACGTTGCAACTTTTCAATAATTTCGGGACGCGAGAGTCTAGATTCAGAGACCCCCCACTGTTCACGACGATGGCGCGGAATTTTTACCTTGCGCATAGCTTCGCGTTCAGCGGCGAGAATTTCTGGGTTTACCTTGCCAGGTGATGAGAATAAATCGATAAGTGAGGAGTTGATCAAGATATGTTGATACAGCGGGATAGGACGATGCTCGCTTAAGATCACATGAGTCTCTCCGCGAACTTCCCCTAGCCATTCACCGAACTCTTCGGCGTTTGAGACAGTTGCCGAGAGAGAAATAACTTGCACTGACTCCATTAAATGGATCAGCACTTCTTCCCAAACCGCGCCACGAAACTTATCGGCTAGGTAGTGAACCTCATCCATTACAACTGAACCTAGATTGGTTAAAGTGGAAGAGCCCGCATACAACATATTTCGAAGAACTTCAGTAGTCATTACCAGGATCTCGGCCTCGGAATTTATGTTGGTATCACCAGTTAAGAGCCCAACTCGATCTTCGCCGAAACGCTCAACGAACTCTTGGAACTTCTGGTTGGAAAGCGCCTTTATGGGAGTTGTGTAGAAACACTTTTTACCGCTTTTAAGGGCCAAGAAAGCTGCGAACTCTCCGACGACGGTTTTTCCCGCTCCAGTTGGCGCCGCTACCAAAACTCCATGGCCGCTCTCTACCGCATGACAGGCTTGAATTTGGAATTCATCGAAAGGGAAAGGCGATTGGGCGAGAAATTCTTCGGTAACCGCGTGCTTACTTCTGCTCTTTGCAGCAGCGAATTTTTCAGCGGGGGTACTCACGGGGTCCACGATAGTCCAGCCCCTGCCATACATTCAGCACGAACTGGTAAACCGCCGATCCTTTCGCCATCGGCATATGCCACCGCCGAGGATGAGATTGAGACTTTAGCGCTGCGATAGATCCGAACCTGCGGATGATCCACGTGTGCGCCCTTAAATACTTTCGGAAAGACCTTTAGAAACTCCACTTTGGTAACCGGTTGAAGAATCATGACATCAAATAGCCCGTCTTTCATCGACGCGTTTGGGCAAACTTGCATTCCACCGCCATAACATTTTCCGTTCGCTACCGCGATCAACATCGCCTCTACTTGCAACTCCTGAGTATCTAAAGAAATTGTGTATTGAACCGGTGAAAATTTGGGAAGTTCCAAAGCAATAGCGAAGTTGTATTTCATCGGTCCCTTAGGCCAAGACATGGAATTCGCCCGCTCATTTACGATTGAATCGAAGCCGGTCGAAAGTATCGCTCCAAACCATTCTGAATCAACCAATCCCAAATCAAGCGGCGTTGGCGCCGATGTAGTTACAAAGTCCAATTGTTCGGTGATCGACTCAAGGTTCCAACCTAAAGCTCTTACTAAGTCATTCCCGGTACCAGCTGGAATCACTGTAAAGGCAATCTTTCGTGGAACAACCGATTGAATCACTAAGTGGGCAAGACCATCTCCCCCGACTGCTATTACTCCCTGACACTCTCGTCCTTCGGGTGAATCTAAGAAGTTATCTAGATTTGCCCGTAACTTTGCGGCAGAAGTTGCCGTAATAACCTGGTAATTCAAACCATGGCTAGCAAAGTAACCTGCAACCTCTCTGCCACGGATCGCGCCTTTACCACCCCCGGATATGGGATTAACAACGATCGCCCACATCACTAATCCAAATCGTTTTCTTTTTTTGCCCGACGTCGGTCGTTCCAAAGGGCGAAAACTCCAGAAATCAGATAGAGCATGATCAGAGGAACTGCTAACAAAATCATGGAGAGTGGATCAGCACTTGGCGTAAATCCCGCCACGAAAAGGACAATACTGAACACCCAGATTCGCCAAGGTCGCAGAATTGCCGCACCGCTCAAAAAACCAATTAAGTTAAAAGTTACAAGAAAGACCGGAAGTTCAAAAGCGATTCCGAATAGCAGAATGGCGCGCATTACGAAGTCTAAATAGTCATCAAACCGTACTAAGTTCGTTAGCGATTGCGGAGTAAATTCGAAAAGTACTTTTATTGCCACCGGTAATACTGAATACCCCAAATAAGTTCCAGCTGCGAAGAAGGTAGTCGCGGCAATAAAAAAGAAGATCGAGTTACGTCTCTCCTTGCGATGTAGCGCCGGTGCTATGAACGCCCATAGTTGGTACAACCAAACTGGCGCGCTCAGAATGACCCCAGTTAATAGGGCAACTTTTATCTGTAAGTTCAGTGGACCCAAAACACCGTTGATATACAGAGAACCACAGGTATCCGAACCGGTACGTTGCGCAGTGGCTAAATCGCAAACCGGTTGAGCGAGTTTGGTGATGATTTCGTTATAGAAAAACCAACCGATTAACGATGCAAGTGAAATGGCGATCGCTGATCTGACGACACGTTTTCTGAACTCCCGGAGATGTTCGAGCAAAGGCATTTTTGCCGACTCGATATTCCCCGCCATAGCTATGAAAAATTATTTAACGGTTAGTTGG
>JAHECV010000054.1 GCA_024641555.1 Candidatus Planktophila sp.
GATGTAGGTTGTTGATGTAGGTTGTTGATGTAGGTTGTTGATGTAGGTTGTTGATGTAGGTTGTTGATGTAGGTTGTTGATGTAGGTTGTTGATGTAGGTTGTTGATGTAGGTTGTTGATGTAGGTTGTTGATGAAGGTTTTGCAATTGAAAATTGCTTAACCTTTAACTCTGTGTGAGCCGTGCAGATATAAACATTGATCGCCTTACTTATGGTGGAGGTGCCGGGAATCGAACCCGGGTCCTTCGGAATTAAAACAGGGCTTCTACGGGCGTAGTGTGGCTATCGTTTTCTCAGTTCCGAATCTCTTGCACACAAGTATTCGACAAACTCATTTGCGAAACTGTTCTCCGGTCGCGTTCGCAACGCCACAACCGTGAAGAGCCCTCTATCGGCGCTAGATTCCAGAACGAAGGCGAGTCTGGGCTAACGGATCACAGAGCTTGCTTAGGCAGCAAGAGTGAGATCATCGGCAGTTGTACTGACGATTATTTTTTGCACAGGTTTTTGGTTAACGAGATCATCCTGGCTTCCTCGGCCCGCTTCCCCTGCCTCAACAACCAAAGTCGAGACCGTTCACCCCCATGGGTGTGGAAAGCTATTTCCACTATTTAATTGTCTTCTTATTGTACGGAACGCTTACGACAAGTGAGAAATTCCCCGTTAAACAATCGAAATCAAGCGCAATCTCAGAGAGAACTTTGGGGAAACCGCGTTTAAGAGGCCGGTGGTTTTATTGAAGAACTTTATAAATTAAGCCAGGAACTCTCTCTTCAAAATTGCATATAGCCACATATCGCACCATTCGCCTTTGAAAAACTCCCCATCCAAGTAAGTTGCTTCGCGGCGCATTCCTAGTTTTTCGGCAAGCGCTGCAGATTCTGGAACGCGGGTATCGATATCAGCAATCACCCGATGCAGATCGAAATTATTAAATGCAAAGGCAAGAAGTGCTTTACTTGCTTCATAGGCGTAACCCAGACGTTGGAAATCTTGATGAGTTACCCAGCCGATATTTGATGCCTTATTCACTTTAGAGATTAGCGCCATATTCGATTGGCCGATTACTTGACCCGTACTTTTTAACTCCCAAACTAGGACGATGTAATCGTTATCTTCTACTAAATCAAACTTTCCTGTGGCAATTGTTTTCTCGGCAGCTTCTTTAACTTGTTCCATGGATCGTGGGGGCCACGGGATGAAGCGAACGATTTCAGGGTTAGATTGATATTGATATAAGTCAGCTACATCTTCGATCTGCATCGGCCGCAAGATCAGTCGATCTGTTTCAATTCTTAACATAACGTGATCAACCAATCCTCTATTTTTGCGATTATTTCTTGTTCTCTGCCGATCCGGCAAAGCCAGACTTACGAATCTTTTCCAGAACGTCGTCGAGATATTTCGCGTTCGACTTCACGGCTGGCTTGGCGCTCCATCAGCGAATCGCGCTTATCGTGCGCTTTCTTGCCGCGCGCAACAGCGATCTCAATCTTCGCTTTTCCATTATTGAAATAAAGCTGCAGTGGAATAAGCGTTACTCCACCTTCTTTTATCTTTAAGTGAAGTTTCTTAATCTCTTGCAGATGAACAAGTAGCTTTCGCTTGCGGCGCACATCGTGATTAGTCCAAGTTCCCTGGGTGTATTCCGGGATGTGAACGCCGGCTAACCACAGTTCGCCATTTTCGACAGTGGCATAACCATCGATTAGCGAGGCGCGACCTGCACGAAGAGATTTAACTTCAGTGCCCGTTAAAACGATGCCGCACTCGTAGACATCTTCTATTGAATAGTCATGACGCGCTTTCTTATTCTGCGCGATGAGCTTGCGGCCAACTTCTTTCACCACGGCAGGTACCGATTAGACATTTAACTTTTAGACCTTGAGGTAACGGCGCAGCGTGATTACTGAGGCGATCGTTGATACGCCAAAACCTGCAAGTAAGAGCCAGGCTGATGCAACCCAGACTTCAGTCCAGCCAAAGAAGTTGGTGAAGGTAAGAAGTGGGGCGACTTTGGAATCGACAACGCTCTTCAGCCCCGCCAATAAACCGGTGGCGAAGATCCAACCGATCAGCGCCGAGAAAATTCCTTCAAGTAAGAATGGAAGTTGAATTGACCAAGAAGATGCGCCGACTAACTTCATTACGCCGGTTTCACGACGTCGGTTAAAGGCCGCAATCCGAAGCGTATTTGAGATCAAAAGACCTGCGGTTAATACTGAGAAGAGACCCACAAGCAATGCGCCATTGCGGAGAACATTTAAAAGTTTGAAGAATTTCTCCAAGATGCTGCGCTGATCCTGAACCACATCTACGCCGGGACGACCCGAGAAAGCGCTAACAACTACTGCGTATTGAGTTGGATCTTTCAATTTAACGCGGAAAGACTCAGGCAATTGATCAGCCGTTACGTTCTGGGCGATTGCTGAATCTTTAAAGCGCTCTTGGAAGCGCGCATAGGCTTCGGATTGCGATTCGTAGAAAACGCTCTGCACAACTGGAAGTACATCTAAATCGGTCTTAATCGACATACGTTGTTCCGGAGAAATTACTCCACCGGCGCAACTTGGTGATTGAGATAGAGATCCGCATAAGTAAACAGATACTTCGATCTTGTCATACCAATAATCCTTCATGGCATTTACTTGGGCGTTGGAAAGTAAGCCGATACCAAGAAGAGAAAGGGAGATCGCAGTTGTAACAATGACGGCAAAGGTCATTGTTAGGTTTCGGCGCAGTCCAATTCGGACTTCGCTTAATAAGAATCCTGCGCGCATGTCTTTACCTTATCCCCTGTGAGTTCACTCTTGACGTTGAACTAGCCCGTGTATCCGTAGACGCCGCGAACCTGATCACGAATAACGTGGCCACCATCTAGTTCTATAACGCGCTTGCGCATCTGGTCGACGATGCCCGCATCGTGGGTAGCCATTAAGACGGTGGTGCCTTCGCGGTTAATGCGGTCGAGCAACTTCATGATGCCAACAGAAGTTGCAGGATCAAGGTTTCCAGTTGGTTCGTCAGCGATGATGATCGCGGGGCGGCTGACGTAGGCGCGGGCGATAGCAACGCGCTGTTGTTCTCCGCCTGAAATCTCGTTTGGCATGCGATCTGCTTTATCTTCCAAGCCGACTAGCTCGAGAACTTCTGGCACTTCGCGAGCTATCTCTTTCTTGGAGTAACCAAGAACGTGCAAAGTAAAGGCGACGTTCTCTGAAATAGTTTTATTTTGGAGTAAACGGAAATCCTGGAAGACCGTGCCAACTTGGCGACGAAGTTCAGGGATCTTGTGATTTGGTAATTGACCTAAATCTTTTCCGGCTACATGGATAACTCCAGAAGTTGGCCGCTCTTCACGCAAAATCAATCGAAGAAAAGTTGATTTACCTGAACCTGAAAGTCCAACGAGAAAGACAAACTCACCTTTAACAATTTCTAGGCTCACAGTGTCTAGCGCAGGGCGCTCCGTGCCTGGATATTGCTTCGTCACATTCTCAAAACGAATCACACGAACTCCTTCGTTCCTTCTCTTTCGAGACGTTTAGGCGCCACGGATATGGGGGAAATTGGCTGCCGTACTGAGGCCTAGTTTAGGTATAGATCCGCAAAAAGCGCCTGATATCGGTGCGAATTGCGCGTATTCACAGGAAATATCAGCAAGCACGCGGGGCAAAACTACGCATAATCGCTATTAAATGTGAAAAAAATTACTTAATCAATCTCAAGCAAATTCAACTCTTTAAATCACATTGAATTTACAACGGACAAATTGTGAAGTTAAGACGCGCTCGAGCGACGCCAGCGAATTCCTGCTTCGATGAAATCATCGATTTCACCATTTAGTACTGCAGATGTATTTCCAGTTTCATGGTTATTACGTAGATCTTTAACCATTTGATACGGCGCTAATACATAGGAACGCATCTGATTTCCCCAAGAGCCTGAGTTATCACCCTTCAAAGCATTGATCTTGGCTTGTTCTTCTTGGCGACGACGTTCTAATAGTTTTGATTGCAAAACAGCCATTGCCGTTGCCTTGTTTTGAATCTGCGAACGTTCGTTCTGACAAGAAACCACAATTCCAGTTGGAATATGTGTCAGGCGCACTGCAGAATCGGTTGTGTTCACGCCTTGTCCACCGGGGCCAGATGAGCGATATACATCTACGCGGATTTCTTTCTCATCAATTTCAATGTGATCACTTTGTTCAACTACCGGAACAACTTCAACCCCAGCAAAAGATGTATGGCGACGAGATTGAGAATCAAATGGAGAAATGCGCACTAGACGATGTGTTCCCTGCTCTACCGATAACGTGCCGTAGGCATAAGGAGCGCCCACACGGAAAGTTGTTGATTTGATTCCAGCCTCTTCCGCGTAAGAAGTTTCTAGGACATCAACTTTAAATTCATGGCGTTCGCAGTAACGCAGATACATGCGCATCAGCATTTCTGCCCAGTCGGCAGCTTCAACACCGCCTGCTTCAGAGCGAATTGTTATGAGTGCATCGCGGTCGTCGTATTCACCGTTGAGCAGAGTCGTAACCTCTAGTTCGCTAATTGCTTTGACTGTTGCATCTAATTCCAATTCAGCATCGGCAAGCGCTGATCCATCAGGTTCCGATCCGGCTAATTCAAACAAGATAGGCAGATCTTCTACTCTGCGACGAAGTGATTTAAGACGGGCAATCGTGCTCTGCACGCGGGATAACTTGCTCGTAATTTTTTGTGCCGCTTCCGGGTCATCCCAGAGATTTGGAACGCCAGCCGCTGCTTCAAGCTCAACTGCTTCAGCTTCTAACTTTGGTAGATCCAATACCTTTTCGATAGATACAAGAGTTGCGCTGATTGCAGCTATCTCAAGATCGTATTCGCGGGCCATGGGGTAAGGATAGCGATTGTTAGAAAATCCTAATACCGAAGGGAGAAAACCCCTTCGCCCGCTGATTCAAAGTTGAAACAGTTGAAGTGATTTCGACAGAAGATAAATTTGCGAAGGGAACCACTAAAGGAAGTAGCGCCGTTGCGCGAGTTACTAGCTGAATTCCAAATCCATCGCAGTCAATTCGGCTAATCGTTAAATTTGAAATCTCAATTCTTCGCAACGTTTTCGGCCCATTCGACCAATCTGATAAGGCACCTCTTGCATCATCAATCGCCTTGGAGCAATCAATGGGTACACCTGGGTCAGTTGGTCCCATACCCAAAATTTTTCGAACTTCGGTAGAAGCATCGTATTCACCTTGGTAGTAGGCGGTCTTATCTAGGTTGCGAACACCTCTTTGTGCGGCAGATTCTGTCGCTTGAGTAAGTGAACGCTTTGCCACACCAATCGCTGCTATATCGGTGATTACCAATAGAGCAGATATCGTTACTAAGAATAGGGAGATCACCACAAGCGAGATCGATCCTTCTTCATTCTTAGCAAAATCTCGCAACTTATTAATTAATTCCATGGAGATAGGTATTCCTGAGCAGAGGCAGTTACTGCCCGAAATTCTTTTGTTGCACCGAAATGTATTGTCACAATTATCTTGGCGCTGGGGGTGTAACAAGGAGAAGTGCTGCACTCCAATCCAACGGCCATGCGCGAAAAGTCTTCTTGCGATAAACCTAACTCTTTCCCTGCTGTGGCTATAACTGAGTTCATTGCGATAACCGCTTCATTGCCTCCTGAACTTGTAACGAATGCGCGTGCACCCTCGCGCGCTAATGTGCGCGCAATCTCTTCTTCGGCGCTCACGGTTGCGAATTGATGGAGAAAGAAAATCACTGGAATAAAGAGTGGTAAAGCTAAAGAGACAAATTCGATACTTGCACTTCCTCTATTACTTATCCAGAAATGTCTTACTTTATTTGTTATCAAGGGCTCGACTCCATAACTGCTACTCCTGTGACAGAACTAATTAATCTCCCACCTAATATTCTGGAAAGACCAGGCACCATTATTGGAATTTCTTGCTCTCTTCTTACCACCACTAGTTTCGGGCGATCTAGACTGTATTGCGAGCCAACGGAAACGATTGAATCATTTGGCAGAAACTCATTTGAGATTGCCCGGGTTGATGCCTCGCTCTGCACTTTTGCCATCTCAAAGTTCCTTATAAATACGGCGGAAGTCAATTGAGCTCCACAAAGGAATAGAAAAAGAAGTGGAATTAGCACCATTGCGCTCTCTACATTTCCTCTTTCGCACTTTAAGAACTTCCTCAATGCGAGAATCAACGAATTCCATTCATGGCATCTAGTGAATTCTTTAGGATAGAAGTTAACCGAGGCGCTGCGATTGTCCAGATTGCAGTTACTAGTCCGGTAGTCATCAGTACAACTAGCACCCAACCTGGAACGTCGCCACGTTCTGAAGATATCGGCACGAATAATCTCTTATTAATTTCTTGAAACTTTTCACTTTTGCTAACTTTGTCACGGAAAATCAAATATCTGGCAATGCAATTTTCAATTAAGTTTTCAAGGTTTACTTTCAAGGTGATTTCCTTATCTCTATTTACTATTCATGATCTATGAATAGCTTCAAACTGAGCATCGAGCCTTTTCAATTTCTAAGCTGTACTGAAAAGATTTAAATTCGCTAAGGAAGGCCAAAGCGCAAAAAGAATTGAAATTGGTAAAATAAGAAAAACAACGGGAACCATCATTGAAATTTCGGCCTTGGCCGCCGCGGCTAAAACCCGATTGCGCTGGAGTTCGCGCGCTTCTAGAGCATGCCGCTGAAGAACTTCGATTATTGGGGCGCCTCTTAACGTTGCAATAATTAGAGAGTCAACGAATCGACGAATGGCAATAGAGTTAATTTGTCTTCCCATTGCATCGAGAGCGAGATGAAATGGTTCGCCCGCCCTAACTTGCGTAACTACTTTTTTGAACTCAATCGCCATTGATCCGGTGGCGGTAATCCCAATTCGCTCCATGGCTGCAAGTGGCGTTTCTCCTGCCGCCATGGCAAGCGAGTACATTTCAATTATTGCGGGGAACTCTGCTTCTACTCCCATTTGATGTTTTTTGACTCTTATCGATAGATCTTTATCTATCAAAAGATAAGTTGCTGCAGCGCTAAGCATCGAAACTAAAATAGATAAAAGTATCGATTTACCAATTATCAAGAGCGCAAATATCGCGACCAGACCAGCCACTGCAGATTTCGTGAATTGTTTACTTCGAAAGTCCATGAACGTTTCCTGCGAACCTTCTCCAATTTCACTAAGGCGACTCTGAACGCTCCCCCTGTCTTTGGATCGCGCCACTATTTGATTGAATTCGACCTTTGGATTGGCGCTTAACGCCAAAGTCATAGATCCAAGTAGCGCCAGAATGGTTGGAATTAGGACGGAATTTTTCATACTTCACCGAAAACTCGGGGTAGTTCTGGAAGCTTTCCCAAGTGATTCATCCATATATATGCGATGGCAGTCATCGCTAGACCTGCCAACAAAATCAATACGCCAGTTGGCGTAGAAAATGCCCGCGCTGTCGACGGCTGGGTCGAGAGTAAAAGCAATAGCAGCCAAGGAGCTGCCGCTGACAAGTGTGCCGAGTTCTTAATCCACCCATGTTTAACTTCTATCTCCCGCCGTAAGGCTAGATCTTGACGGAGGAACGTTCCTACAGTGCGCAGAATGTTGAGTAGTTCGTTGCCCCCAAGTGATTTAGAGATCGCTATCGCTTCAAAAATTTGATCGCTACCGTGCTGACCACAACTCACTTTGAGATTTCGTAAAGCCGAATCGAAGTTTCCATCTCTTTTCATGCTTTCACCAAACTCAGCAAAGTATCCGCGCAAAACATTTGGACCTCTCCATGAGAGCCCTATGATGGTTTCAGATATGGAAAGTCCAGATTGAATTCCACTTATTAAATGATCAATAACTTCTGGCCAAGCAGAGTTGATGGCATTTGCATGTTTATTTAGATTCTTTCTGGAATGCAGATAAGCAACAGTTGTTGAAAGTGACGCAAAAGTACTCGCGATAATTAGTGATCTTGAGACTAGGAAAACTGCAAAGAGGCTTAAAATAAATACCGATATTGTTTTAAAAAGTGCGTTATTGAAGATTTTATTACGGAGCATTTTGTGACCACCATCCGCTCAAGGGAATTCCGGCGGCCATAAATTTTTGTTCATTACCGATCGATCCAATCCCACGAATGAATTGATCGCCATCCCATCGCCAAAGCATTTCTATCTCCGCACGGTCATTTTCATATCGACCGGTTACGGCGGCAATTTCGTGAACGCGACGAGTGCCGTCATTTTCTATACCCACTTGGACGACAAGATCAATTGCGGATGCAACAGTTGGTGCAATAAATTTGTGAGATATATTCTCGCCAGCTAATAGTGGCAAGGTCTGTAATTTAATGATCGCATCTTTTGCTGAATTTGCGTGAATAGTTCCCATTCCAGCAAGGCCAGAATTTAGAGCGATCAAAAGATCGAGCGCTTCTGCCTCGCGAACCTCACCAATAATTATTCTTGACGGCCGCATCCGTAGCGCTTCTTTAATTAGTTTGCGTAGCGGAATGGCGCCTTCTCCTTGCAGATTTTCGCTGCGAGTTTGTAGCGCAACTAGATCTGGCAAAATTGGTTTTAATTCAAAGACTTCTTCAATAGTTATTACACGTTGCCCGATAGGAGTTGCGGAGGCTAAGGCGTTGAGCATCGTTGTCTTGCCTGACTGTGTTCCTCCGCTGACCAAGATATTTAATCCAGCCTTTACTGCATTACTTAGCGCTTGCGCCATTGTCGGATCAAGCACACCAAGTGCTGCTAAATCTGGAAGTAAGAGATGGCGCATCAAATGTTTTCTGATATTTACCGTCCAGTGCTCTGCGGTAATTTCTGGGATTACAACGTGCAGACGGCTTCCATCTGGCAAACGAGCATCAACAAATGGATGAGATAGATCTAATCGGCGTCCGCTCCAGATAAGTAAACGATCCACCAGCTGGCGAACATCATCGGCCGTGAGCAACAAGTTGGTTAATTGATTTATACCGGCACGTGCGATGAATATTCTCTGAGGTGAGTTGATCCAGATTTCTTCAATTGTGGGATCAGAAATGAAATCTGCAATTGGTCCAAATGCAACATCCATTTCCATGGCGCGAAGATAGGGCGCATGCGATTTTCAATGTTGAACTAGAAAATTGCTGTGGATAAATTAGAAGGAGCTAGTTTGCGTATCGTGCGAGTCGAGGCGATTAAGAAAATCGAGTGCGCTCTCGCCCTTTTGATGCGATATCCAGGCGTAATGTAGGGAGATCCCCGGTACTCCACCCAAAGTCCACTGCGCACAAATTCGAGCAGTGATTTGCTCGGCTACTTCGACCCCTCCGGTAATTAGTACTACAAAGTTATTGACTCCCATTCGAGCAAGATGGTCTTCTAATCTAATTCCGCGCGCCGCTATTTCAGAGAATGCAACTATCGGATGCTCATATATTGGTTGCTCAGATTTTAAAATAAAGGCGGTAGCGGTTAAAGCACTTTCATTTCTCTCCGAAAGAGATATCTCTCTTTTTAAACTCTCGTAAAAGAATGGCGGGGCGGCGGCACGAGTTAGTGAATCTCTCAACCCATCGTGCGAAAAGACCATGCGCTACCCTTCCGACTTATGAGCACCGATCCTGCCAAGCAAGCGCGTAAGCGCTCTATCGCGTCAACCCTTCTCTATATAGAAGGTGCGTTGGTGTTATCCCTAGGTTTATGGGTCGCGATCATGGGTATTACTCATGAAGATCGCGAGCTGCCGCCGCTAGCGGGAGTAGTGCTCTTCGCCCTGGTGGGAGGCCTCGGCTTAATCGCATGCGGGCGTTCCTTTGCGCAGAAGAAGAACTGGGGTCGAGCGCCGGCAATCTTGGCTAACTTAATTGTCTTGGGCGTTGTGAAGTATCAAGTAGAAGCCGACTTCTTAATCGCTGCGATTCCACTATTTCTTTTAGCAGTACCAGTTCTTTACTTTGCTGTAACGATAATTCCTGAAGAAAAAAATTAAAAGGGAACTACTTTTCGATCTTCCCAAAGCAAGCCAGTTACCTGTTCAGCTCCACGTTCTGAAATATCTGAAGTAGCCAGCCAAATTGCAGTCTCGGCTCCTTCTTCAGCGCTGCGCGGTGCATCCGCTCCGCCCATATCTGTGCGCGAATGGTTTGGGCAAATTGCATCTACATAAAATCCGCGAGCGCCGAGTCCAGTTTCGTGTGCAAGATTTCTAACAAGTGCGTTAACGCCAGCTTTGCTAATTCGATACGGAGCAAGACCCCCCGCATTTCCAGGACCTGACATGCGACCTAAACACGCAGAGTAGATAACGACTCTGCCATTTCGCGCATCCGCCATCGCTGGTGCAATCACATTTACTAATGTGAAAACTGAATCTAGGTTGATCGCCATAACGCGATTCCACTCGGCATCAGTTGTACGTAAAGTCTTTGACATCTTTTCGCTCATCACACCATGTGCCAGAACCATGACTTGTGCAGTGGGAAGTGAAGCGACGATCTCTTCGCCAACTTGGCGGGCACTTTCCTGGTTCTCCAAATCTGCCGGATGAACAGAGATCTTTAACTCGTTTTCTGTCGGCGAAAATTCTGCAAGGATCGAATCTTTGGCAGCGTTTAACCGCGCCGAATCTTTGGCGATCAGCGCCAAGTCATAACCGCGGCCGGCTAACCCGCGCGCGGTTTCATATCCCAGCCCACGGCTGCCACCGCTGACAATGGCCAGTGGTCGCACCGGAGCTCCTGAGTTCATGCGCCAACTCTGCCAATCCTGCGCCCCCTTGTCGCGCTGAGTTTCAGGGCGCAATTGTGGTCAATATCGCGCTCAGGGTGGGCGCTACGGGATTTATTCATGCACGGCTCAGCCGATAGTCTTAGCCACGTATTAAGCGTTAATTACCGCGCTAATCGCGAAGAAGGAGTTGCCAGTGTCGGCAGATTTCGGAGCCAATGATTGGCTCGTCGAAGAGATGTACGAGCGTTACCAAGCCGATCCAACTTCTGTCGAACCTTCATGGATTGAATTCTTTAAGACTTATAACCCAGGCGCAGCCGCAACAACGAGCGCGCCAAAAGTAGGAACTCCGCCAGTGCCTCCTGTTCCAAAGGCAACGCAACAAGTTTTAACTCCAGCACCATCTACTTTGGCAGCTCCCGTAGTTTCAACTCCAGCACCTGCTGCAACACCGGTAGCAGCTCCAGCGCAAGCGCCAGTAAAGCCAGCTCCAGTTTTGATCACTCCAGATGCTGCAACGATGGAACCACTTCGTGGCGTTGCAGGTCGCGTGGTTGCATCGATGGAAGCATCTCTTTCAGTTCCAACAGCAACAAGTGTTCGCGCAATTCCTGCAAAGTTGATGATCGATAACCGAACAGTTATTACAAATCATTTAAAGCGCACGCGCGGTGGAAAAGTTTCATTTACCCACATCATCGCTTATGCAATGATCAAAGCAATCCGCGCGATGCCAGAGATGAACGCCTTCTACGGCGAAGTTGATGGCAAGCCAGCACTTGGAAAACCAGAACATATCAACTTGGGAATTGCGATCGACTTGGCAAAACCAGATGGAACTCGCCAACTACTTGTTCCATCGATTAAGGGTTGCGAAGATTTAGATTTTGGTCAGTTCTGGGTTGCCTACGAAGAGATTGTTAAGAAGGCCCGCGCCGGTGCGCTTACCGTTGAAGATTACGCAGGAACAACTGTTTCGCTAACTAACCCAGGCACTATCGGAACCGTGCACTCAGTGCCACGTCTAGTGCAAGGACAGGGATTAATTGTCGGTGTTGGCGCGATGGATTACCCAGCAGAATTTCAAGGCGCAAGTGAAGAAACCCTGGCCCGCATGGCCATTAGCAAGGTAATCACTCTTACAAGTACTTACGATCACCGCGTTATTCAAGGTGCACAATCTGGTGATTTCCTTCGCCGCATTCATGAAATCTTGCTCGGTGCTGACAACTTCTACGATGAAATTTTTGCAGCGCTGCGTATTCCTTACGAGCCGATTCGTTGGGCATCTGACTTTGAATTCTCTAAAGATGAAGAGATCAACAAGACCGCACGCGTTCAGCAGCTGATTCAGGCTTATCGCACCTACGGCCACTTAATGGCAGATACCGATCCGCTAAAATATGTACAGCGATCACATCCAGATCTTGATGTTGTAACTCACGGACTTACTTTGTGGGATCTCGATCGCGAATTTGCAACTGGTGGGTTTGGCGGCGAGAAGTTTATGAAGCTGCGCAAAATTCTAGGAATTCTCCGTGATTCTTACTGCCGCTCGGTTGCAGTTGAATATATGTACATTTCAAGCCCTGAAGAACGTAAGTGGATCCAGCAACACGTAGAAGTTGGCTTTACAAAGCCTGATCGCGAAGAACAGATCCGCATCTTGCGTAAGCTAAATAGTGCGGAAGCTTTTGAATCTTTCTTACAGACCAAATTCGTTGGCCAAAAGCGCTTCTCACTCGAAGGTGGCGAATCTGTAATTCCGCTGCTCGATGCCGTGATCTCTTCTGCTGCCGAAAAAGGTTTAGATGAAGTTTGTATCGGTATGCCGCACCGCGGACGTTTAAATGTTTTGGCTAATATCGCTGGAAAGTCATACGGACAAATCTTCCAAGAGTTCCAAGGACATTACAAAGAGAATGAAGTCCACGGTTCGGGCGATGTTAAGTACCACTTAGGTACCGAAGGCGTATTTACCGCAGAATCTGGCGCTAAGACCAAGATCTATCTTGCCGCCAACCCTTCTCACCTTGAAGCGGTAAACCCAGTACTAGAAGGCATTGTGCGCGCTAAGCAGGATAAGTTAAATGTGAAGGATCTCTTCTCCGTTCTACCAATCTTGCTCCATGGCGATGCATCGTTTGCGGGCCAAGGAATTAACTTTGAAACGCTCCAACTTTCCCAACTTAAGGGTTACCGCACCGGTGGAACCGTTCATATCGTTGTAAATAACCAAGTTGGTTTCACAACTTCACCACATGCTTCACGAACTTCACGTTATTCAACTGACGTAGCCAAGACAATTGAAGCACCGGTCTTCCATGTAAATGGTGATGACCCTGAAGCATGTGTTCGTGTTGCACGCTTGGCTTTTGAATATCGCCAAGCGTTTAATAAAGATGTAGTCATCGACATGGTTTGCTACCGTCGTCGCGGTCACAATGAAGGCGACGAGCCAAGCTTTACACAACCGATGATGTACAAGTTAATTGATGCCAAGCGTTCAACTCGCACCTTGTATACCGAAGCGCTGATTGGTCGCGGAGATATAACTCCTGAAGAAGCTGAACAACTAGCTCGTGAATACCAGACACAGCTTGAAGAAGTTTATGCATCTGTTGCAAATTACCAAGAGGAGCACGATCCAAACTTCCAGCCTCCAGTTGTTCCAAATGCTGAAGATGTTCCAACCTTTATCTCAGAACAATTGGTTCGCGAAATTGCGGCTACGCAACTTGCGATCCCAGAAGGTTTCCATATCCATCCCAAGATGTTGCCGCAGCTGCAAAAGCGTGCCGAATCAATTAACGATGGAACTATCGACTGGTCAACCGGTGAAATGCTCGCCTTCGGTTCACTTCTTAAAGAAGGTCGCCCTGTTCGTCTAGCTGGACAAGATTCTCGTCGCGGCACATTTAGCAACCGCCACGCAGTAGTTGTTGATAAAGAGAATGGTTCTGACTGGACACCACTTCGTTCGCTAATTGCCGACGAAAGCCAATTCTTCGTAATCGATTCCTTGTTATCTGAATACGCTGCCATGGGCTTTGAATATGGCTATTCAGTGGCGCGTCCAGAGGCGCTCGTTCTTTGGGAAGGCCAGTTTGGTGATTTCGCTAACGGCGCACAAACAGTTATCGATGAATTTATTTCTTCAGCGCTGCAAAAGTGGGGCGAGCGTTCTTCCGTTGTCTTGCTCTTGCCGCATGGATACGAAGGACAAGGTCCGGATCACTCATCCGCTCGCATTGAGCGCTTCTTATCACTTGCTGCAGAGAAGAACATGACGATCGCACAACCTTCAACACCTGCGTCCTACTTCCACTTGTTGCGCTTCCATGCAGCAAATCCAAAGCGCCGTCCAATGGTTGTATTTACACCGAAGTCAATGCTTCGCCTGCGCGCAGCTGCTTCATCGATCAGCGATTTCACATCGGGAACATTCTTGCCAGTAATCGGTGATGCGACAGTAAATAACGCATCACGATTGATTTACTGCTCTGGAAAGATTTACCACGACCTAGTTGCAGAGCGCGCACGTCTAAATGACAACAGCACCGCAATTGTTCGCGTTGAACGTCTCTATCCACTTCCAGTTGCTCAGATGGAAGTTGAAGCGAAGAAGCATCCAAACGCTAACTTGCTCTGGGTACAAGATGAGCCAGCAAATCAAGGTCCATGGCCGCACATTGCGCTAAGTACTACTGAAGCAATCGGTGGCACAGCAGTAGATGGCCGCGTGCTTCGCAGAATTTCTCGTCGCGCATCAGCATCTCCTGCAACTGGTAATCACCATTTGCATGAAGAAGAAGCTAAAGCGTTGATGTATGAAGCATTTACGCGTTAATTCTTCTTTATTCGCGTAATCACGTTTCCGATAATTTCGGCCTCGCTCAAGAATCCCCATTTACGAGAGTCGGTTCCTGCTTCGTTATCGGATAAAACGTAGTAACTTTTCTTGCCTTCTGAATCAATTGCGATTTCAGCGATCCGCTTTATATAGAAGATGCCTGGCTGCGATTCTCGTTCGATAACAACAACATCGCCCAAGCGTAGATAAAGGTATTTCTTACCGAAGAAACCGTAGTGAACCAGCAGCCAATCAAGGGGGTTATAGGTTGGCTGCATTGAGGTGCCTTCAACGATCACGCGACCGAAGATGCCAAATATGCCCATGGGCGGTAGTCTCACACATACAGGTTTTGAAATAAAGAAAAAATAAAGGGAGAGAAAATGAAGAAGTTCTTCACACCAAAGGTAACTGTCCACGCGCATTGCGATCTGCCATGCGGAGTTTACGATCCAGCACAAGCAAAGATCGAAGCGCTCTCAGTTAAGGCATGCATGGAAAAGTATGCGGCCAACCCAGATGCTGATTTCCGCTCACGTTCTGTTGCAATCAAAGAAGAGCGTTCACATCAAGTTAAAGAGCACCTATGGGTTCTCTGGACTGATTACTTTAAGGCTCCACATTTTGAGGCATATCCACAACTTCACTCACTCTTCAATGAAGCGACAAAATTGGCGGGAGCTGCCGGCACAAAGGGAACTCAAGATGTTGCAGTTGCAGATAAATTGATCGCAAAGATCGATGAAATTGCCGAAATTTTTTGGGCCACTAAAAAAGCCTAATAAGGATGGCTTAACTATCTACAGATTTAATTAAAGATTGCGCGGCGGTGCGGGCGAGGAAAGATACTCGCTCCACCGCCGTTCTCTCTATTATCGCAAAAGCAATATGGCGATCACCTTCATAAATATCGCACTCAAAGATCATGGTGCGGCCATCCATTTCGGTACAGCGTGCTGTTCCGCGAATCTCTGAACCTATTCCTACAGAATCGATTACTGAAACATCATATTTATCGACGATCGTTGTTTCGCCAGTCTCTAAATACTCACCAAGGGCTGCAACACAAGCGCTCTCCATAACGCTCATTAAATGTCCTGGCGCAAGAATTGGTAGATCTGAAATCCCCATCGCTAAACAGGTATCACCCGGGCGTACGGTCATTACCGAGAAACCGACTGCACCAATTACTTCATCGACAGGGCGCATATATAAGTGGCTATTCTTCGTCGTCGATGAAATGCTGGACGTGGGTTTGTTCAATTTGAATCTCGCGATGTTCAACATTTCCAAATTCATCGATTTCAATTGAAATCTCGGTCATGCTGAATTGAGTAACCACTTCGGTAACGCCGGCGCCTGTTGCTTGGCGAAGTAGTTCTTCATGAATACTTCGGTGCAAATCTTCGGGAGCTTTCTCATCGCATGAACGACGCAGAACATCTTGCAAAAGTGTATGCATCGCTTGTTCGTGCTCGACTTCGGCGCGACAAGCAGCACAAGTATTTAAGTGCGATTCAATCGCTTGTGGATTACGAGTCTCTTCAACAACTCCTTCGATGATGAAGACAACGGAGGAGAGCACTTCAATACATGGAATCTCTTCGAGATGGCTCATGCCTTCTCCCCCTTTCCACTCTTGCTGTCGGGCTTTGCGGCAGTGGAGTAGCCAAGTTCTTTTGCATAGTCAGCTAACTTCTCACGTAATAACTTTCGACCGCGATGTAGTCGCGACATAACGGTGCCAGCTGGAACGTTGACGATATCGGCAATCTCTTTATAAGAAAATCCTTCAACATCGGCCAAATAAACTGCGATGCGAAATTCTTCAGGGATCTCTTGGAGCGCACGTTTAATATCGCTATCCGGCAAGTTTTCTAACGCCTCTGCCTCAGCCGATTTTCCAAGATCGCTGGTGTGTGACTGCGCGTCGGCCAACTGCCAATCTTCGAGTTCACCTGCAGCAAGTTGAGGGCGGCGTTGGTCTTTGCGATAAGAGTTGATAAAAGTAGTAGTTAATACGCGATACAACCAAGCACGCAGATTGGTGCCTTCTTCAAATTGGTGGAAAGAGTTAAATGCTTTCAGGTACGTATCTTGAACTAGATCACGCGCATCTTCAGGATTCTTTGTATAACGAAGAGCGGCGGCATATAACTGGTCCATAAACACAAGGGCATCGCGCTCGAACCGAGTGTTGCGATCGGCGGCGCTTTCTAGGACTAGATCTTTAGATGCCATCTCTTACACACTATCCCAAAGTTGTTGAAAACGCTCTTTATGAATGGGCCTAAAAGAGGGTCTGGGCCTCACCTAATTCGATCTCATCGATTAGTTCGGGGCCGTTATTTGCCACCAGATTTACTCGCGCAGAAACTGGACGGGTCACCAACCCCGCTGTGGGATCTGGGTTTTGCATCAGGGCGATCAAATCTGCAATCTCACGATTCTTGGGATTTAGCCAATCGTTCCATTTAGCACGTTCCATAAATACTGGCATACGGCTATGAATTGTTGCTAACTCGCCAACAGCTTCGCGAGTAATAATCGCTGCAGATTGGATCTCCTCACCTTTCTCATTTTTCCAAGTGCTCCAGATTCCAGCTATTGAAAGAGATTTGTTGGGATCTGCGGAAGTGATATAGAAAGGTTGTTTCGGCGGATACTTTCCAAGCGAAGTTGCCCATTCGTAATAACCAGTTGCTGGAATCAAACAACGCGTTGTACGAAATGCTTGGCGAAATGTTGGTTTCTCATGAATTGATTCGCTTCGCGCGTTAATTGCATGTGATTGCGATGCGCGCGCTTCGGCAAAGTTCTTCTGCCAAGGTGCAATGATTCCCCAGGATGCGCTATCCAGTACACGTTTCTCAGCCGTATCGCGAATAATGTAAATCTCATTGGTTGGTGCGATATTCCAATTAAGCGGCAGCGAAGCATCAAGGGTTGATCCATCGAGATCGAATCTCTCGATGATCTCGTCCATCCCCTGCGCTTGGGCATAACGACCGCACATAGGTAGAGAGTAGACTGCCGCTTATGCTCTGGCCCGCTCCATTTCGTGGAGATAAGAAAGTCAGCGCGCGAGTGGTAATTCCCGGTTCAAAATCGGTGACCAATCGCGCGCTAATTCTTGCTGCGCAAGCCAAGCGCCCTTCACTCTTAAAGCGTCCACTAATTTCCCGCGATACCGAGTTAATGGTTGCCGGGCTTCGCGCGATGGGCATTGGGATTAAAGATGTTCAGGTAGATAGTGATCTAGCTTGGGAGATAACTCCAGCGCCACTTCGCGGACCCGCCAAGGTAGATGTCGGAAATGCCGGAACTGTGATGCGCTTCCTGCCACCACTTTCTGCGCTGGCGCAAGGCGATATTTCATTTGATGGAGATCCCCGCTCTTACGAGCGCCCACTTGGTCCGGTTATCTCTGCCCTTGAAGATCTCGGAATCGAAATTGAACACGATGGTCGTTACAGCTTGCCAATGGTTGTAAAAAGTAAAGGTCAGATACCTGGCGGTGCGCTAACCATCGATGCCAGTGCATCTAGTCAGTTCTTATCCGCGCTTCTATTGATTGCACCAAGTACACGCGATGGAATAGTTGCAACGCATAAAGGTGGACCGCTGCCATCTATGCCGCACATTGATATGACAGTGCAGATGCTCCGTGATTTTGGCGCGCAAGTAGTAGTAGATAAAGCCGCTAATAGTTGGAGCGTTTCTCCTGGTGAACTACAAGGTCAAGATTTAGTAATAGAGCCAGATCTTTCTAACGCCGCACCTTTTCTATCAATCGCTATGGTTTGCGGTGGTTCAATCACTATTGCAGACTGGCCAGAAGTTACAACACAACCTGGCGATCAACTCCGTGAAATTCTCACTTCAATGGGTGCAAAGATTTCGCGAAATAAAGATGGTTTAACAATTACTGGCGGAGAAAGTATTCACGGAATTGATATAGATCTGCACGATGTTGGCGAATTAACACCGGCTATCGCCGCTCTCGCTGCTCTTGCAGATTCGCCTTCACATCTACGCGGTATTGGCCATTTACGTCTTCACGAAACCGATCGCTTAGCCGCGCTAACCCGCGAAATTAACTCAATTGGTGGCAATGTGGTTGAAGATGAAACTTCGTTACACATAACTCCACAAGGCGCCATGGGTAAGGGTTTACACGGTGGCGTATTCCACACTTATGAAGACCATCGCCTAGCGACAGCTGGTGCGGTAATTGGATTAGTTATTCCTGGCGTTGAGATTGAAAACGTTGCTACTACCCGTAAGACCTTGCCTGATTTTCCGGGGCTTTGGCAGAGTTTGGTCTCATGACGCCGCGCGAATTTGATGAATCTGACGCGCGAATTCGCCCAGCGCGACGCACTCGCCCTAGAAGTAAAGATCGTCCGGCACATACCGATGCCATTCAAGCTTTAGTCACAACCGTTGATCGCGGTCGCACAACTTGTATTACCGACGGCGGTGTAATCGTTACCGCGATGAAGGCGCGTGAGATGGGGCCAAAATCTGTTGTAGTTGGTGATTTAGTAAATCTTGTCGGGGATGTATCTGGCGCTGAAGGAACTCTGGCAAGAATAGTTTCGATCGCTCCACGTCGAAATAGTTTAAGCAGAACTGTTGATGACGCCGCAAAGATGGAGCGCACGATTGTTGCCAATATCGATCAACTAGTAATCGTCGTTGCCGCGGCTAATCCCGAACCGCGCCGCGGACTAATTGATCGTTTCTTGGTTTGCGCCTTCCACGAAAATATCAAACCGATCTTGTTGGTAACAAAGATTGACGTGGCACCAGTTCCTGATTTCTTGCATGAATACGAATCTCTCGGAGTTGAGATTGCAACCGCTGCCATTAAATCGCAGAGTCGCGAATCCGATATCGAAAATTTATTTTCGATATTAAATGGAAAGACTTCGGTATTGGTTGGACACTCAGGAGTTGGAAAATCAACCCTAATTAATGCTCTTGTTCCGCATGCTGATCGTGTGACCGGCGATGTAAATGATGTAACTGGACGTGGGCGGCATACCTCTTCCAGCGCTATTGCACTTCCACTGGCGCCTGATCTTTCGCCATCACAGGGGTGGATAATTGATACGCCAGGCATTCGCGCATTTGGCCTTGCTCACCTTGATTCCAACCGCATAGTTGCCGCCTTCAGTGACCTTTATGAAGTCACACAAACCTGTATGCCCAACTGTTCACACCATGAAATTGGTTGCCAATTAAATGAATGGGTTGCGCCAAAAGGTGTTGTAAATAACGAGCGAAGCGCGCGAGTAGCAAGTCTTAGATCACTTTTAGAGCTTAAAGATTCAAACCCGCCCGCGCTAGACTGACAACATGTCCTTCACGCGCGGCAATGATTTGGCGCTAGCCATGCGCCTGGCAGATGCAGCCGATTCAATAACTTTGGCGCGCTACCAGTCAATCGATCTCGTAGTTTCAACCAAACCGGATAACACTCCTGTTACAGATGCGGATAAGGCTGCAGAAGAAGCGATCCGCGCACTTCTGAAGAACCACCGTCCAGAAGATGGAATTGTTGGCGAAGAATTTGGAAGCGATGCCGGTGATGCCGAACGTTATTGGGTTATTGACCCAATTGATGGCACCAAGAACTTCTTACGTGGAGTTCCAACTTGGGCAACTTTAATTGGTCTGATTGAAAAGCAGAGCGATGGCAGTGAAGTTGTTATCGTTGGAGTCGTAAGCGCACCGGCGCTATTTCGTCGTTGGTATGCCAGTGAAGGAAATGGTGCATTTGTTTCGGTAAATAAAGCGGCGCCAGAAAGAATTAGCGTTTCTCAAGTTAGCGAAATTAAAGACGCCTCAATTTCATATTCGGATTTTATAGGCTGGGGCGAGAGACTAGCGCCATTCCAAGAGTTAATGGCATCTGCTTGGCGCACACGTGGCATTGGTGATTTCTGGTCACATATGTTGGTCGCCGAAGGTGCGGTTGATGTAGCCGCAGAACCATCACTTGCCCTTTGGGATATGGCAGCGCTCGACATCATTGTGCGCGAAGCAGGTGGAAGATTTACCAACGTTGCCGGCGTAAACGGATCTCTCGGCGGAAGTGGATTATCAACCAACGCGGCAATCCACGAGAAAATTGTGGAAAAGTTAAATGGCAACTGAGGCCACTAACTCCGTTCTTGCTCCGCGTACCTTCTCGGTCTCGGGAATGACTTGTTCTTCATGCGTAAATACCGTTGAGAAATCGCTAAATTCAATTAGCGGAGTAAGCGCAAGCGTTAACTTTGCAACTGAAACCGTGCATGTTTTAGCTCCTGCCGAAGTAAAGAGCGCGGATTTGATCAAAAAGATTAAGAGCTCTGGCTATGGCGCAACTTTGGTAGAAGATGGCGCAGGACCTGCGATGCACAATAAGAAATCTGGCATTGCGCTCTTCTTTGCAATTTTATTTGCCGTGCCGGCAATATTGATTTCGATGGTTGAACAATGGCACGAAAGAATTGACGCTGAAATTCTATTGACGCTTGATTACTTCAATCTTCTGCATCCTTTATATTCACCCGCCGCTTGGTTGGCTATTGGTCTTACAGCACCTCTGATATTGATCGTCGCCTTACCAATTCATCGAGCAGCGATTCGTAACTTCTTCCATCCAACGATGGATTCGCTAATTTCACTTGGCTCATTTAGCGCTTATGGATGGTCTATATATTCAAACGCCACTGGGCAAGGAGATGTCTACACCGAAGTTGCTGCGGGTGTTCTGCTCTTTGTAATTCTTGGACGCCACCTTGAATCTCGCGCAAAACGCCGCGCTAGTAGCGCTCTCTCATCTTTATTGGCTTTGAGTTCGAAGGAAGTTACCGTACTTCGCAAAGGCCTGGAAGTAATTATTCCGATCTCGGAATTGCAGATCGGTGATGACTTCGTCGTAAAACCAGGTTCACGAATTCCAACCGATGGCTTAGTTATCTCAGGCACTTCTTCGGTAGATAACGCGATGATGACAGGTGAATCAACTCCGGTTGAAGTTGGACCTGGGTCGCGCGTTATCGGCGCATCGCTCAATAACAACGGTCGCATAATTGTGCGAGCAACGCGTATTGGTAGCGATACTGAACTAGCGCGCATCACTGCAATGGTCGTTCAAGCCCAAGGAAATAAGGCTCCAATTCAGCGCTTGGCCGACCGTATCGCAGCAATATTTGTACCAGTTGTTACAACGCTTGCTATCGCCACCTTCTTTGCCTGGTATTACCTTGGAAATGACGGCGCTGGACATTCTGCTGCGCTATCTATCCAGATTGCAATCACTGTTTTAGTTATTGCTTGCCCATGTGCACTTGGATTAGCAACACCAGTTGCCTTGCTTGTTGCATCTGGTCGCGGCGCAACTCGGGGCATTGTTCTTCGCCAACCTCGCGTTCTTGAATTAGCTCGTAAAGTCGACGTTGTCGTTCTAGATAAGACCGGAACAATTACAACTGGAGTAATGAAAGTTCATGAAGCAACGATTCCAACCAGCGCTCACCAGGTTCTAGGCGCAACATATGCCGAACTCTTAAATGAAAAAACTATTCTTTCTACAGCGCTGTCTCTTGAATTAGCCAACGACCATCCCGTAGCGCAAGCGATTGTCACTCATGCACTTGCCAACGGCGCATCGCGCAAGGAAGTTGTTGAATTCACGCAGACACCTGGCGCAGGCGTTGCCGGTCGAGTTTTGCTAGGCGCAATCTCGCCGGTTGTATTAATCGGAAATCCTAAAGCGATTGCCCATAGCGCAACGACTTTCGATGCAAAGATTGAAGAAGCAATTTCTCGAGCAGAAAATCTGGGATATAGCGTCTCAGTTATGGCATGGGATGGTGTTGCGATTGCCGTATTTGCAACAGGTGATCAATTAAAGAGTGATGCGCAAGTAACCATTTCGACGCTCACATTAATGGGCATAATACCTTGGTTAATTACTGGCGATAACGAAGAGAGCGCTGGTTCCATCGCACGCGCTGTTGGAATAAAAGGTGATCACGTCATCGCACGCGCGCTACCTGAGGAAAAACTCGATCGCGTAAACGCTCTAAAGTCAGCAGGCCATACTGTTTTGATGATTGGTGATGGAATAAACGATGCCGCAGCGCTTGCCGCCGCAGATTTAAGTATGGCCATGGGAACAGGAACAGATTCAGCAATTTCCTCTGCTGATATAACTTTGCTGCGCCCTGAGTTAATGAGCGCGGTCGATGCGCTAACTCTTTCGAAGCGCACTTTAAAAACTATAAAAGTGAACTTAGCTTGGGCATTTGCCTATAATCTAATTGGCATCCCTATTGCAGCTGCTGGAGCTCTGACTCCTATGTATGCCGCGGGCGCGATGGCGATTAGTTCGCTATTTGTGGTTAGCAATTCGCTAACGATTAAGTAATAAAAACTATTCTTTAAAACTTATTTCAGGCGGAAAGTTGGATATTTATCCGTAACGAGTAGCAACATATAACCCTGAACACGGTTCCAGTAAGCAATCGTGCCAAGGACGATCTCTCCTGCCCATTCTGGATATCGACCGGTGATAGAAGTTTGAACCCAGGCGATAAAGGTTGCAACAAGTGAAATAACTAAGTAAACAAAACCGACGATGTAATGTGGAATCGCTAAGAACCACTTCACCAACGGTAGGAATCGGTTTAACTTTTTTCCACCTTCTACATCAGGAAAGAGCACTGCCACTTTTGAATTGGCTTCGATCGATGGATATTTATCGTTTAAAATCAAAACATAAGCAGCTAAGCGAGTAGATAGTTCGAATATTGCGTGATTAAAAGTTAATAGGTAACTTGGATAAACACCGCGGAAAAGTATGGCAAGTATCGTCGGCAGAAAAATTACGCCAGCGGTTCCGTACTCCCAATTATTTCCATCGCCAAATGTGGCTTGAGTAAATGAAGCAACGAAGATTACGACTGGAAAGGCGAGAATTCCACGCCAGAAGACGGTCGCGCGATTGCGATCTTTATGCTTGATTTTGATAATGGTTTTAACTTGGTTAGCCATGATCGAACCTCTTTAACTTCAATGAACTACCAGTATTTCTAGTAGCGGGGGCAGGATTTGAACCTACGACCTCTGGGTTATGAGCCCAGCGAGCTACCGAGCTGCTCCACCCCGCGTCGGAAGTGTCAGTCTAAAGGGTCGTTAAGTAATAGCCAAATCGCCTTACTTGCGACCCTCCGCTGCAATCGCTGCAGCAAGCGCCGCCTTTAAACGATCTTGTGCGCGTCCGTAAGCAGCAAAGTCTCCCTTTGCAAGTGCAGCGTTTCCATCTGCAAGCGCTTGCTTAGCGTTTTGCAGCGCAGACTTTAGATCTGCAGAAGCGTTATTAGTTGTTGATGTAACCGGTGCACCAGATGATGAAGTTCCAGAGTTTCCACCGAATACTTGATCAAGTGCTCCCTTTAGAGAACTGTCGTAACCAATTACATCACCGAAAGAAACGAGTACTTTCTGCAAAAGCGGATAAGCCGCAGAGTTTGCAGTCGCCTTTACATAAACTGGTTGCACATAGAGAAGGCCACCACCAACAGGAAGCGTTAACAAGTTACCTAGTACAACATCTGATCCACCTTGGCGGAGCAGTGAGAGTGAGTTAGCAACTTCTGGTTTCGCTTCGAAGTTCGATGCCACTTGAGAAGGTCCGGCAACGTTTGTGCTTCTCGGCAATTGCAGAACCGAAATCTTTCCGTAGTTTGGTCCGTAATTTGAATCAACGACTGCAAAAGCAGAAAGGTTTTCGCGTCCACCGCGTGGAACAAATGGAGTTGTTAGTGCAAATGTTGGCTTGTTAGATCCCGGCATTTCTAGCGTCATGTAATACGGAGGTTGCGCTCCGGCATTAGCGCCGAATGTTGAGGGATCGCGAGGTACGCGCCAGAAATCTTGTCCTCCGTAAAATGCTGCGGCGGTTTGAACGTGATAAGAGCTAAGCACTTCGCGCTGCACACGGAAGAGATCTTCTGGGTAGCGGATGTGCTCAAGTAGTTGTGCGGACATCTTGCTCTTTGGGGTCACGGTGTTTGGGAAGGCCTTCATCCAAGTCTTTAGAACTGGATCCTTCTCATCCCACTGGTAGAGCACAACGGTTCCGTCATAGGCATCAACTGTGGCTTTTACAGAGTTGCGGATGTAGTTGATGTTCTTATTGCTCTGCGCTGTGATTGATGTTGAATTAGCAGTCAACGCATCCGCTGTTGCTGAACCAAGGGCAGTTGTCTGCGCATATGGGTAACCGGCGCTAGTTGTGAATCCGTCGATGATCCATTGGATCTTGCCATCAACAATTGCTGGGTATGGATCGCCATCAAGTGTTAACCATGGAGCCACCTTGGCAACGCGTTCGCGTGGTGAACGGTTATAGAGAATCTTTGATTCGGAGTTGATCAAACTAGAGAGAACAATGCGTTGTTCTTGGTATTGGATCGCAAAGAGTAATTTGTTGAGTAAACCACCCATTGGCACTCCACCTTTGCCGGTGTAGGTGTAATTCTTCTGACCATTTGCAGATGCATCATCTGGATAATCGAACTCGACGGCAGAATCAGATTTTGCTCCACCAATAATTGAGTAATCCGGAACGTTCTCACCAAAATAGATACGTGGCTGGAATTTTCCAAGTCCCGATGTTGGTGGCAGATCTCCAACTAAGAAGTTTGGCTTACCGTCGGCATCAACGGTATTTCCAAATGCAGAAACGAATCCAAAACCGTGGGTGTAAACCAGGTGATCGTTGATCCAGTTACGGCTTGGGTTTCCCTCAATATTTAGCTCACGGACTGCAACAACTGCATCTCGCTGCACACCATTTACTGTGTAGCGGTCGATATCTAGGGATTCAGGAAATGTGTAATAAGGCTTAATCTGCTGCAATTGGCGGAAGGTTGCAGAGAGAACGTTTGGATCCATTAAACGAATATTTGAAATAGTTGCCGCATCGGTGGCTAACTGACCAGAGTTAGTGGAAAGCGTTGCTTGGTAATCCTTCATCTCCACATCGGATAATCCGAAGGCGGCGCGAGTAGCGTCGATATTTCGCTGAATATAAGGGGCTTCCTTAGAAGATTCAGATGGCTTTACCTGGAACTGCTGGACAGCGCCTGGATATACACCGGCGATAAGCACTGAAGCGCCAACCATAAGCGCGGTTCCAGCTGCAGGGAGAAGCCAAGATTTGCGAACGATATTTGCAAAGAAGAGAAGTGAACAGATAACTGCAATTGCCGCCAAAATTGATTTTGCAGGAAGAGTTGCATTTACATCGGTGTAGGTAAGACCAGTAATTAGTTTGCTCTCTTTAAGAGCTAGCGCATATCGATCAAACCAGTAAGCAACGGCCTTAAGAAGAACAATTAGCCCAAGAAGTACAGAAAGTTGCACGCGCGCTGCAACGGTTGTGCGCTCTTCACGAACTTGCGGGCGAATTCCGCCATAGATGTAGTGAACTGCAACGCTGGCGATAGTTGCCAAGATTAAAGTTGAAATAGCCCAACCGATAAGCGTCTGCCAGAAAGGTAAGCGGAAGGCGAAGAATGAAATATCTAAGCCGAATTGCGGATCTTTAACTCCAAATGGAGTTGAGTTCTTGAAGAGCAGCCAAGAGCTCCAAAGAGTTGTGGCGCTTGATCCACCAAAGTAGAAGAGAACCAAGGCGATACCTGCGAAGGCTAATTTACGGATTGGATCAATTGTCGCGCGGTAGCGCTCTAGGTTGTCAGCTTCGATAGAAGTTGGAACATAGAAAGGACGACGGCGAAACGCTAGATAAATATTTAGCGAAATAACCAGCGATGTAAGCAACCCAGCTGCAACGAATAGTGAAACTTTCGTAGTTAAAACGGTAGACCAAACATCTGTGAAGCCAACAGATTTAAACCAGAGCCAGTCAACATAGAAACCACTTAACGCAATTAGTGCGCCGGCAAGAACTGCCAAAATTATGAAGGTAAGTGCTAGCGGGCTTGGCTTTTTCATCATGCTCCTAAGTTAGCGCACCCTTGCGGGTCTTTCGAATTGAGCGCTGTTATCGCCTCTTTTAAGGTACTAACTGCTGCGACTTTGATCCCTTTGGGAATGGTTGCCACATTTGGTGCAAGGTCTTTGCAATTACCTTGTGGAACTAGAAAGAAAGTGGCTCCCGCTTTCTTTGCCGCCAAGATCTTCTCTGCAACTCCCCCAATACTTCCAACATTTCCATTGCTATCGATTGTTCCTGTTGTTGCAACGCTTCGACCTTGCAAAATATTCTCGGAGGTAAGTAATTCCACAATTCCGATAGCGAATGCTAGGCCGCCACTAGGACCACCAGTCTTGGCTAGGGAAATTTCAATATCGCTCGGCTTGATATCTGCAGCAACTTCGCCCGGAAAATATTGGGCTAAGTAATCAAGGGCCGCCGATTTGGCTGCGATCTGTGAATCAACCATCTCAGTCTTGGCGATCGCCTTTTCTGTTTCGGCGCTACGTCCATCTTTATAGAAGAGTGAACGAGGCATAACTGCATAATCGCTGCGCAGCCATGAGTAGATCAATTCGGTACCTGTTACATATGCCGCAGGATTTGTGATCAAGATAGAAAGTAAATAGAGGTTGCTATCGCTTGGATAAAACTTGAGCGAAGCTGGTGCGCTCTTTGATGGAGTGATGACTTTCTCGAGGACATTTTCGGCATGGCCGGGAGTTAGAACTACATATGGAAGTGGGGCCAAGAGAGCGCAGCCAAAGAAAAGGGCAAGAACCAAAGAAGTTAAACGGGGAAGGCGAACGCTCATCTAAATGAGAACTCCAAAATTAGCCGTTGCTGCTGGAATCCGATGCGGCGCCATCGTCATTTGGAGCGCCGTCATCGCCGGCAACAAAGGTAGTTATCTCGGCATCGCGGAAAGAATCCTGGAAACGTTGAAATTGGCCAACCGAACGAGTCGTTTCTGATTCAAACTTTGATTTAAATTGGGTAACCCAGAGAACATAGCCAAGTGCGCCGAGCAGACCTGCAAGCGGGATTACCCACCAGATCAAAGCCATGAACGCATTGGACATGTTAGATAGCCTATCGCTTGTGGGAAGAAATCTCGCATCCGAAGTGTTGTAGATAAAACAACTGAGATTGGGGTCGAGCGATGGCTGGTTTTGGGTTTACACCTGATGACAATGAAGACCCTAATAACGATAAAAACAATGAAGGTCGTCCAGACTTTGAAGCGATGATGCGTCAGATGCAAGAACAGATGAAGGCGCAATTTGAACAACTCGGAATTAACCCAGCAGGTTTTGTAAATCCATTTACAACTCTTTTTTCACAAGCCGAAAAAA
>JAHECV010000029.1 GCA_024641555.1 Candidatus Planktophila sp.
TTGAGCTAATGACGGAAATTCTGCCAAGAGTTAAAAGCCCCGCGGAATTACGAGTAGCGCTTTCTCTAGTTACAAAGGCAACACAAGGCCACGATTTAGCGAAATTCAGATTAGAACGGGCACGCGCACTTTCAAACGCTGAAGGAAATCTCCGCTTCCAAAAGGCGTTAACTACCGAAACCGAACGACTTACTTCCTCCCTTGAAGATTTGTGCCGCGAGGTTATCGAGAAGGGTTGGTTTCGAAAAGATCTCCACCCACGCGCGCTTGCCGTATTTATTCAAGCATACACACTTGGCAAATTAGTCGATGATTTCAGCCCCAATAAAGTTTCAGAGGAAGACTGGAATTCGTTAATTGATGGAATCGTTGGAAATTATTTTCTAAATACCGAATCTTAATAATTAACCAATTACGCCCGTTGCAAGCAAGGCTATTACGACCGCGCCAAGACTTATCCGATAGATAATAAATGGCTTGAAACTTTTAGTAGTTACATACTTTAGAAGCCAGGCGATAACCGCATAGCCAATTGCAAACGCAACTACAGTTGCAATTAAAGTTTCGGGCAGAGTAAAAGTTTGGTCACTTGTCTGCCCAAGTGCACCTTTTAATTCATACAATCCACTCCCAAAAACAGCCGGTAAGGCTAGAAGAAATGAGTAGCGAAGAGCTGCTTCACGACTGTAACCGAGAAAGCGCCCCATCGCGATAGTTGCCCCCGAACGCGAAACGCCAGGAATTAGCGACAGCGATTGGGCCAAGCCATAAAGAATTCCGTGAGCGGGTGAAAGTTGATGCAACTGACGCTCGGTTTTTCCATACTTATCTGCAGCGCCCAAAATCACACCAAAGACAATCAGGGCCGCACCGATTAGCCATAAAGAACGGAAATCACTCTTAATTACATCCTGGCCAATGTAGCCAAGCGCAACAATTGGAAGTGATCCGACAATGATGAGCCAGCCCAGCCGCGCATCTGATTTTTCGCTGGCACTTAAGACTTTGCGAGAAATTTGGCTGAACCAAGCTTTAATTATTCTCAAGATATCTTTTCGGAAGTAAATCAATACCGCTAACTCTGTGCCAATTTGAGTAATGGCGGTAAAGGTGGCTCCTGGGTCTTGATGGGTGCCAAACAATTCGCCGGCAATGCGAATGTGCGCGCTGGATGAGATTGGCAGAAATTCAGTTAGGCCCTGCAAGATACCGAGAAAAATTGCCTCAAACATCTTTACCTCGCAAATTTATTGGTTGGTTATGCACTCTATATATGTAAAGAATAGCGAATAGACTTACGTCATGCTGGAACGACTTACTGATTTTTCCATTAGAAGTAAGTCGATAGTCGCTGCAATCTGGGTAATGTTAATAATCACTGGTTTATTCGGCGCTAGCGACTTGAACTCTAAATTGACAACTTCTTTGGAAATTCCAAATTCCGAATCAGCCAAAGCTGAGCAAATTTTGAGGACTGCTTTCGGCGAAAACTCAGAGGGTCTCATTTCAATTACCTACCACTTTGGAACCATTTCAAAGCCCCAAATCACGGCGCTTAAAGACCAAATCAACCAAGCGGTTTCGACTATTCCAAATTCAACTGTTACACAGCAGCGAGCTATCGGAGGCACGCTCTTTACCATAATCAGCAACCCGCTTTCACTAACTGATGCAGCAAAAACAGTCGAGCCTTTACGAAAAGCGCTGCGGGAAAACGGTTTAGAAATGGCCCTCGTTACTGGACCACCGGCAATCTATAACGATGTCGTACCCGTTCTGCGCAGCGATTTAAAAATCGCACGACTGATCGCCGGTATTTCTGCCATTGCCTTTCTTGTATTGATACTTGGATTCTCATTTGCGGTTGCCATTCCGTTTATCTTTGCCCTGGCCACAATTTCTTTGAGCTTGGGCTTACTTAACCTGCTCGCTACCAAGTTTCTAATGGTTCTTTACATACCCAGCGTTGTTGAGCTAATTGGTTTTGGATTAGCAGTTGACTATTCGCTACTAATTGTTCACCGCTTCCGAAGTGAATTTAAAAATAATCCAAAAGCGCCAACTGCGACGCATATTCATAATGTTATAGAAACTGCAGGACGCACTGTGCTTATATCCTCACTAACGCTTACCTGCGCGCTTGCAACCCTGCTATTTGTACCAGTGCCATTTATTAATTCTCTTGGCCTTGCTGGTGTTTTAGTTCCGGCCACATCTCTATTTGCGGCGCTAACTTTGGCTCCAGCTCTTCTTGCGCTCTTTCCAAATTTAATTGCCAAGGATTTCGGATTCTCAGGTTTACTCGCTTCAGCCGAACGGCCAAATTTTATTGTTGATCGAATAGCAAAGTTAGTACTTCGCGCGCCGAAAAGAACTTTCTTTTCTACATTAACCCTTTTAGCTTTTCTGGCAATACCAATTTTCTCGCTACAAGTTACTCCAAGTTCTCTTACGGCACTACCCAATAATTTGGAATCTGCCCAGGCGCTGTCTTATATAACTTCCCGCGTGGGAGATGGAGTAATCACTCCGATAGTTGTGATGGCTGAGTTAAAGGATGGCGTAACCGCCAAAGATGGAGCCGTATCTCAGGCACGCATGGATCTCGCAGCATCTCTCAGCCAATTGCCGAATGTCTTTACCGTTGCACAAGGTTCATCGCCACCTTACATAGATTCCAGCGGCAAACACCTTCGATTATTCCTTTTTAGCAAGGCGAGTTTGGGTGATCCCTTAACTTCTAATTTAGTTAAGACCGTTCGAGAGAAAGTCTTGCCCGAATCAGATCTAGCTGATTATGCAGATTTCTATGTTGGTGGAGCTCCTGCTCAAGGAGTGGATTTACTCAAGCGCATTAAAGAATCTCTACCGTTGATTGCCTTTGCAATTCTTGCACTCATCTATTTAATCGTGGCTAAGGCGCTTAAATCTCTCGTCTTACCGATAAAGACCATCGCCCTCAATCTCATTTCGCTGGGTGCTTCACTTGGCGTCTTGGTCGCTTTTACCAAATTTGGAATCGCTAAAGCGCTATGGGGGGCATATCAACTTGATCAGATAGAAATTTGGGCGCTAGTTTTCTTAATTGCCATTCTTTTCGGATTATCTCTGGATTATGAAATATTTATAGTTTCACGCATGCGCGAGAATTGGCTGAAGACAAGTAATAACGAAGAAGCCGTAATCTCTGGTTTTACTCAAACATTTGGGGTTGTAAGCGCGGCTGCTGCGATATTTATCGCCGCCGTATCTGGAATGGCTTTAGGCCACTTTGCGGGACTGCAAGAGTTGGGATTTGGCCTAGCTATTGCGATATTGATCGATGCCACTTTGATTCGCGGGCTGTTGCTACCTAGCGCCATGAGCTTGCTAGGCAAATGGAATTGGTGGAGCACAAAGATATTCCCTGGTGCCTAATCGCTTAGACACGAGGGAAATCTCTCTCGAGGAATTTACTTCACAATGTTGATTGCGAAGTGGAATGTAGGGATTTGATACCCAAGTGCAAGTCCTGCAAAGTCACGCTCTGAGGTCAAGACCGGAACCATTCCGTACGGTGTACTTGCAAACGATGGTTGCTGTGTATAGAGCAATGGGCGAAGTGTGACGATATGAGTACCGACGCCGCCTATCGCAGTTAAATGCACAACTAAATAACCATTGGAGTTAAAACCACAGCCATATCCCACGTAACTGTTGTCGTAAGCAACTGCCAATGTGTTATCCATCTGAGTCCAGCCCACACCTTTAATGCTGATTGTGAATTCTTCGCCCTCTTTAAAGTTGTAGGTTGGAGTACCTTGCCCACCACGTGCAAAAGCTTCAGGTGATCCGGATTTATCAGCCTTGGCTACGCCCATAGTGAGAACTTTTCCGTTTTTATCTAGCAACGGTTGAATACTTTCCTTTACGTAGAAAACCTGTTGAGCCTCAACGACATCGCCAGATTTAACTTGAACTACGTGATAGCCACCAAGGTGGTCAGGAATAGTGATTTCTTGATTTATCGTGCCATCGGTTACATCAACTGTACCTAGAGGAATTGGGTTGTATACCCAGCATGTTCCAGTTGTGCAATTAACGCGATTGCCCACGACTGTTGCCCACACGATTGTGTGAGCTCCTCTGGTAGATAATCCAGCTACTTTCAGCATCGATTTACTTCCGACAATTCCTCTTGCTGGAGTGATAGTTGCTTCAGCTTTGGTAGTTGGATCCAAACCTGCACTTGAAAGCGTTGTGCGCTGTTCAACAGTTGGCGTCATATCTTTTGGATAAACAACGTAAGGCTTAAATGCGCCAGGATCTTTAGTAACCTTGAAGATTCCCGAACCGCTATTCGCAAACGGAACCGGTGATTGCATAATATTCAAGTAACTAAAGCTGATTGCTTCATTCGCCTGTATGAAGTGATCCCCGACTGGGCCGCTTGCCAAAATTGTTGTGCGAGCGGTTCCGCGAGTCCAACGAGCCTGCATTTCTCCAACAAATTTATTGTCGTAATACAGTGCAGAACCAGCAGCGTACAAAGAAGGTCCAAGACCGGTGTACTCAATTGTGATTGGGGTTCCAATTGGGCCACTTGTTGGAGTCATCTTGAAGGTACGTGCGATCTGGACTCCACCATGCGCTAATGCGATGTCGTTATTCACCGCATAGATATCGTGAACTCCGCCGAAATCGGAAGGCACTTTTGTTTTATAAACAAATCCGCCTAAGGCATCGGTAGTTAAGGTAGCAATTACCACGTTGTACTTTGTGTACGAAGTACCCATGTAGTTAACAGTGTTCGGTTGAACATCAGTTACCCAGGTTGCATCACTTGTAGACCAGGTAAGAGTTACTGGGGTATTTCCAGCTAAACCTTTACCAGTGATCGTAAGCGCATCGCCAATGACCGCTTGTGAAGGAGATACTTCCAAGTTGATCATATTTGAAGGTGTAGAAAAATTTTGCGCCTTGATCCCGGTAAATGGAATTGCAGGTACATCTGGTATCTCTTTTGGTGCAGTTAGCTTTACGGGATTATCGGCAGCTTGCGCCGGTGCAATAAATCCTGTTGCCAAAATTAAAGCAGCGCTAGCCCGAACTATCAGTTTCTTCATATTCATGATCTCTCCTATCAATCGAATTTAATTTCTACTTAGCGGCAGGGACCGCAAATAGAGTGAGTTGTGATGTTTGTGTGAAGTTTGATGACCATGTGCCAGTAGCGCCTTTTAGTACAGGGCTTAAGGTCACTGTGCGGTAGTAAGAGACACGTTCGTAAGTCGCTTTTCCATTTTCATCCAGCACCTTTGAACCATCAGCGTTCTTCTTTACTGTTAACTTTGTAGATAGAACTTTCATGGATGCAGAATCTTTGGCGATCACGGTTACTTTGTAGTTGATTACACCGAGTGTGCTGTAAAGAGGTGCTGCACCGGTCTTCAAGATTCCGGTCCAGAAGGCAACTCCGCTGTGGTTTCCGTAGGTAAGTGCAATTGGATCTTTCACACCAGCGACTTCGATATATGCCTTTGCTGTGTTTGATGTATCCATAACTGCTCCGCCTTGGTCAGCGTTATTTGCATATACGCGGAAAACAATGGTTTGGCCGAGAAGGTACTCATTCATAACTGCACAACCGTTGAATCGAGGAGCCAGTGCTCCAGTTGATCCTGATGCAAGAACAGTGTCAACGTAAATGTGAATTGGAGAAATCACTCCTTGTACTGGAACGCCGACTTTGACGTTTAATACCGGAGAGTTTGCAACTGTGAAAGCAACCGCATCAGTCGGGGTAAATGCTCCTGAAAGTGCTACCGCACCTGAAGCGGATGGAA
>JAHECV010000034.1:0-5165 GCA_024641555.1 Candidatus Planktophila sp.
CTGCCCAAGTAACTACCTCTTTTGTCTGTGCTTCATCAGCCGGCAAAAGAATTGGCAGCGAATCAAGTGCGCGCATCCAAGCGATATCTTCGATGGAATGGTGGGTTGGTCCAAGTTCGCCATAGGAAACACCTGGGCTCATGCCGCAGAGCTTTACATTTGTGCGTGTGTAAACCACATCTGCCTTTATCTGCTCAAGGGCGCGTCCAGTTAAAAATGGCGATGCTGCGCATACAAAAGGGGTAAATCCAGCGTTTGCTAGACCTGCTGCAACGCCGACCATATTCTGTTCTGCGATACCAACATCAATTAAGCGATCAGGAAATAAGTCGCGGAATTCTCCCAAATTACTTGAGCCAACTGAGTCGTTGCAGACAACAACTATCTTCGGGTCTTCATTAGCCAGTTGAATTAAGGTTTTGGCAAAGATAGCTCGGTTATCAAACTCTTCTAACTTTTCGCTCACTGCTTACCCACTTGCTCGAGCGCTGCTTCATATTGTTCAGCAGTTGGAACTTTATGATGCCACTCGGCTCGACCTTCCATAAAGTCAACGCCCTTACCTTTTACGGTTTGTGCGATTAAGACTCTGGGCTTGGTCTGTGGATCGGTAAATGCTTTACGGAGCGCTTGGTGGTCATGTCCATCAACGACGCGAACTTCCCAGCCAAAGGCTTCAAACTTTTTATCCAGCGGATCAAGTTCATTCGTTTTTGAAGTTGGACTTCCTTGTTGGAAACCATTGCGATCAACGACTGCAATCAAATTTGTTAATTTGCGATGTCCGGCAAACATCGCGGCTTCCCAGTTGCTGCCTTCTTGAAGTTCGCCATCGCCCATAATTACAAATGAACGACTTCCGTTTTTAGCTAACTGCGCACCAATTGCTGCGCCAACTGCGATAGGAAATCCGTGGCCAAGCGGGCCAGTATTAGATTCAACGCCTGGTACTTTGTTGCGATTGGGATGGCCATTTAACTTACTTAAAGGTTGCGCAAATGTCTTTAGATCTTCGACTGGAAAGAAGCCACGCAGCGCCAGTGTTGAATACAGCGCGACTGCGGCATGGCCTTTACTTAATATCAGGCGATCACGATCTGGTTTGTTTGGCTCTTTTGGATCGACGTTCAACACAGATCCAAAGAGCGTTGCCAAAATATCTGTGACCGAGAAATCTCCACCGATATGGCCCATGCCGGCGCCCTTAATTGTGTGGAGGATTTGGAGGCGGATTTCTCGCGCTAAATCAGCGATTTCCCGCGTGCTCATCTCCATAGTGGCTCTACCTTATTGCAGTTTTACCTTCGCGTCACGCGCCTCTTTACTCTCCAAATAATTAGCGCAAGTAATAAGGCTCCCACCCATTGCCAGAATGAAATCGGAAATGGTTTGTGTTCGGGCAGCGCTGCGCTCTGTCCAGCAAGAGTATTAAGGATCGTAAACTCTGCAAATACTCCAGCATGATCGGTTGCATATGGCGCTTTATATCCAATGATTTGTGAAGTGCTGACATCAACTCCATTTTTTGTAAATATGTAATCCAATCGATCTGTAAAACCATATTCATTTCCCATCGCTTGTCCTGCCTTTAAGCGATCTGGATCTGGTCCAGTTAGTAGTGCGTTCGCGCCCCAGGTGTAAGTCTTTGGATCACTTGCATCAGGGCCGGCATCGTTAAATCCTGCCTCAACCATCAAACGAAAAGCGTTGCACTTGCTATCACCCGCAGGACATTCATCGCTCGCCGTTGGTTGCAGACCTGGATTAGCGGCGTTTGCCGGACGTGGATCGCGCGGATCGGCGTTAAAGTCACCGATTACAACAAGCGGCATATTTGTTTCTTTAAGATCTGCGATCAATTGTTTAGCCTGCTTGGCAGAATTTGGGGTTTTATTCTCATCCCAGATTGATTCAAGATGGGTTGAAACAAATCTGACTGCAACATCGCCTATGAAAATATCAGCCCAGGTATATCCGCGATAGATGGTCATAAGTGTCGGAACAATGCTGTAACTATCTTCATATTCCGTATTTCCAACTTGAATAACTTGTTCTGCCAAGCTCTTTTTAATTGCCAGAGCATCGCCAATTTGAAAACCACAGGCCGCCTTATCTTGGCCAAATATCTTTTGGAAACGTCCTGGGTCCCTGACCATTGTTAAGAATGGAATCGGGCTAATTGAATATCCGGGATTAAAGGCAGTCTTTCCATCTCTGCTTGCCAAAACATAATCGCCACCCAGGGCTTGAAGTAGTTGATCGGTGAAGTTAAAAACTTCCGTTTTCGCGCTCCAAGCGTTCTTCTTGCAGTACCAAATCGTGGCCTCCTGTAAGCCGATTACATCGGGCTTAAACTCTTTTATTTCCGCAGCCAGAGCTATTGAGCGTTTTGAGAAATCATTTTTATTTACTTGATCCCACATAAATTGCGCAGCTGCTGGCATATCTGGAATCAACTTCAGCGCTACCCCGACATCCGCGCCTAAGTAAATATTTCTGGACATAACAGTGAGGGTTGGTTCAGCGGCAAAACCTGGGTGAGGCGTGAAAAGAGCCAAAGTTATTGCGCCAATAGATGAGGCGATAACCCCTCGTAATTTCATAGGTTCATTATGTACTCTAAGTCTTATGAATGAGAAGGTTGAAGCCCCAGAAGTAAAGAACGCGCGCCCTTACGATGTTGCACCTCCTCAGCAGTATGCCGAATTTATGCGCACCGGCTGGGCTCCTTCTAATCTAGAAGGTCTGCAGCCACTTGAAGTTGTGACATATGCATTTACTCGTCGCCAAGTACTTTCAGAAAACTTTTCTGGAATTCGCATCGTAATTCCATCTGGAAACTACAAGACGCGTTCTAATGACACCGAATATGTCTATCGTCCACATAGCGCATTTGCTTACTACAGCGGTGTTCAGGGAGCCGATGCAGTTGCTGATTCTGTTCTGGTTATGGAACCGAATGCAGAAGGTGGACATGATGCCTATCTCTATCTGCATCCACGTTCGACTCGCGAGACTGATGCTTTCTACACTGATCGCAAATACGGAGAACTTTGGGTCGGTCGCCACTTCACACTTGAAGAAGCGGCGACGGTTTACCAGATTGAGACGCGCAATGTAGATCAAATCGAAGACCTTCTGCGATTTAGCAAAGAGACGCTATTAATCCGCGGTGAAGATGCGCTAATGGATAAGTTGATATCAGTTCATGCGCGCGAAGGAGAATTCCAGACTTTTACCTCAGAACAGCGTTTGGTAAAAGATGGCTACGAAATCGGCCAATTGCAGGCTGCAGTGGACTCCACGGGCCGAGGTTTTTCAGATGTGATTGCGGCGATGCCGGCTGCGGCAGATCATCCGCGCGGTGAACGTATTGTGGAAGGCGCCTTCTTTGGCCGCGCCCGTTTAGAAGGTAACGATATTGGTTACACAACGATTGCAGCAGCGGGCTCACACGCCTGCGTCTTGCATTGGATCCGAAATGATGGCGCAGTTCGTAACGGTGAATTGTTATTGCTAGATGCTGGCGTTGAAATGGATTCGTATTACACCGCAGATATCACGCGTACTCTGCCGGTAAATGGAAAGTTCACACCCGCGCAACGTGCGCTATACATGTTGGTTTATGAAGCGCAGCTCGCTGGCTTCGCCGCTGTAAAACCGGGCGTTAAATTTTTAGAGATTAATCGTGCAGCCCAACGAGTGCTAGCTCAGGGCTTGGCCGATATGGGCGTGCTGACTGTGAGCGCAGAAGAATCTATGAAACCTGAAGTTGGGCTACATCGCCGCTGGACTCTGCATGGGGTAAGCCATCACTTAGGTTTAGATGTACACGACTGCGAACATGCGCGCCAAGATATGTATCGCGAGGGAACTTTGCGCGAAGGAATGGTTTTAACAGTAGAACCTGGTTTATATATTCAACCTGATGATGAACTATTTACTCCCGAATATCGCGGTATAGGTATTCGCATTGAAGATGACGTTGTGGTTACCGCAGATGGTTGCCGAAACTTAAGTGAGAATATTCCGCGCCACCCAGATGCAATTGAAGCTTGGATGTCCTCAATTCTCGGTTAGTACTTAGTTAACTAGTTGTAGCCCTAAATAGGCAGCGGCGAGCCCAAAGCCAAGGGACATAAGCAGGTTAATGGTTATCTCGCGATAGCGTTTTAATTCGAACCCTAAATAAATATCGAGCATAAATGTAGACCAGGTTGTAAACGCTCCAGCAAAACCCACTGCGAAGAGATCGTGAATATGTTCGACCTTGGTGAAGGTCAGCCCAATGATGAATGAACCAAGGACGTTGACTAGGAAAATTCCATAAGGCTTTTCTGAATATTTACGAATATATTGATCGATGGCAAAACGCGCTGGCGCGCCTATCGCTGCTCCTAAAATGATATAGAAAGTAGTCATGATCGCACCGGAATCAACTTACGGCTTACCGGTAAAACAATCAGCACGATTAGCAAGCTGAATAAAACATTTTGCAAGAGGAAAGAAATTCCGCCTTCGATGGGTTCAACTACCTGCACGGTTACGGCAGAAAATGTTGTCATACCTGCACAAAATCCTGGCAAGAGTAAATGACGAAGTTCAGTTACGCCACGGCGCTCCATTAAGACTAGAAGTGCACTGGCAAGTGCAACGCCAATCAAATTTGCGGCAAGTGTTCCGGAGCGATCATCTGAAATGACGATCGATAATCCAAAGCGAACTAAAGTTCCTGCTACGCCGCCAATGGCGACGAGTAGCAGTGACTTCATGATTTAGTTGCGCTTTTCGCGCTTTAGAAGACCCGCAAACATGCGCGCTGGATCGTATTTGATATCTACAACGCGCTCCTTCATAGGAATGATTGCGTTATCGGTGATCTTGATGTGCTCTGGGCAGACTTCAGTACAGCACTTGGTGATGTTACACATTCCAAGACCGTGCTCTTCCTGCGCGGTGCGTTTACGGTTCTTCAAGATATCAAGTGGGTGCATATCGAGTTCGGCGATACGAATAAAGAATCGAGGACCAGCAAATGATTTCTTATTCTCTTCGTGATCGCGGATTACGTGGCAGGTATCTTGGCAGAGGAAACATTCGATGCACTTGCGGAACTCTTGCGAGCGCTCTACATCTACCTGCTCCATGCGCGCTTCACCTGGCTT
>JAHECV010000034.1:5175-5698 GCA_024641555.1 Candidatus Planktophila sp.
AGTTACGAGATCCTTAATAACCGGAAATGCGCGAAGTGGCGTAACGGTAATAGTTTCATCTTCACCGTAGGCAGCAACTTGGGTCATACATGCAAGACGTGGCTTACCGTTGATCTCCATAGAACAAGATCCGCACTTGCCAGCCTTACAGTTCCAGCGCACTGCTAAATCACCCATTTGGGTTGCTTGTACGCGATGAATTACATCAAGGACTACTTCGCCTTCGTTGGCTTCAACCTGAACATCTTGAAGTCCACCGTCAGTTGAGTCTCCTCGCCAGATGCGAAGATTTATTTTGCGCGCCATTAGTTGGAACCGCCTTTCGCAATTTCTTCCGGTGTCATGTACTTCTTAAGTTCATCGACTTCAAAGAGGTCGAAGAGTTCTTTCGGCATAAATGGCAGCGCTTGCTTGCGCACATTTACTTGCGTGCCATCAAATGAGGAGATGTGATTGTGTTGGCGCCAGCCTGAGTCCATACCGGGGAAGTCATCGCGTGTGTGGCCGCCGCGAGATTCTTCAC
>JAHECV010000038.1 GCA_024641555.1 Candidatus Planktophila sp.
AGCCAGATGGTGCGGCAGCGATGGCGATTCTTAGCGGTCGAATTGATGCGGCGCTGATCGGCGCTGATCGCATCGCAAAGAACGGTGATTCAGCAAACAAGATTGGGTCATTGAGCGTTGCCCTAGCCTGCCATGCAGCTGGTATTCCATTTTTAGTTGTTGCACCTGAATCGACCGTAGATCGCAGCATCGCAACGGGTGCTGAGATCCATATTGAAATCCGTGGAGATGAAGAGTTAACCCATTTCAAGGGGCTTCAGGTTGCACCGATTGGCTCTAAAACTTTTAATCCGGCATTTGATGTAACACCTGCAAAGTACATAAGTGCAGTTATAACTGAGAAACAATCCTACGAAATAGCAAAGGGCGAAACACTATGAGCGATTACAAACCTTTAGAAGAGTTAGTAGTCCGCTCGCAAAAACTTGGCGCCGACCAATCTCTGGTCGTTTTTGGGGGTGGAAACACTTCATCAAAGGGAGAAATTAAAGACCACCTGGGACGATTGAAGAAAGTTTTATGGGTAAAGGGATCTGGCGCTGATATGCAATATGCGATCGATCGCGATTATCCTGGTTTATATCTCGATGAACTTCTTGCGCTGCAAGATTTTTCAGAGATGAGCGATGACCTAATGGTGGATTACGTGACTCGTGCGCTAGTAGATCCAACATCACGTCGTCCATCAATCGAAACGTTGCTCCATGCCTTTTTGCCCGCCAAACACATTGACCACGTGCATTCAGATGCAATTTGCGCCCTAACCAACCATCCAAAAGGTGAAGAGGCGGTTAAAGAAGCGCTGGGGGATCGCTTTGCATATGTCGATTGGATTCGACCAGGTTTCCAACTCTCCAAATCTGTTGGAGCTTTGGGAGAGTATGAGGGAGTCGTACTTGCTCACCATGGATTAGTTGTTTGGGATGAAGATACAAATAAGTGTTATGACAGGACGCAAGTTGCAGTCAAGAAAGCTAACGATTACCTCGATTCCCTTAACAAGCGACCTACCGCAAATTTCCAACACAATGATCTCCCAGATGAAGAATTGAAAGAGTTGCTGCTGGCGCTGCGCGGAAAAATTGGCAAGAAACAGGTTCTGCGTGTCGACACTCGCTTGGCACCTATAGCCGCACGTGAAGATCTACAAGAAGTGCTCGATGCTGGTGTAGCAAGCGCTGATCACATGATGCGAATTCGTCCTAAGTCTGCCGCAATTTCAGTTAACGATGTTGAATCGGGAATCGATAAATATCGTGCGGATCATCAGCAGTATTTCGAAGAAAATAAATCATTTTTGCCTGCTGGTTACAGCAGTCACGGAGATGATCCGAAAGTTGTCCTGGTCCCTGGGGTCGGCGCAATAACTGGTGGAAGTACTCTCAAAGAGGCGGCAATGCTTGCGGATATCGCTACGCACACACATAACGTGGCCGCCAGGGTTCGCGATGTTTTCGGCCAAGGACGAGCACTTCCACCTGCAGAAATTTTTGGCTTTGACTACTGGCCACTAGAACTATTCAAATTAAAATCAAAACCAGCTCCGGCAAAGTTTGACGGCAATATATTTATTGTCACCGGCGCCGGTTCCGGAATTGGGCGCGGAATTGCTATAGAACTTGGAAAATTAGGCGCACACGTGGCACTTGCCGATATCGAAGCAGAGGGACTTAATCAAGTTGAAGCAGAGTTTGTTGCAAATAAAAGCAATCCTCCGCTTTTAATACTTGGTGATCAGTCGAAAGAGGAAGATGTAAAAGCAACTCTTTCTACAACAATTCGCCATTTTGGCGGCCTAGACGGAGTAGTAATCAACGCCGGAATCGGCGTCTCTGATCTGCTCGAAGATTTAGAAGTCGATAAGTGGAAGCGTGGGTTAGATATAAACCTCACTAGCGCATTCTTAATGACTCGAGAAGCGATGAAGATATTGCGAAAGCAGAAAATGGGCGGATCGCTGGTTTACGTTGCTAGCAAGAACGCTTTCGCTCCCGGCGCTGGTTTCGGAGGATATTCCGTGACTAAAGCTGGAATGTTGCAGTTAATGCGCATCGCAGCGCTAGAAGGTGGAAGCGTTGGAATACGTTGCAATGCAGTCAATCCAGATGCGGTCTTTGATAACAGCAAACTTTGGGCCGGTGGTGTTCGCGAACAACGTGCGGCAGCACATGGGGTGAAGCCCGAAGAACTTGAAGATTTCTACGCATCTCGAAATATTTTGAAGGCTCGCGTCAGAAGTGAAGATGTTGCTCACAGCGTTGCGTATTTATTGAGCGATGAGTCATCCAGAACCACTGGTGCGGTAATTGCAGTAGATGGTGGCGTTTCCGCCGCTTTCCCACGATAGAGAGATGGCTATGACTGAAGATGTGAAGCGTATTGAAGCTATTGCAAGCGGAATAAGACGCCGAGTTTTACAACATTCAATTGCCAACAACGGCGGATATATGAGCCAAGCATGTTCATCAGCCGAACTCTTGGCGTGTCTGTATGGCGGCGTTCTTAACTTTGCTCCGCTTGGGCAACCAATCGATCCACCCAGTTTTATAGGTGTTCCAGTTGTTGGCGTTCACAATTACAAGACAGGCCAACAGTTTCATGGTGCATCTGGTGACCAATACGATCGTTTGATTTCGAGTCCCGCACATTACGCACTCGTCATTTATGCAGCGCTCATCGAAACGGGTCGATTGCGAGAAGATGGACTTGAACATTTCAACCGCGATGGCTCAACTGTGGAAATGATTGGCGCAGAACATTCACCAGGTTTTGAAACAACTACTGGTTCCTTGGCGCAAGCACTATCTCAAGCAGGCGGAATTGCATTAGCTCGAAAGCTGAAGAAGGAAAAGGGAAATACTTGGGTTTTCATGAGCGATGGCGAATTCCAAGAAGGACAAACTTATGAAGCGCTTCAGGCAGCGAAGTTCCATGGCTTAGATCAGTTGCGGGTAATCGTTGATGTAAATCTAAATCAATGCGACGGCCCAATGAATACGGTGATGGAGATCGAGCCACTTGCTGATCGCATTCGCGCTTTTGGTTGGGATGTAACAGTTCTTGATGGCCACGATATTCCGGCGATTCTTGCAGCTTCCAAAATGGATACTAAAAATCCTCACATGTTGCTTTGCTACACCGATCCGGTCCGCGGATTGCCAATTTTGGAAGAACGCAAACCAACTTTGCATTACTTGAGATTTACTGGCGCAGATGAACGCGCTAAATACGAAAAGGTTTATCAGGAGATGGTGAAATGAGCTATGAAATAGTTGCACGCCCACATCAACAAAACTTTATTGATTGGGCAAAAGATAAGCCAGAAGTTCTTGTTCTTTCTGCAGACCTCACAAATTCTTGCGAAGTCGGAAAATGGCGCGATACTTATCCAGACCGCTTCTTTTCTATGGGTATGGCAGAACAAAACATGCTTGGATTCGCGGCTGGGCTAGCGCGTGAAGGTTTTGAACCTTGGCTACATACATTCTCGGTTTTTCTCTATCGGCGCCCACTTGATCAACTTCAGATGTCTGTTGCATATCCATCGTTAAAGGTTCGACTAGTTGGATTTCTTCCCGGAATCATGACTCCGGGAGGAGTTACACATCAGGCGATTGAAGATATTGCGATTGTTCGTGCGATTCCAAATATGACAATTCTTGAAGTCGGCGATGCAACTGAAGCTGAATCTGTATTAGATGTTGCTCATAAAGTTGATGGTCCGGTATATATCCGAATGTTGCGTGGCGAAGTTAGCCGAATTTTCCCTAAGTCTGAGCCCTTTGAATTTAATACCGCGCGCATACTTTCGACCGGAACAGATCTAACGATTATTTCTTCTGGAATCATGACTGAAGAGGCGTTACGGGCAATCCCAATTCTCCAAAATAGAGGGGTTTCTATTTCGCATCTACATGTTTCAACAATGAAACCGTTTACCGATCCACGCATAATTGCGGCGCTTAAGACTGCAAAAAATGGTGTGATTACCATGGAGAATCATTCAATAATCGGTGGACTCGGAAGTGCAGTCGCCGAAGTTATGGCCGAAAACGGAATTAGTGCGCCACTTCAACGTATCGGATTAAAGGATACTTATGCCCATGGCGCATCCCAGAAGTACTTGATGGCCGAGTATGAAATGGATGCACCAGCCCTGATTGTCGCAGTTGAGAAAGCTCTTGGTAAAAAACTCAATATTGATGAGAGCGAACTAGACCAACAACGTTCTGTAAATGTTCATAGCAGCGCAAAGGCGGAAGCTCTTTAATGGATCGCATTTATGTAACTTACTCATTTGTAGGTGAAGACCCAAGGTCGATTGCTGATGTTATTCGCGTAGAGCAAACGATTGAATTTCCCTATGAGTTGGCACCCGCTTGGATTCAGGATCAAGTTGTTGGAAAAATAGAAGAGATAACATCTAGCGGTAAAACTAACCATTTAATAACTATTTCCTATAACTCAGATACAGCTGGGGGAGAGCTAACTCAATTGCTCAACGTGCTGTGGGGGAACGCCTCACTCTTCCCAGGTGTCAAAATTGTCGATCTGAAACTTCCTGATGCGATTCTTAATAATTTCAAGGGCCCCCGCTATGGAATTAGTGGTTTACGTGCCCAATTTAAGGCTGAGACCCGTCCACTGCTAACAACCGCTCTAAAACCAATGGGATCTGATCCAAATACTTTGGCAGAGATGGCTCGCACGCTTGCATTGGCGGGCTTCGACCTCATAAAAGATGATCACAGTCTTGCTAATCAACCTTGGGCTACCTGGAAAGAAAGAGTCACTCTGGTCTCACGCGCAGTAAAAGAAGCCAACGATCTTGTCGGTGGAAATTCTGCGTATGCACCGAGCCTTAATCTTCCTTTCGATCAAGTTAGAGATGCAGCACATGCCGCAAAAGAACTTGGCGCAGGTGCCTTATTAATTCTTCCTGGAATTACTGGGTTTGACTCACTTCGCGTACTAGCTGCAGATGATTCCCTAGCGCTTCCAATTCAAGGCCATCCCGCAATGCTGGGTTCACTTGTAACATCTAAAGATGAGGGCATGGCACATGGAATCGTTTTTGGCACGCTTATGCGTTTAGCTGGCGCGGACATTTCAATTTTCCCAAATATGGGCGGCCGTTTCTCATTTACACAAGGTCAGTGTTTGGAAATTGCAAGTCGTTCCCGCGAAGAGTTAGGTAAGTTAAAACCAACTTGGATTGCACCTGCAGGGGGAATGACGCTCGAAAGGATTCCGGAAATGATCAATATGTACGGCAAAGACACCGCACTGTTGATCGGTGGAGCACTTTCTCGCGGAAACCTTGCAGATAACGCGGCTCGCATGCGCGAAATGGTGCGTGCCTACTAAACTTCTTCACATTATGTGGAAAAAGATAAAGAAGTTATTTGCTGATCGCCGAGTTTGGGTTCGACAGATACTTGTCGCAGGATTGGCAGGCGCAGTCGCTTGGCAGGTGGGCGATATTGCGATCGAAAATGGCGGTGTAGTTGCGGCGATAGTCTGCACTCTCTCGATTCGAATCTCACTCCACAAGTCAGTTCGCGAAGGTTTCGGTCAAATCGTTGGAACTGCAATTGGCGCATCCGTTGCCTTGTTAAACGTTTCCATCTTTGACTTTGGATTTATCGCAGTGG
>JAHECV010000042.1 GCA_024641555.1 Candidatus Planktophila sp.
ATATTGTTGTTCAAGTAACTCGCCAAGAACCACCTGTTTGGGGGGATCAAAACACGGCTAAAGAACTTCACTCCTTAATTAAGGGAGATAAGCGCTTTGAACATTTAATCGCCGGAGCTTCTGAAAGTTATAAGAGTCGCCGTGCCCAGATTGCCGAAGATGCCTACGGAGAATTGACTGAGGTAATCAAGAAAAAATGAGATTTAGAACTTGGATGAAGAAAACCAAAGCCGGACACTTTCTTTGGCGCGTAATCATCGGCATCGCAGGAGGATCGGTAACAGTTGTTGGAGCAATTGCTTTAGTCGGTCCTGGTCCCGGAATATTAATAGTTCTTGCGGGACTTGGAATTTTGGCATCGGAATTTGCGTGGGCTGCGCGAGTAATGGTTCACACCAGGACATATGCGCAAAAAGCGGCGGATAAAGTTGGAATTCCAAAATGGGCACAACTGGCGATGGTTGCCGGCGCTGCTGTAATTTCCATAATTGTGATCTTGTATTTACATTCAGCAGGCAAGTTGTAACGATCAACGTTATTCTCTCCTCTCATGAGAGCAGAGACATCACAACCAGTTCACGAAATTATTGCCACTCGCCGCAGCCCACGTTCGTTAAACCCAACAGTTGCACTTGATGACCAAGACCTAATTGCGATCCTTGAGGCCGCCCGTTGGGCGCCATCTGCATTTAATGGTCAACCTTGGAGATTTTTTGTAGGTCGCCGCGGAGATGAAATATTTCAAAAAACTCTCGAAAATCTAAGTCCGTTTAATCAAAGTTGGGCGAAAAGCGCCTCGGCCTTAATCACCGTAGCGGCGAAGACGACGAAAGATGATGGAACTATCAACGCTGATTATCAGTACGACTGCGGGTTGGCCGTAGCGCAAATGGTTTTTGAGGTTCATCACCGAGGTTTTGTGGCTCATCAAATGACTGGGTTTGACCGCGTTAAAAGCGCAGAAATATTGGATATGACAACAGATTTAACCGCGGTTGTTGTAATTGCAATCGGAAAACAAGATGCACCCGAAAAACTTGAAGGACCAGCTGCAGAACGCGAACTTGCACCGCGAGTACGTAAAGAACTTTCTGAGATCGTTATTGCAGGCCTGCCAAAGTAATTTAAAACTGCGAACGGATCTCCCAAAGATCTTTGAATACCGGATTAAATAAAGTGCTTGCTAAATATTTAACTCCGTCGGACCCACCAGTTCCAGACTTCTGTCCAATAGTTCTTTCAACCATTTTTACGTGGCGATAACGCCATTCTTGTAGCCCTTCATCAATATCAACTAAACGCTCGCACACCATTGCAGATTCTGGATCACTGCGATGTACCTCAAGCAGCGCGTCTAAAACTCGCGCATCAGATTGGTAGTGTGTTGATTTATCGCGGCTAAGAATTTCATCCGGAATTTTATGTCCACGTTTTGCGAGATAGGCAAGCGTGGAATCCCAAATTGAATTACGTGAAGAAATCTCGGCAATTTCTCTCTGAATATCTAACGGTAGATGAGATGCCATCTTTGAATCACGGCGCCCCAACAATGCTTCTACCATTCTAAATTGTGCAGATTGAAAACCGCTTGATGAAGATAGATAGCCGCGGAAAGCGTTAAATTGCAGGGGAGTCATGGTTTCTAAAATATCTACCTGAGTTACGCAAACTTTTAGAATAGTGCGAATGCGACCTAAGATCGCCAGCGAACGATGGGTATCACCAGCTTCAAGAGATTTCGCCGCAGCGCTGAACTCGTGAATTAATTGCTTAAACCAGAGCTCATAACTCTGATGGATGATGATGAAGAGCATTTCATCATGTTCTGGCTCATCAGATCCCGCAACTTTAGATAAAGGCTTTTGCAGCTCTAATAATTCATCGACTGCAAGATAGGAAGTGTAAGTTAGGGCGGAATCGAATTTTGGATCGCTCATGTGACACGCGAATCTGTTGTTTTGATCTTTTCATATTGACGCGACGACACTAAATCTCGGATTCGCGCAAAGCCATCCCAGACTTCAACGTAAGAAGTTGGCAGGGGAGCGATGGCTAAGCGAATTGAATCTGGGGTTCGGTAATCTGGAATTACATCGGCGAATTCGCGAAGTGCAACACAGATACGGGCTGCATCAGGATGGCCAAGTGAAATATGTCCGCCACGTTCTTGTGGATTTCGCGAAGTAAGCAAGGTAAATCCTAGATCGGCTAACCATGCGTCATAAAGTTGAATCATCATCTCGGTGCCGATTGCAGCTTTCTCGGAGATGGCGGCGATACCAGCCTCTTCAATCATCGTGAACGCGCTCTTAATGCAACGCAAACCGATTAGCGATGGGCTAGCAATTTGGAATCCGCGAATACCTTCAGCCTTTTCAAATACCGCGCCCATCGCAAATTGATCACCTTGCGAGAACCAACCTTGAATTGGAACTTGTAACTCAGCTTGAACTTTCTTATTTACATATAACCAGGCAGGTGAACCTGGCCCAGAGTTTCCGTATTTATATGTGCATCCGACCGCAATATCTACACCGTTCTTATCAAAATCCATCTCAATTGCACCAACAGCATGGCTGGCGTCCCACAACATAAATGCACCGTGTTTACGTACCAAATCTGTTAAGGATTTGATGTCATTACGCGCACCTGACCGGTACTGAATAACCTCGAGTGTTACAAGTGCGACGTCATCACTTAAGTAAGGTTCCAATATTTCTGTTGTGATTCGCTCGTTCTCAGCTGAACCAGGAGTTTCGTTATCGATAATTACTAATTTAAGACCGAGTTGCTTTGCGATGCCGTCGAGAATGTAGCGATCTGTCGGAAAGTTAGCGGCATCGGTGATTATTGTCTTTCTACCTGGCCTAGCGTTGATCGCTGCAAGTGCCAATTGATAGAAATTAACTGACGTCGTATCGCAAGCCAGTACCTGTCCTGCTGCCGCACCCAAAGTCGAGCGCCCGATTAAATCGCCGGTTGGTTGCGCCTCATCAACCCAATGACCCCAACCCGTTACAACTTCTGGGCCCCATTCATCTTTCAGAAAAGAATTGACCGCTTCAATCGTCGTAAGTGGCAACCGACCAAGTGAATTGCCATCTAAATAGCAGATGTTGGGATCGCTGATTACGAACTGTGAACGGAAGCGAGCCAGTGGATCGCGAGAATCTAGATCTAGAGCAAATTGGCGGTCGGTGGCTTTCATAGTTGAAAGGTACGCTCTCCTATCGTGGCGCGCAATCTTGTCAATATCGAAGAGGTCTCAAAGGCCTTTGATATTAGAGCGCTATTAGAAAACGTTTCGCTCGGCGTTTCTGAAGGTGAGCGCATCGGAATCGTTGGCCGTAACGGTTCCGGAAAAAGTACATTAATGAAAGTTATTGCAGCCGCTGAGCTTCCTGATAACGGACGAGTTACCAAAGCCAATAGTGTAAAAATCGGGCTTCTTTCGCAAGTGGATAAAGCTGATGCAAATTCCAGCGTTGGTGATGTTGTTCTAGGCAATTTAGAAAAACATCAATGGGCGAGCAATTCAAAGGTACGAGAAGTTTTCACAGGACTGTTTGGTGGGTTTGATGACCATCTCTTCGAAAGAAAATTTGGAACGCTATCCGGTGGCGAAAAGCGCAGAGTGGGTTTAGCTAAGCTTTTAATTGATGACCTTGATTTAATTTTATTGGACGAACCTACTAACCACTTAGATGTTGAAGGTGTCGCCTGGCTGGCAAGCCATTTAAATCAACGGAAAAACTTAGCCGTTTTAGTTATCACGCACGACCGTTGGTTCCTTGATGCGGTAACAGATCGAACTTGGGAAGTTGTAGAAGGAAAAGTTGAAGAATACGACGGAGGATATTCGGCATTTGTACTTGCCAAAGCTGAACGAGCCCGTCAGGCAAATGCAATGGATGCACGCCGCAATAACTTGATCCGTAAAGAGTTAGCTTGGTTGCGTCGTGGAGCGCCGGCACGCACAACAAAGCCAAAATTTAGAGTCGATGCTGCAAACGTATTAATTGCAGAAGAGCCGGCACCGCGTGATCAGGGCGAGTTATTGAAGTTTGCGCGAAACAGACTTGGTAACACTGTTTACGAGGTCCACCATGCACAAATTCGCGCAGGCGAGAAAGAGTTGATTGACGATCTTTACTGGAACGTTGGTCCAGGAGATCGCATAGGCATCGTCGGAATCAATGGCGCTGGAAAGACCACCTTGATGCGAACTTTGGCAGGACAAATTCAACCTTTCGCAGGAAAACTAGTTACTGGCGTGACAGTAAAAGCGGCATTTTTGACTCAGCACCTAGATGAGTTAAATCCAACTTGGCGGGTTCTAGAAGCAGTTGAAAAAGTAGCAGCACATATTGAACTCGGAAATGGAAAATCTCTCTCTGCTTCACAACTTTGTGAGCGCTTAGGTTTCGATAAGGACTCACAATGGACTCCCGTAGGCGATCTTTCTGGCGGTGAAAAACGCCGTTTACAGCTAACTCGATTACTAATGGATTCACCAAATGTGCTTTTACTTGATGAACCAACTAATGATTTTGATATTGAGACTTTGACCGAGCTAGAAGATCTCCTAGATAGCTTTGGTGGAACTTTGATTGTGATTTCGCACGATCGCTATTTTCTCGAACGCGTTTGCGATCGCTTCGTAGGTTTACTTGGTGATGGCGCGCTTCGTGATTTGCCAAGAGGAGTGGATCAGTATTTAGAACAGAGAAACGATTCGTTAACCAAACCCTTAGAGGCTGCTAAGGATAAAACAGTTTCTTCTGCGGCCGAAGAACGACAATTGAAGAAAGATTTAACCAGAGTGGAAAGACAGATTCAAAAGGCGAAGGATAGGGTGACCGAACTGGAAGACGCTCTAGAAGCGGCGGCATTTAACCCCGAAGAATTAATGAGAATCAGCGCGGAATTAGAAGCACAACGGAGTGAACTAAACACTCGCGAAGAAGAATGGCTTCAAATCACTGATCGACTGGAGCCTTGATATAAAGTTTGGACTATGAAATCTATAGTTCACGCAATTGAATCTATTCTCTTTCGCTCACGATGGTTATTAACCCCGCTCTATTTAGGTTTGGTTGGCGCTTTAGCTCTTCTTGCCTACAGATTCGCATTGGATTTCATCAAACTCGCCAAACATATGGGCGATGTTGACGCGCATACTTTTACGCTAGATCTTCTTGCCCTTCTAGACCTAACGCTCCTGGCAAATTTAATTCTGATGGTGATCTTCGCTGGATATGAAAATTTCATTTCACGTATAGATATTGCTCAAAATTCAGCAGATCGACCACATTGGATGGGAACTATTGATTTCAGTGGACTTAAGATCAAGTTAATTGGTTCTTTAGTTGCCATTTCAGTCATTGAACTATTGAAAGACTTTATTGAACTCTCTGGACAAGATCATGTTGGCGATGGAACAAAGTGGAGAGTTCTAATCCACCTAACCTTTGTTGCATCAGGAGTCCTCTTTGCACTGATGGATTGGATTGCGGATAAGCGGGAGTTTCAAGGTACTCATTCCTAAGGCAGAATGGCCTAGTGCAAAAAGGTAATTCAAAGCTAGATTTACTTGCCGCAATTTCAGGATTCATGATTGCGCTGCAAGCACG
>JAHECV010000024.1 GCA_024641555.1 Candidatus Planktophila sp.
TTGCGAATAGGGCTCGTCACTTGCCAGAGGTTACCGTAAGGTGGTCGATGTGGAGATTCATAAGATACCTGCGCTTCGTTCACCGATTATGGTTCTCGCCTTCTCGGGTTGGAATGATGCAGCCGAAGCAGCAACCGGTGCTGTATCTCACCTTTTAGGTATTTGGAGCGAATCCACTGATATCCAAGCGCCACAAGAGTTCGAGTTAATACCTGAACTCATCGCCGATGTTGATTCTGAAGAGTTTTATGACTTCCAAGTTAATCGTCCCATGATTGAGATAGATGGCTCATCAATTCGATCTTTAATTTGGCCCGGCGCGCAAATCTTTGGCTTAGCAACGCCGCAATTTGAAAATGATTTCGTCATTGTTCGCGGCGTAGAGCCATCTATGAAATGGCGAACCTTCACTCATCAGTTGCTAGATCTTGCTGATGACTTAGAAGTTTCCACAGTCATCACCTTGGGATCAATGTTGGCTGATGCTCCGCATAGTCGTCCAATCACGGTGACTGGTTCCGGTGCACATCCCGATATCGCAACCCGTCTAGGAGTTGAAGTTAGTCGCTACGAAGGTCCAACTGGAATTCTCGGAGTAATTCAAGATGCCTGTTTACGTCGGGGAATTGACGCCATTTCACTTTGGGCGGCCGTGCCACATTATGCAAGCAGCTCTCCCTCACCGAAGGCGACGCTGGCCCTAATAAACGCCTTAGAAAATTTTTTAGATATCGATCTGCCACTCGGCGAACTACTTGTTCACGCGCAAGAATGGGAGAAGGAAGTCGATGAACTCACCCAGGAAGATAGTGAGATTGGCGAATATGTAAAAGCCTTGGAAGAAAGTAAAGATAGCGCAGCATTTTCTGATGTCTCAGGCGATGAAATTGCGCGAGAGTTAGAACGTTTCTTACGTAGGCAAGAAGGTAACTAGAAAGCGATACCGAGCAAGGTATCGATCGCGCGCGATAGTTCACCCGCACTTCCACCAATTTTGCCCGAATTCGTATCTTCCAACCAATTTCTTAACTCCGCGATCGCCCCAGGTGTATCAAGATCATTTGCCAAACATCTTGCTAGCTCATCAATCGTTCCATCGGTGGGTGCGACTTCACTTCGGGACAGTGCAATTCGCAGATCATTTAGGAGCGATTCAGCTAGGACTAGGTCACCCTCAACCCACATATGATCGCTACGATAATGATGGCTTAGCAAGGCAAGTCGAATGGCCATCGCATCTCTACCTTCTTTAAGCAGATTAGAAACAAGTACTAAATTGCCCTTCGATTTACTCATCTTTTCACCATCAAGACCGATCATCCCTGCGTGAACATAATGTGAAGCAAATTCTCGACCATTGATCATCTTCGATTGTGCAGCGGACATCTCGTGATGAGGGAAGATCAAATCACTTCCACCACCTTGGATATCTACAGACGTCTGGCTATCACTATCTATCTCTAAGTAATTAAGTGCGATTGCACAACATTCGATATGCCAACCTGGCCGTCCGACGCCGAAATCGCTCTCCCAACCAGGTTCGCCAGGTCTTTGAGCCAGCCACAAGAGCGCATCTAGTGGATCTTTCTTTCCTGATCTATTTGGGTCTCCCCCACGTTCGGCGAAGATTTTCAACATATCAGAATCGGTTAAATTTGAGCGACGCCCGAAATCTTTATCGCTTCGAACTCCGAAGTAAAGATCTTCATCAATCTTGTAGACAGATCCAGATGCAGCTAGCGCTTTGATCGCATCTATTACCTGCGGAATGGCCTCAACCGCACCTATGTAATGATCTGGAGGAATAACATGCAACGCGACCATATCGGATTTAAAAAGTTCGATTTGTGAATGAGCCAAATCTCTCCAGTCAACACCATCTCGAATTGCTCGTTCCAGCAATGGATCATCAACATCAGTTATATTTTCTACGAATTTCACTTGCGCACCGGTTGCCCGCAGATAACGATTTACCAAATCGAAGGCTAGATAAGTGTTGGCATGGCCAAGATGCGTTGCATCGTACGGTGTAATTCCGCAGACATACATGCGATAAATGGTTTTGAGTGGCAGAACTTTGATCGCAGCGGTCGCACTATCGTGTAACGCCAGTGGGGTTAATGAAAATCGCGCATCAAGAGGTGGGATATATAGATCTGACCAGGCCTTCATAGCGCCATCTTAGAACGGTGGCCAAGGAACTGCTGGCCAATCTGGATTGGGTTCAGGAAATGACTTATCCGAGAGTGCGCGCGCTATGCGATCTAGCGCAGCGTTTAACTCAGCTTCTTCAATCAAGCCGAGTACAACATCGCGTTTTTCAGTCCCAATCAAAAGCGCTGCTAGTTGCAGAGTTTCCAACTCATGATCTGTGAAAGGTTGACTCGCCCACTGCCAGAGAACGGTTCGCAATTTATCTTCTTCATGAAAGGTAACCCCGTGATCGCATCCAAAGACTCGACCATCAGGTGTTGGGATTAAGTGACCAATTTTGCGATCTGTGTTATTGGTTATCAAATCTAAAAGCGCAATTTTACGAAGTTCAGGATGATCTTGCTTGAAAAAATCCATTAGATCGATGCTCTCATCTATATCGATCCAGAGTTGCACCATCCCAGTTCCATATGGACCATCCCTAAGGACTGTTGGTGGTACTAAATGCAAGCCGAGCCAATGACTAATCAGAAAAGTTAGATACTCCCGATTTGCCAGAGTTCCATCGGGAAAATCCCATAAGGGTTTCTCCCCGGCGATCGGTTTATAGATGCAAGTAAGGGTTCGATCTTTGACTTGGCAAGAGGCGTAAAGAGTGGCATTCGATGCATCAACCAATCGGCCAGATATAGAGAGAGAACCTTGGCTTAAATCGCGTAAGAAATTTTCAATCTCAAGCGCATCGATCTGGCTCATCTTCTATACCCATTGGCGCGCGGACAGAGATGACCGCTGGGATCGATCGGGCCACCACAAAATGGACAAGGTGCTCTACCCGCTCCGACGACTGCAAAGGCACGTTTAGCAAAACTTTCGGCATAGCCCAATGGAATTAACACCCGCAAAATATCTTGGCTTTCCGAGATCTCTAATAACGCCTCTTCATCCTCTGGAGATTGACCATCGGCTATTGCTTGTAAATCTATTTCAATCAACTTGCGATCGGAGATGTAGGCCAGGCCAATAACTCCAACCCGAAACTCTTCATCTATAGGCGTTTCCAAGGGTTGCTCGTCGCGAACAACACGATCGAAGATCGTTAGCGGTTCGGAGTTTCGTATCTCGCGAAGTATCTGTTGTATGCGATCAGCCAGTGCTGCAACCTGCGCCTTTTCTAAGGAGACCGAGATCATCCTTGCACCAGTTCGAGCCTGCAGGAAGAAGGTTCTTTCCCCGGGAATTCCAACGGTGCCAACTACGAAACGCTCAGCCGGATCAAAGAGAAAAATTTGTCCGCTCATCGGTTAATTTTCCCGTCCTGATCCGCCGCCAACCAGAGCTTTTAAACTCTTTGCTTTCTTCGATTTCGCTAAGAATGAAGCGACTTCAGAAGCGGTGTTATTCATAGTTAATACCCGAAAATCAGTACCATTGAAATCAAGGATCGATATTGAGGCGGGATCGATAACGATCTTTTGGAAATGGTCTAAATGTGTTCCAAGAACGCTGGCAAGGATCGCTTTAATTACATCACCATGACTTACTAAGACCTTGACGTCAGATCCGGGCAAATGAGCGACGCGATTTAGAGCTCGCATCGCTCTTGCCTGTACGTCAAGCAGCCCTTCTCCCCCAGGGAAATACATGGCGCTGGGCGTATCTTGCACAATTTTCCACGCCTTATCTTTTGAGAGAGTTGATAACTTCTTTCCGGTCCACTTTCCGTAATCGACTTCAATTAAATCTTCATCTTTTTCAATACTAATGTGTTTGAGTTCGGCGCCGGAGAACCGATCAATTAAAGGCTTTACCGTCTCTGCGCATCTCTCCATCGGACTTATTCGTATCGCCGAGAAGGTGACGCCAGTTAAGCGATCAGCAAGTTCAAGTGATTGCCTGACTCCATCTTTGGAGAGCGCGATAGCCGGAGTTCTTCCCGCAAGAACTCCTGCCGCATTTGCGACAGAGTGAGCATGGCGGAGTAAAACTATCCGTGTCATGTTGGAAGGTTATCCGTAATTTTCATTTGCGTCTTGCTAAGGTGGCCGCCATGGAACTCCGCCGCGCAGGTAAATCTGGTCTCTTACTTTCGCGCCTCGGCCTTGGAACAATGACGTGGGGCCGAGATACAGATACCCATGAAGCAGCTGATCAAGCCCGAGCTTTCATTGAAGCCGGCGGTAACTATCTGGACTGCGCCAGCCATTATGGCGATGGCGATGCTGAGCGCGTCATCGGCGGACTCGTCGGAACGCTTTTCAAGCGCGAAGATGTGATCATCGCAACCAAAGCAGGTTCGTCATATATTGATGGTTATCTAACGACCGATAATTCACGTACTGCTCTAATGAGTTCACTTGATAAGTCGCTAACCCGACTCGGAACCAGTTATGTCGATATTTGGTTTATCCAAAATTGGGATATCAATACACCGTTAGATGATGCTCTTTCCGCACTCGACTGGGCATACTCATCTGGGCGTGCCCGTTATGTTGGCATTTCAAATTTCAACGGCTGGCAGAGCGCGCGCGCCATTTCGCTTCAAGAATCTAATAGCGCAAAGGCTCCCGTGGCCGTGATGCAGAACGAATTCTCTCTCTTAAATAGAGGCCCGGAGCGGGATGCGCTGCAATGTGCTGCGGCTTTAGAAACCGGATTCATCGCGTGGTCACCAATGGGACGTGGAGTTCTTACCGGAAAATACCGCAACGGAATTCCGGCAGATTCGCGCGCAGCAACTCCACATTTTGCGCCATTTATAGAGCCATATCTCAACGAAAGATCGCGGCGAATTGTCGAAGCGGTTTCTGTCGCAGCGCAGGGACTCGGCTATTCACCACTAGAAGTCGCCCTTGCTTGGGTTCGCGACTTTCCTGGAGTAACGAGTTCAGTAGTGGGCGCGCGTACTGGAGCACAGCTGCAGGGAATATTGGCGAGTGAAGAGATAGCCCTTCCTGACTTAGTGAGGAACGCGTTAAACGAAGTTTCAGCAGCTCTCTAAGAAATCGCGCAAAACATTTACCCCAAATCGAAGTCCCTCTATCGGTACACGTTCATCAACGCCATGGAAGAGTGACATGAAATCGAGGTCTGCTGG
>JAHECV010000025.1 GCA_024641555.1 Candidatus Planktophila sp.
TTCAGGTGAGAAATAAATTACTTGTAGCGCACCTAATATCTCGCGTTGTGACTTTGTAGGGTTTTGATTTAAACGAGCACGATTTGCCTTACTTGCATTTATTTCAAGATCAACTTGCAAGGTGCGTTCATCGCGCTCTATCTCTGCGCGGATAATCGCTTGATCTGTTCCGAGATGAAGTAGTGGAAGATTTTGTGAAACGCGGTGTGAGGAAAGGTAGGCAAGGTAGATCAAGCTTTCCGCGATATTGGTTTTGCCCGAACCGTTGTTACCGATGAGCGTTGTTGGGCCTGGGGTTAGTTCAAGCTCGAGGGTTTTATATGAGCGGAAATTAGTCAGCGCTAATTTTTTAACGCGCATTAAAAGAGCCTTAGGAGGCGTAGCGCATCGGCATTAAGAGGTAGCGATAGTTCTCGATTACCTTGCCATCGCGATCTGATTTGCCCATAAGGATCGCTGGTTTATTTGAACCAGTGAAGGAGATTTGTACAAATGATGTGCCGACGGCTTGCAAACCATCGGCTAAGAAAACTGGGTTGAAGGCGATTGATATCGCTTCGCCGTTTAGCAAGATTTCAATTGCTTCGGTTGCTTGGGCTTCTTCTCCAGCGCCCGCTTCTAGTGAAACTGAGTTGTTTGCAAACTCAAGACGTAGCGGAACTGTTTTATCGGTTACGAGCGCAACGCGGCGTACAGAATCTAAAAATGGTGCAACTTCAACAATTGCTGTTGTTGTTACTTCTTGTGGAAGTAAGTGACGGTAGGGAGGGAAGGTTCCGTCCAACATACGTGATGTCATTGATTTACCTTCACCAGAAAATCCCGCGAGGCGATCGTTGCTAGTTGTAGGAGCAAATGAAAGTGAAACGTTTTTTGAACCGGTTAACGATTTAGCGGCATCGGCAATGGTGCGCCCGCGCAACAGTGATGTTGTAGAAACTCCGGGTGCGGTTGGTTGCCAGTTAAATTCACGAACAGCTAATCGGTAACGGTCGGTCGCTGCCAAAGTGACAGTCTCTTCGTTGATTTCAACATGAACACCTGTGAGTGTTGGAAGTGAATCATCGCGACCTGCCGCGATTGCGACTTGAGCAACAGCGGTTGCAAAGACATCGCTTGCAACTACTCCGGTTGTTTCAGGAAGTTCGGGAAGGTTTGGATATTCCGAGATTGAGAGGGTGGGAAGGGTAAATTTTGCAGAGCCTGAAGTAACAAGAACTCTTGAGCCATCTAAAGTAATTGTGATTGGTTTATTAGGAAGTGAGCGAGATATTTCCGCTAATAGTTTTCCAGGAACTAGAACTTTTCCAGGTTGTGAGATATCGGCTTTAAAGAAAGATTTGCTAGATGTTTCGAGGTCGGAACCTGAGAGAACTACTTCATCGCCAGTTGCATCGATAACAATTCCGAGTAGTTCGGTTTTAATTGGTCGGGTGGAAAGGCTTCGAGAGACCCAGTTGACGCCATCAGTAAGTGCGCCTTGATCGACAGTAAATTTCACGCCACAACCCTCTTTTTCTTTAGTTGAAAGTCTTGCATAGCCAGTTGCTTTTTAGTTAGTTGGTTTTTAGAGGAGAAAGCTGTGGGGTTCGCTTGGGGGCGCGTTTCTTGTATATATAGGTAGTAGTAGTAACCACCAGGGATATCTGTGGATAAAGACGAAAAGCCCTGCTCAAAAGGGTTATTTCCTGTTGGAAAAGTGTGGATAAGTTGGGTGTAACTGTGTGTAGCCGGTTCGTTATTTAGCAACTTAGACCCCTTTCCTTAAATATCTCTCGTAGTTAAAGTCTTTAACCACAGATCGAACGCTTAAATCCACAGTTGTCCACAGTTTCTCCACAACTGGGGGTAAGCACCCCAAAGTGATAGAAATCGGACAAAAGAGCTAACCCCTATTTTGGGATTTGATCCGGTTGGTTAATTCAGTGACTTGGTTATAGATCGAGCGGCGCTCTGCCATTAATTGGCGAATTTTACGATCGGCGTGCATAACCGTGGTGTGGTCACGGCCGCCGAAGGTTTGCCCGATCTTTGGCAGCGAAAGCTCGGTAAGTTCGCGGCACAAATACATTGCGATCTGGCGCGCATTAACTAAGACGCGAGAACGAGAAGTGCCGCAAAGGTCGTCGATTGTCAGACTGAAGTAAGCCGCAGTCTGGGCCATGATTGTTGGAGCGGTTATCTCTGGACCTGCGCCGCTTGGAATCAAATCCTTTAAAACAATTTCAGCAAGACCGAGATCGACGCTTTGTCGGTTAAGGCTTGCGAAAGCGGTAACTCGAATTAACGCACCTTCGAGCTCGCGAATATTTGTAGAAATTTTACTGGCGATATATTCAAGAACATCATCTGGCGCATTTAATTTATCTTGCGCTGCTTTCTTACGAAGAATCGCAATGCGAGTTTCTAGTTCGGGCGGCTGAATATCTGTAATCAAACCCCACTCGAACCGTGAACGTAGACGATCTTCAAGAGTTGTTAACTGCTTTGGTGGTCGGTCAGATGAGATAACGATTTGTTTATTTGCGTTATAAAGCGTGTTAAATGTGTGGAAGAACTCTTCTTGAGTACGTTCTTTATTTTCTAAAAATTGAATATCGTCGACGAGCAACACATCAAGGTCGCGATAACGGCGCTGGAAAGCCGATGCTTTATCGTCGCGAATCGAGTTAATAAAGTCGTTTGTGAACTCTTCTGATGAAACATAACGCACTCGGACGCTGCCATAAAGCTCTTTCGCATAAGCTCCGATTGCATGTAATAAGTGGGTCTTACCAAGTCCAGATTCGCCGTAGATAAATAGCGGGTTGTAAGCCTTAGCGGGTGCTTCAGCGACAGCGACAGCTGCGGCGTGTGCGAAACGGTTAGATGCACCAATAACAAAAGTTTCAAAGATGTAACGCGGATTTAATTGTGATGGTTCATCGCTCTTGCGAACTGAATTCTCAGATGAGTCACGGCCCGTACCAGGTCGAGTTGGAGCAGCCTCAATAACAACCGCGGGTGCGGGGTGATCTGCGAGCTCAAGTGACTCATCGACCATAACTGCGATATTTGTTTTATCTCCAAGCTCGCGCGTTAATACTTCATTAACAACAACGCGAAGACGAGACTCAAGAACATCTTTTGCAAATACATTTGGTGCGGCAACTAGAAGGTTTGTGATTCCACCATCGCTTTGTATTAATCCAAGCGGTTTAGTCATTGTTAAAAATGCACGATGTTGTGGTTCTCCGAGTGAAACGTGTTCAATAACCCGGTCCCAGAGGTCGGCGAGTTCCATCTCGACAACTGCCATTTTCGCCCCCTTGGACTATCCACAATGTTATCCACAGGCTGTGGTCTAAAGTAGGGCTTTAGCCTTCATTTAGAGCCACTTTGACGGATGCCTGTGGACAGAGGTGAAAAGTAAGGCCCTTTTGCCAGAAAAGCAAGCGGTTATCCACAACCCTCAACCCAGGATCCAGTTTGACCCAACTCTATCCACACCTCTACCGTTACCTCCTTGCTTCCCCCGTATTTATGAAGAGTTCATAGAAACCGGTTTGTCGCACAGGTTAGGTCAGTAAAAACCTAACCACGCTCAAACCGCACAGGCCAAAGTTTAAGTTTTAGAAGGAGTCATCATGACAAAGCGCACCTACCAACCAAATACCCGTCGTCGCGCCAAGAAGCACGGCTTCCGTGCGCGTATGGCGACTCGCGCAGGACGTGCAGTTCTTTCAGCTCGTCGCGCTAAAGGCCGCGCCCGTCTCTCTGCGTAAGTTATAGAGCCGCACCGGAAGACCTCGTGCTGCCTAAAAACGCACGTTTAACCTTAAGCACCGATTTCGCTCGCGCAACCAAGAGTGGGATCCGTGTCACCTCAGAAAATTTTGTTGGATATCTCTACATCCACCCTGCCACCGAAACAAAGCCAGAAATTTCAACATCTCCAAAATTTGGATTAATTATTAATAAGAGCGTGGGCGGTTCTGTTGTTCGTCACACTTTAGCCCGAAAACTTCGTCATGCAGCAGCTCCTCAAATTTCGCAACTCCCCAACGGTTCACTCTTAGTAATTCGCGCCTTAGCAAAAAATAGTTCAGGTGAAGTTATCTCTGAAATTGAAAAGCTTGTTACTAAATTGCTTGAGCGCTCGGCGCGAAACACGGTGAAATAAATGCGCAGAGTTTTAGTTTACTTAATCAATTTCTACCAAAAATGGATTTCTCCATCCTTTGCACCACGTTGTAAGTACTACCCATCATGCTCTTCATATGCCGCATCCGCTATCTCCAATTACGGAATCCGGGGCGTTGGGATGGCTCTCTGGCGCTTGGTTCGCTGTAACCCATGGTCTAACGGCGGGGTCGATTATGCAGTAAAAGAAGTTTCAACAACCACTAAAACCAGCGTAGGAGTTATGTAAATGAGCACTATTTTAAATCCGCTCTACAACCTTGTATCCGGAGTAATTGTCTTAATCCATAAAGCTTTATCTCCTATTTTTGGAAAAGACAGTGGTGTTACATGGGCGCTATCAATTATGGGCCTAGTTGTTCTAATTCGAATTATTTTAATTCCACTCTTTGTAAAGCAGATTAAAAGCCAACGTGCGTTAACTGCGCTACAACCACAAATGAAAGCTATTCAGGCGAAGTATAAAGATGATCGCCAGAAGCAATCAGAAGAGATGATGAAGCTTTATAAAGAACATAAAACAAATCCGCTTGCATCATGTTTCCCAATTTTGGCGCAAGCACCAATTTTCTTTTCACTATTCACAGTGCTCAATGGCATCGCGAAGGATGTCCCACATGGATATCTAAAAGGCGAATATTTAGTAAGCGCCGCGCAAGCAAAATTTTTCGGTGCATCTATCTCTGAAACTTTTCTTGGTTCCAGTGATACAACTGTAAAAATCGTTACCGTCGCACTTATTATTATTATGTCGGCTACAACCTTTACAACTCAACGTCAGTTGATGGTAAAAGGAATGCCAAAAATGGATTCAAGCAACAATATGATGTTGCAGCAGCAGAAAATCATGCTTTATTTATTCCCATTAATTTTTGCAATCTCAGGAGTTAACTTTCCGGTTGGAGTTTTGATTTATTGGTCGACAACCAACTTCTGGACTTGGGGACAACAGTTTTATGTAATTAAACGCAACCCAACTCCAGGTTCTCCAGCTTTTGAAGAGCTCCAACGTAAAAAAGCGCATAAAGCGAAAG
>JAHECV010000028.1 GCA_024641555.1 Candidatus Planktophila sp.
TCGCAATACTTCTGGTGCTTCGTTATTAACAATTCCGATTGGCTCGCCTGCAACAACTAAGCGCGCTAAGAAATCTTCACCGCCACCGACTAGCGCCATCGCTTCATGCCAAGGTGCGCGAGCTTCAACGTCAAAGAAACCAGTGCGGCTAACTAGTGATAGCTCATTAACTAATTCTGCACCTAGACAATAAGCGACCCACTCTGGTGCAGAAAGAAAATGTTTTGCCTTACGACTTTCGGGAAATTCTTTATTTAACCAAAGCGTCTTTGAAATTGATGCAATCTCATTTACCAAGGTGCCAGTGCGCGCTCTAAATTCAAAATCACCCAACTCGCTAAGTATTGGTTCGGTAATTCCGCGGGGATCGTGCCAAGCCATTCCGGGTGCTAGCGGCTTGCCGTTGCCATCTATCAAAACACCAGTTTCGCTAAATCCAGTAAAGCCAATCGCCGCTACTTTGCCGTTTGCGCTTTCGGCTGCCTTTGCCGCAACTGCTATTACAGTCTTTGCCAAAAGCACCATATCTATATCACTGGTGTTTTTTTCGTGGCGCCAAGGAGTTGGTTCGGCGTATTCGGCAAGGACTTTTAAATCGAGATCAGTAGCAACCGCTTTAATTCGTGAAGTTCCAATATCAACTCCGATAAGTATTTGCGCAGACATATGTGTCTTATTTACGGTGGCGCTTAAGGCGCAACGCGCGCCAATTCAGCAAGTGGTGGCCGACAGACAATTGCATTTGCGCCTGCAAAGGTAAATGCACCGGCGCTATATGGAATTACGACTGCATCACCTTTTGAAATAGCCATCTCCGGCGCGCTTGCAAAGGTAATTGTTCCGGCGCCATCTAACACAAGAGCGACTGCGAATCCTGCTGGGAAGTCACCCGTGCCAGGAGCTAGATGAGCGCGGAAGTAGCCATCAGATTTAAGTGGAAGCACTGAGCGAAGCGCTCCGCCAGAGAAGACGTTATGGGTAATAAGTGATTCGAATTCCGCATCAGAAAGTGGATCGAGCATGAGCGCATCGGTAACGGTTTCAAAACCTAAACCGAGATGGCCATCTTTAATGCCATCGACTGCAAAACCTTCCCATTCGAGAAGCGCAGATAAATCCGTTGGTTCTTGCAGTTCGAGAACAAAAATTCCGGCATCAATTGCATGTGCAACGCCAGCTGGAACAAGTACTGCATCTCCAACTTGAACTTCGGTGCGGCGAAGCGATGCCAGAAGCGCTGCAGAATCCTGAGCACGCACCAATTTAAGAAGATCTTCTTTATTTTGGGTTTCGGCAAAACCTAATCCAACGCCAGAACCTTCTGGTGCTTCCAAAATAATCCAAGCTTCAGTTTTGCCGTGATCTAAACCAAGATGAGTTTTCGCAAATGCCTTATTTGGATGGTAATGAACCGGAAGGCGTTGATCAGGATCTAATAACTTAATTAATATCTCAGTGCTAAGTCCAAAGTTTTTAACGTGATCGGCGCCGAGCCATCCATCGGCATCGTTTTTAATCGCATCACGAAGCAATGTGCCATCACTTAGTCGCGATAAACCTTGCTCTGGCTCACCGAAACGAGTTGTGATCGAACCGATCCACTCTTCGGGACGCATTGGTCCGCCCGGACCGTGACGCAAGGCTCCGATTCGATTTCCACCGCGATAGAAGTGATCGAATTGATTTGATGGGAGCTTTGCGGGGGTGGTTGAACTCTGTGACATGGTTCTAGACTACTTGCAGGGTTCGAGAAATTACCAGTGAAAATGGAGTTACTTAATGTCTGATGTATCTATTCGCCTCAAGCGCTTATTCAACAATGGCCGCTGCTTCGATATTGCAGTGGACCATGGCTTCTTTGGCGAAGGAACATTTCTTGCGGGGATTGAAGATATGGGCGCCGCCGTTAACACCTTGATCGAGGCGGCGCCAGATGCAATCCAATTAACCCTAGGACAAGCCAAACTTCTCCAAAATAATCCAAATCCTCATAAGCCTTCACTTGTTTTGCGCACAGATGTGGCAAATGTTTATGGAAAGGTAATTCCTGATCACTTATTTAGCATCCTACTTGAAGAGCCAGTACTTCAAGCCGTTCGATTAGATGCAGCGATTGTCGTTGTAAACCTGCTTGATCTTCCGGGTCGCCCAGAACTTCGCGATGCTTGTATTCGCAACATCATGACTCTAAAAGCGCAATGCGAGCACTACGGAATGCCTTTGATGGTTGAGCCGTTGGTAATGAAAGATGCAACTACTGGTGGATACACATCAGATGGCGAACTTGAAAAAGTTGTTCCACTTGTTCGCCAGGCGATTGAACTTGGCGCAGATGTGATTAAAGCTGACCCAACCGATAACGCTGCTGATTATCATCATGTGATTCAAACAGCTGGTTCAGTTCCAGTGCTAGTTCGAGGTGGCGGACGCGTTTCTGATGAAGAACTTCTAAATCGCACTGCAGAAGTTCTAAAGCAGGGCGCCGCTGGAATTGTTTATGGTCGAAATATCATCGCTCATCCAAAACCAGCGAAGATGACGCAAGCGCTGATGGCGATGTTGCATAAAGGAACTTCAGCCCAAGACGCTCTAAAGATTGTCTCTGCTTAATATGCCTTCACAGAAAAAGGTAAAGGTCGGAATTATCGGCGGCGGGCTAATGGGGCGCGAACTTCTTGCGCTAGTTGGCCGCTGGGATGCCCTACTGGATCATCCGGTACGCCCCGAAATAACTGCAATCGCCGATACATCTGATGCTGTGCGCGAGTTCTTTACCAACGCGGGGGTCGCCGAGTCATATAGCGATTACAAAGAACTTTTAGCTAGCCCCAATGTTGATGTGGTTTACATTGCCGTGCCACATAACTTGCACGAAGAAATTTATATCTCCGCTATTAACTCAGGCAAAGATTTCTTGGGCGAAAAACCCTTCGGAATTGATTTATCTGCCGCAGAAAAGATCGAAGCCGCCCTTGCCGGCAAGAATAACTTCGTCCGAGTATCCAGTGAACTACCTTTCTATCCAGGTGCCCAAGCTGCGATACGTGAAGCGCGCAGCGGCAATCTTGGTGAAATTGTTGAAGTTCGCTCAGGACTTTTGCACTCTTCAGATATTGATCGCGCAAAGAAAATTAATTGGAAACGTCAACGCAAATTCTGCGGAGAAATCGGCGTTTTGGGTGACCTAGGCATGCATGCCGCACATATTCCGCTTCGTTTGGGATATAAACCAAGTAAAGTCTTTGCAATTCTCGACGATATCGTTACACATCGTGAAAATGCCCAAGGTGAGCAAGTACCTTGCGATACTTTTGACAACGCAGTTCTTGCGATGCGAGCTGCTAATCCTGGCAATGGTCGTGAATTTCCTATGTTCTGGGAGATGAAGCGAATTGCCCCAGGTGAAAGCAACACCTTCTTCTTTAGCGCGATAGGAATGACTGGGGGAGTTCGCTTTAGCACCAAAAATCCTGCGGTTTATCACACCTTTGCACTGCGCAATGGCGAACAAGTTTGGTCTGAGATTCAACCGGGCCATGTAACAAATTGGCCTGTTATCACCGGACATATATTTGAATTTGGTTTTCCTGATGCGCTCTTGCAGATGTGGGCTGCCTACTTCGCAGAACGTGAAGGAAAGCTCGGCGATAAATTTGCCTGCGCATCAGTTTCTGAGGTTGTTGACTCTCATCGCGCTTTTGCCGCAGCAATGAAGTCTCATGAAACTCATGCGGAAGTTGCGCTATAAAAATGTCGGGTTTTTCAACTACGAAAATCGCAGTCATCGGAAGCACAATGATGGATCTAACGGTCTATGCCGATGTTCTTCCAGCAGCCGGTGAGACTCGTTTCGGAAATAGTTTCACGACTGGCTTTGGTGGAAAAGGCGCAAACCAAGCGGTAATGGCGGCTCGCACCGGCGCCAAGGTGACAATGATTACCGGTATCGGTAGCGATGGATTTGGTGATGAAAGCTTGGCCAACTTTAAAAATTGCGGAATGGATACTTCATCTGTTCTTCGTCTTCCAACGCATACAGGCGTAGCGCATATCTGGGTAGATGGCGAAGGTCAGAATCGAATTTCCATCGTTCCAGGTGCAAACTTTGCGCTAACACCTCAGAACGCCGTTGATGAAGTTTCCAAATTAAAAGATGTCAGCGTATTGATTGCGCAATGCGAAATCCCCCAAGAAGTCACCTTGGCCGCTTTTCGGACCGCACAAGAATTAGGAATCACCACAATTCTTAATCCGGCGCCCTATCAACCGCTAACTGATGAACTTCTTGAGTTAACGGATTGGTTAATTCCGAACGAGATTGAATTTGCAGAACTTGATAAAACACATCGAGCACCAGATTCGGATGCAGTGATTGCATCGCTACGTGCTAATGGCCGCACAATCGTAACTTTAGGAAGCGACGGAGCAGCTTTGGTTACTGCCGAAGGTTCAGTAAAACGTTTTGCAGCAAATAAAGTTTCGGCTACAGACACGACTGGCGCCGGCGATTGTTTTATCGGGGCATTTGCTGCCGCACTCGCATCAGGTGCAACCGAAGAGAGCGCAGTTCAATTTGGAATCGATTGTGCGACTAAGAGCGTTACGCGCAAAGGCGCACAATCTTCTTATCCAACTATTGAGGAAATAGATTTCAGCCTGATCGCAAAATAACGCTGCTGTAAGGAACTGCATCTCCGGTATGAATAATTCCTAAAGCTTGACCAACTTTTACTTTGAACTCCTCATGAGGAATCACAGTTGTCGCAAGACCGCGATGATGAGTCTTGTATTCGGCAACTGTTGCGGCATCGACCTTGGCTTCAAATTCAGCAGCGAGATACATGCCGGTTAAATCTAAGTGGGGCAAGATCGCATCTAAAACCTGTGAAACTGTCGGCGCGCCCATGACGAGCGCTAGATCAATGGTTTCCACATTTGGATAGGTAGGAAATGGGCCATCAACAATTGCGATCGTATTTACATGGCGAAAGCGAGCTAAGAGTGAGGCGAGATCTCCGTTGATGATTCCATTTTTTATCATGAAATTATGATTCCCTAGTCTTGAGTTAAGTTCAAGCGCTAAACTTGAAAAATGCCCGAACAATTAGCGAACCAGCAGGCGGCTTTAGCAAGAATTGAAAGCTTTCTATCTAACTCAACCGAGAGAGTATTGATCGGGATTAT
>JAHECV010000036.1 GCA_024641555.1 Candidatus Planktophila sp.
GAAATCGCTTTAAAGCAGAGCGATTGGAAGATTCGTCCTTATCAAGAATTAGCCGCCGAAGGTTTCTGGCATGGCGGATCAGGCGTTGTTGTACTTCCTTGTGGCGCAGGAAAAACAATTGTTGGTGCAGCTGCAATGGCTCATGCCAAAGCAACCACTTTAATTCTTGTAACAAACACAGTCGCTGCTCGCCAATGGCGTGAAGAGTTACTGCGTCGTACAACGCTTAATGAAGATGAGATTGGCGAATACTCTGGTGCGAAGAAAGAAATACGTCCAGTAACCATTGCTACTTATCAAGTTATGACTAAGAAGAAGAATGGTGTTTACGCACACCTTGATCTATTTGATACCCATGACTGGGGTCTGATTATCTACGACGAAGTTCACTTACTTCCGGCTCCAATCTTCCGCTTCACCGCTGATATTCAGTCACGCCGCCGTTTGGGCCTAACTGCAACGTTGGTTCGCGAAGATGGCATGGAGGGCGAAGTATTTTCATTAATCGGCCCAAAACGCTTTGATGTTCCTTGGAAAGAGATCGAAGCGCAGGGGTATATCGCACCCGCCGAGTGCATCGAAGTTCGCGTAAATCTCACAGAAGCAGAACGCCTTTCTTATGCCACAGCCGAACCAGAGGAGCGCTATCGCTACTGCGCGACCACCCGAACTAAACGTGATGTGGTTGAAGAGTTGGTTGGCCTACATGCGGGCGAACAAGTTCTAGTCATTGGCCAATACATTGATCAACTTGATGATTTATCCGAAACGCTCGGAGTGCCTGTGATTAAAGGTGAGACTCCAATTAAAGAGCGCGAAAAACTCTTTGCCGCTTTCCGCACTGGCGAAATTACTTGTTTAGTCGTTTCTAAAGTCGCCAACTTCTCGGTTGATTTGCCTGAAGCAACTATTGCAATTCAAGTATCTGGAGCTTTTGGTTCGCGCCAGGAAGAAGCGCAAAGATTGGGACGTATTTTGCGTCCGAAGGCTGATGGCCGCGGTGCAAAGTTTTACTCAGTCGTTTCACGCGACACTATCGATCAAGACTTTGCGCAGAACCGTCAGCGCTTCCTTGCCGAGCAAGGTTACTCATACCGAATTATTGACGCAGATGATGTCTTTCAAGGCAAGATTTAAATCGTTCAACATCCACTCTGAAAAAGTCGTGATGCTCACCATTTATATGGATGACCGGAACTTCATGGCCATAAAGGTTCTCTAGCTCAGGATTGTCATCTATAAGCTTTATCTCTAACTCAAAGTCCAATTCAGCTTTCAGGTTTTCAATAGTTGCTTCAGCGCTTTCGCAGAGATGACACCCGCTTCGTGAATAAATTGTTACGAGCGGTTTCACTTTTTCTTTTTCTTTGGTGAAGTAAACGCACGATCAACTAGCTCTTGAATAATTAGCGTGGCATCACCTTTAGCGCGGTAGATATTTTCTTCGGCGTTTTTCAATAGCGTTTCAGCAGTTGTCTTCGTGACCGTTCCTACCAAAGGACCATACTTCTTTGAGAAAACCTTGTGAGCGATCTCGCCGATTGAATTTGCTAATTCCATTCGCGCTTCATCTAGCGTCGGTTCGGGACGTGCAGAATTGCCGCTGAAATCGAGAGTTATTGGGCGTTCCGTTTTCATCCGCGCGATTACCTCGGCGAAATCGGTTGATACTTCAGGGGACATGGCCACATTCTCGCACCCTGATAGCGTTGGGCGCTATGGCAAGGAAATTTAAGCGAATTCCCACTCGCTCTGTTGCCATACTCACAGCGATCTCCGCAATTTTGCTCGGATTAATTACACCAACTACGGCAGAAGCGCTTGTTCGAGTTCGTCCCGCAACGCAATGGGGAAATGTATATGCCGGACCGGCAACTAACGTTGACCAAGCTCGGCAACCAAAAGTTGGCAAACTTGAAAAGAAATCTAAATTTATTGTTAAGTACAACAACTTCCCCGAGTGGACTAAAGCCCAAGTGCAGGCATCGATCGATGTTTGGGCAGCAAATTTTGATTCAAAGGTTCCGATTTACATTGACGCAACTTGGGGACGTTCTTCTTCATTTAGCATTTTAGGAAGCGCTCGTCCTGGCAGTTACTTCTCAAATTTTACTGGCGCACCTGATGCCAGTCTCTGGTACCCATCAGCTTTAGCGAACGCGCTTGCCGGAAAAGATTTAGATGGTGACAACCCCGAAATGATTATCACCGTTAACTCATTAGCAAGCTGGTATCGCGGTGGCGGAACTGGACCAAGCAAATCAGAATACGATCTCCAATCAGTTATTCTGCATGAGATGGCCCATGGCTTAGGTTTTCTTTCGACTGATAGCTATGACGAATTCTTTGGTTATGGTTCTATCGATCAACCAACTGCATACGATGCTTATGTGCAGACCGGAGACGGTCGCAGGCTTTCAGATTTGCCTTCGCCATCACTTGAACTTGGCGAAGCGCTAACTTCAAAGTTAGTTTGGTCAGGGCCAGCTGGAATCGCAGCTAACGGTGGAGTAAAGCCACTTCTATACACTCCAAAGAGTTATGAGGATGGTTCATCAGTAAGCCACTTAGATGAGGCTACTTTCTCAAGTGCAGGTCTGGATGCGGTTATGTCGCCGAATCTAGATGCTGGTGAAATTTTCCATGAACCTGGTCCACTCTTATTGGCGATGATGCAAGATCTGCGCAATAAGCCGCCGGTAGGCATCGCAGTTGGCATCCCCCAACAAGTTCGCAATGCCCAAGCGCTAATTTCGGATAGCGCAGCAATTATTCGCTTCGATCCCCCAGCCAATGCACGCGCTGCTCAAATCACGAGCTACACAGTTAAAAACTTAAAGACTGGCGCTGAGAAGAGCTATACCAATAGTCCGATAACTCTTTCGAGTTTAAAGAATGGCACTTCTTATACATTTTCAATAACCGCATCAAACTCGCTCGGAACTTCAGATCCAATTACAACTAATGCAGTAACTCCACAAGCAGGTTGGCAGAAAGCAGTGATAGATCCTGCAGCGCAAGCGCAGAACTTAACCAGCGTTACTTTTAATACCAACCCTGCAGTTATCTATCAAGATGCCATCAATGGCGCGCTGAAGTTAGCGCTCTGGAATGGGAAAGTCTGGAACAAGTTGACCGTAGATGGCCGCGGTGGATCTGCGGGCCGCACTCGCAACGCAATTTCGGGAGAAGTTTCTGCATGCGTAAGCGGATATGGCAAGACACAAATTCTGCATATCTTCTATTCAGATTCGATTGATAAAGATCTGCGCTATGCCACTTATGATGGCAAGACATTTAAATATGAAGTTATCGACGGTAATGGTGGCGCTGTAAATAACTATGAAGATCCCAACCGCGTCCGGACTGCCAGCGATGTAAGCGTTTCTAATGCCTGCTCGGTTAGCGCCGCGGGGGTTCAGGTCTTCTACCGCGATGAATCACAAGGAATCTTGTTAGGTGCGGTTAAAGCCAAGGGCACATCTGAATGGAGATATGAATTAGTTGATGGCGATCGCAAGACCGATGATCGAACTACGGGCGACGTTGGTTTCCATCTCGATGCTTTATTTGACGGTAAAGAAACTATCTTGCTTTACGACTCCGTTCTCACAATTAATCAACGAAAAGAAGCAACTTCAGGTGCCGTTCGTGTTGCCAAGCGCAGTGGGCTCTCTCCAACCAGTTGGCGATATCAAACCCTTGATAGCTCTGGTGGTCCCGTTGCAGTCGTTGGCTATGAGGTAAATCTTCAGAAAGGTGCGCGCGGAATCTTGGCCACGTGGCTAACTGCGTCAACGCTTAACTTGCCAAAGGCTGAGCAACTCCGTTGGGCCTACCTAGATGCGCCAACAGTTATTACAACTCTACCTACAACTAACTTCGGCAATCCCGCGAAGTTCATTAGTAGCGATGGCTCAACGACTGTTTTTAACTGCCAAGAACGTCTGTGCGCAGCCGATATTTCTAAGAGCGTTATCTCCTTGGTGGCAAAGGAACAGAACGCTGACGGAATTGATTCCACCTGGATTGTTATAAATAAGGTGCGTTATCTAATCGCAGGAATTGGCAATCAGCTTATTTCGATGCGCCCACTTTAAATATTGAATCTTGCGTCAAAATATATAAGCCACCATCTGGCGAATAAGTTAGGGCTCTTGCCTGGCTAAATTCGGGTGATGTAAAAGCATTTGCCAAGGCACCTTTAGAATCAAATTGAATAACCAGACTCTGCCCTTTAATTGCTTTGAAATTACTTAGCCCTTTAATCGCAGCGGTTGGCTCCAGAACAACATAGAAGGAACTGCTCGGTCCATTACTTGCCAATGCATATCCAGTGGATGAAACACGAGTCGTCCAGGTTGGCGCAAAGGTATTTGTAAATTTAGTTATAGCAGTTTCTGTTACCGCGCCAGATTTAACTGATCCAGTTAAGAAGAGCGCTGATGTTGCGCTATTCCAATTTCGAAAACCCTTTGGAGTAGAACTTCTTACAACCGCAGCAATGGCGCCAGCCTTTGAAATCTTAATTAGTACACCGTCTTCGCGCCCAACCAACTTCTTCCCACCTAAAGTTTCGGTACTCGAGCCAAATACGCTTATGGAACCATCACTAGATCGAATAATCGAACTCAACTTAGTTTTAGTTGTTCCGATTCTGATTTCTTTTCCAAAGATGCCTCTTAAATTCGCACTGATGACAGAAGGTCCACTTTCACGCGAAGCCAATATAGAAACACCAGTTGCGCTGATGGCTATTGCATCAACTAGCGAAATATCGCTCTGCAGAAGCGTGAACTTATCTTGAACTTCACCTGATGGATTTAGCTTCCAAAGCGTCAAAAGCCGCATATCTGGTCGCAGTTGTACGGGCGTTTCCACGACCACGCCATCGGGATTTAATCCGGTTACTCCAGCGGTACTTGAATCCACATTGATTGGAACTGCTGAGTTACCGGCTAGCCAGATATTTCCCTGACCATCAGGTGCGATAGCGGTAGCCACCTCATCTAAGCCAGAATCAATGGTTTTAGACCA